>CAYWAT010000213.1:0-1544 GCA_964456305.1 uncultured Polyangiales bacterium | reverse complement strand
TGAGAGTGTCATTTTTGCTACCCGCAACACGCTTTGCTAAGCGCAGCTCATCGTCGGCACTCAACGACCATATCGTACGATACTGGTCGATGAAGTTCTGCACGGAGACCTCGTCATCAGCATCGATGGGGTAGCGACCGGAAATCATGTTCGGGGTGCCGGTCCAGGAGGAGTAATGAATCGTGGGTGTGGTTTGACTACGATTGGTTAGCCCATCTAAAGCCTCTTGCTCTTCAGAAGAAGGCACACGGATGAATAGGCGTCCCTTAGCCTGCACACCTTCAGCAGCGGTCTCGAGAATGAGAGCGCGCATGCCGGGTTCTTGCTCAAAGGTGAGGGCATGGTTGTACGCCCAAAGCCGTTGCCCCCCTTGCTGGTACTCGGTGGGCGCATCCCATGCGTTGAGCTCAGGGAGCGTCGAACTAGACGACCCATCAGGGCTCTCGATGCGCAGGCTCACCTGGGCGTTACCAGCATCCAGCTTGGCTTTGTGCGCATCGCTCAAGCTCAAGCGGATGCGAGCCATGTGTTGACCACGACCAGCTTTCTGCGCCACGAACACCGGCTGTTGGTCCAGACGTACCACGTTGTCGTCGTTGATCTCCAGCTGCACACGCGCTTGCTCCGCTGCCAGCTCCCCCACCTTCTTGCATTCGGCGAGCTCTTGTTCTTCCAGGTCGACGTTGAAGTCACCGGTGCCTACACGCTTCATGGTGCCGCTGGCGTCAATATGTTGCGCATCAAACCAGCCACTCATACCGAACTCGGTGTTCTTGCCGTTGGCGGACTTGCCCACCTGAAAGGCAAAACGCCCATCATTGGGCCGAGGGTCCAGCACCAGTTTTTCCCCATTGGGTGCCGTCAGCACCGCGGCACTGGCATCGAGCGCATAATACGTCCAGTCATCCGTGTAGGGCTTCTGTGTGGCATCGGGGTCTTTGTGCTCAAACTTCGGACCCGGTCCTGTGGTGGGCTTGTTCAAGCGCACATCGAAGGACCACTCTTCGCCCAGGGTGCGTACGTTACATTCATCGAGCCACAGCTTGGCTTTGCCGTGCAACCAGGCGCTGCCATCGGGGTAGATTTCAAAGGTGGGTGAAGAGGATGGCATCATTTCAAAGCGCGCATCTTTGTCGCCACCACAAAAGACATTGCGCACCCATAGAGCGCGCTTCTGGCCACTGCGACTGCTGTTCACCGCCACATCGGTCAGTGCGGTCTTCACTGCATACCGCTTGGCCACCTTCGCCGCACCGTCAGCCTCGCAATGCTCCGGCACCTGCGCCGCGACCGGGATCAACAACGAGGCATCGCTGTACTCTTTTTCTGGGGTTCCACACTGATGACCGCTTCCGCCATCATCATTCTCGGCACGTTCACCACCGTCATCCGAGCAAGCGGTGAATATCGCTACCATCGTAAAACATACGACGCCAATCAAGCTGTTCAAGCTACCAAGACACTTCTTCATTTTATCTGCTTCTCCTCTTATCCAGTCGAAGGGATCGCCTGCTCACATAACCGGAGGCAGCTGAAACGCGGTA
>CAYWAT010000212.1:0-1553 GCA_964456305.1 uncultured Polyangiales bacterium | reverse complement strand
CACCCTTGGAGGCACCACGTACCAGTCCCGCGATATCGACAAAATCGACAGTGGCCGGTACGATCTTCTCGGGCTTGAAAAGCTCCACCAGCGCATCCAGACGCGGATCAGGCACTGGCACGACACCGACATTGGGCTCGATGGTGCAAAACGCATAGTTTGCGGCCTCGGCCTGCTTCGAAGACAAGGCGTTAAATAGTGTTGACTTGCCTACATTGGGCAACCCGACAATTCCGACTGACAATCCCATGGCGGGATTCGTGGCTCAAAAAGCCGGTCCTAGCAACTGGCCTTCGACAATTGGCTAAAACATGGTACATCTACACGGTGAGGTTGATATGCCAAATCTAGGAATGGGCGAGCTTATTATCATTTTTTTGATCGTACTGTTGATCTTCGGTGCGAGTCGACTTCCTCAGGTTGGCGAGGGTATCGGCAAAGCCATTCGCGGCCTTAAGCGCGGCCTTAATCACGACGATGATATCCAGGTAAAAGAGCAGAAGGCCTTACCACGCGACGATGCAGCCTCATTGAGTGAGTCTCTTGGCACGCATCAGCACACTGAAGCTAAGGCTGGACAAAACTCATAGGAGGAGTTGAGTCGGTTCGTTACGGTGCCGCAGGACATCTGCGAAGGCGTCAAAGCGTAGGGCTGCCGGCAAAGGTGCGCCCATGACATGCTTCACCTGCCATCGGCCTATGGTCTCGCGTTCATAGTGATATTGGCTGAATAGACGACAAAGTGTGGGTCGGTAAAATGACGAGGAAAGCAATATGATCTCTCCTGCCGAGCGCAGCCTGTATGGGGCTTCCCTTAATAAGCGTTGCAAATCACGGTAACCCAAGTTCGACCGCGCTGCCTGAGCGTGATTCTCGGCCCTATCCGGAAAGAAAGGCATGTTCCAGATGATGTAGTCATAGAGGTTTTTTTGGGCATCAATATGCTCATGGGAGGGAAATAGGTCTCCCAATACAACCTTCCAGGAGACCGTGCTCCGGGGTGCCATTTCAGCGGTCACATTGCGTAAATTACGTGTGGCGCAAGACACGGCGCTTGGATTGATATCTGTTCCGTCAGGACAAACATTGTCGATCGCATAAAGAATCCACGAGGTGATGATGCCGGATCCCACACCGATTTCTAGTATCCTCAAGGATTGTGCATGATGATGTTCAAGATAACCGGCGATGCATTGTGCGAAGCGCTGCGATAATCCGAAGACCTGTGGGGGAAACACGCTCGGAGTGACGACGTTAGGCACAAGTCCATGTCCGCGTTTTGGCATCAGTATTCGACGCGTGACTTGCGTTGCTGAAGCATAAATAGGACCTACGTAAGACTGAAATACTCGTGCGCGCGTGTGTGTTGGATCACCATGCCACCAGGGCTTCGTAGCACTTGAGATATCGGCGAAAACAGCATTGTAGCGGGTCGATTGATCAAGGAAGGTTCCAGTGTACAAAAAATCTCCTGTCGTGATGTCGTTTGTTGCCTCAATGCGTTGACGACACAATAAGGTTCAGCGCCTGGTGCCTGCGATCGCCGTCTTTCA
>CAYWAT010000211.1:0-1565 GCA_964456305.1 uncultured Polyangiales bacterium | reverse complement strand
GGAGAACAAAGGCGATGACGGATGAGTGTACAGGCCACCTCTGTCTATCGACCCCTAGACCACTCTCGATTCACGCTGATCCTGGCTTTCGTTCGGTCCTCACGATGCGTGCGAGCGAAGCGAGCGCCTGCGAAAGCAGGGCAGCAGAGTGCAGCGGAGCCGGAGCTCGAAGTACCCTCTAAGTACGTCTTCGGTCCTGCGGTTCGAGCGCGCTCAGGCTCAACGCAAATTGAGAGCGATCTGGCGCGGTGAGTTGCGTGTGAAGGTCATAGATTTGGCCGTGTCCTGGGCTGGAGTGGGCAGCGACCCTTTCGCGATGTTCTGCACCAGCGCTGTAACGATGGGGTGAAGAGGGCGTTGGGCGTGGTGTCTCCGGCTTGTCATCGAGAGCCTTTCTGCTAGGGCGCCTAAATGCCTAAAATTAGTCGCTCTCGGTTTAACTTTGCCTTTCTGCTTAGCGTCAAGATTGTCTTGGTGAGCATGCTGTGGGTAGCGGCCTGCAGTGATGATGGGGCGACCTTCTCCAATCGTTATGCCCTGCCTAAAACCGCGCAGCGTTTTGTTGCCTGTGAGCGGCCCTCTGCGGTGGATCGCGTCGAGGACCCTTGGGATATGCAGGTTGAGTGGGCGTTTAAGGCCAAGGATATTCCCGGCGTTTTGCACACTGGGGCGACGACGCAGTCTCCTCTGGTGGGCGACCTCAATAGCGACGGCCTGCCCGAGCTTGTCATTAATAACACCCTGCAGCCTTTGCCCTTATTGCCTGCCAACGGCTTTGATTACCAGCGCGTGCTCGCCTTGCGCAGCCAGATACTCGTGCTGGACCCGCGCACCCGTCGCGTCTTGGAGACCCTGGCGAGCAGTTACCAGATGGCGGCGGTGATCGCCGATATCGACCCCGATCAAAAGGATGGCAATGAGCTTATCTATAGTGACGACCGGGGTACCATTACCGCCTGGAACCTCAGCAAAGGGCTCAAGTGGCGCAGCGCAGCAGTGCCCTTCGATCCCACTCCCTTTCGCGACCTACACGCCGCCCTGAACGCGGTAAAGACGCCGGGGCAGGATAGTGCCAGCCTGATCATCGCAGGCACAAAGGTGCTGCGTGCCCGTGACGGGGTGCAGCTCACCGAGTTGGACCTAGGCGACCTGAACCGATTGATTCGCTTTGAGGTATTGGTGACCGACCTTGAGCAAGATGGCATCCCCGAAGTGATTGCCAATCGTCACGTCTTCTCGCTGGACCCCCTCACCGCTGAAATACGCGCTCAATGGCGGGTTTCGAGACCTCTGTCGCAGGTCTCGCGCAACGAGGTCACGGCCGTGGCGGACATCGATGGCGATGGCGTCTTGGAGCTGCTTTTATTGAGCACCCGAGACGATGAACGCGGCCGCTTCGACAACTGGCAGGTCTTTGCCCACGATGGCTCCTTGGTGACCTCTGTGGATAGGGAGCCTGACGACTATATTTACGGCGTTTTTGGTCTGCCTTCGGTGAGCGATATCGATGGCGATGGCGCCCCCGAGTTGGTTGTCGCGCGGGGGCAGTCGCAGGAAAGAGTGTA
>CAYWAT010000210.1:0-1669 GCA_964456305.1 uncultured Polyangiales bacterium | reverse complement strand
CTGAACATACCCACACCGCAATAGGCATCCACCAAAAAACGTGGTGCGGGACTACGGTCATTTTTGGCCTGCGCGACCACATAGTCCACGAGGTGCGGCAGAATAAACGGATTGTTCTGAAAGAACTCGCCAGCCTGAAAGCGCATATTTAATGAATTGACACGTTCGTACACCCAGGCTTTGGGATCCAGACAGACAGTGCGACCGTCTACATTTTCCGGGTCCTCCTTCGACCGCCACACATCGCGTAGCAGTAGCGTGCCGCCGCGCTGTTTACGGCGCGACCCGTCTTGATGCAGAGCGCTACGTGCTCGCTCGCCCACGTCATCATGAAGACGCTGCCTTTCTCCTTGCAAAGCCTCGTTGATCGCCTCGGTGGCGATGACACAACGTGGTACATCGACTAGGCGGCGCGAGTCTTGGCGCATGAACCCGATAGCACCTAGCGCCATCGTGCCATCCGCATCCTCTCGAGGTTTCTGAAAATGCGGCGTCAACTTGGAGCGATAGTGATAGGTGCGCGGCGAAGCCACGGTGGGCTGCACCGGAAGGTCGACCCGTGCCAGTTTTTGCATCACCTCTTGTACTTGCTGCTGCTTCCAACGCAGCTGTGCTGCGTAATCCAAGTGCTGATATTGGCATCCCCCACACGTGCCGAAAAGTTCACAGACCGGAGCCACACGTTCTGGTGAGGGCTCAAGAACTTCGATGAGATCGGCCACCGAGTAGTTCTTGTAATTACGCCATATCCGTACCCTCACCCGCTCACCGGGCAACGCATAGGGCACCATCACCACCCACGCTGAGTGATCACTGGAGTCACCTTCAAGTGCTATGCGCGCGACCCCTAGGCCCAGGTTGGTGAGCGAATCCACCTGCACCTCCAGCACCTGATGGTATTCGAAGGGATGAGGGTTGAACTTCTTGGGTGTCCGCGGCATCGGACGTGAATGGTAACGAAGAGCGCAGGTCCGCGCCATTCGATATGTCACGAATAAATGCCGAATCGTCTGTGGATTCGGAATGCGAACGTGCTACGCCCCCAATATTGCCCGCGTGCACCTAGTATCTCACCACAGGGATCCTGACGGATTCAACTTGCCCTCAACGCCCAGCACTGCGTTGCCGAAGCTGCGAAATAACCCGTTATTCCTTCAGCTTCCGCACCTTGTTCTGAACGCCGATGGCGAACCTGAATCCATCAGGATCCCTGTGGCGAGGTACTAGATGCGTAAGGCGGTAGTCTGTGCTTGGATTAGTGATCATCCAAGGCAGCCTCGTGGGTACATGGAGGAGTACTTGGATATGTCAGCTTCGGCATTGAGTAAGACAGCAGCGGGTGGGGCAGCAACGAAAACCGCTAAGAAGAAGACGAGCGTGCTGCGTTTTCACCAAACCACAATCGGTAAAAAAGCCATCATGGCGATCTCTGGCCTGATTCTATTTGGCTTTCTGATCGGGCACTTGGCAGGCAACCTTAAGCTGTACAGTGGACCAGAGGCCATGAATGACTACGCGGCCTGGCTACGCTCAGTGCCTGCCCTGCTCTGGGGTGCTCGATCGGTATTGCTGCTCGCGGTGATCGCCCACATCGTGACCTCCGTGCAGCTGGCGATGCGCAACAGCGACGCACGGCCGGTGCGCTACAAAAAGCAAAAGAGCCTCGTCA
>CAYWAT010000209.1:0-1702 GCA_964456305.1 uncultured Polyangiales bacterium | reverse complement strand
GGACTACATTACTTTCGCGGTTGGTAGGGGGGATTTGGGAAGGGCCTTAAACGCAACTAAATGGCGCACCCGGCAGGATTCGAACCTGCGACCTGCGGATTCGAAGTCCGACGCTCTATCCAGCTGAGCTACGGGCGCTTAGGGCGCTACCATAAAACAGCGCGCTCACGTGTCAATCTGCAACTGCAAAGGACATTTGGGGTGAGTGACGGGACTTGAACCCGCGACCACCGGAGCCACAATCCGGTGCTCTACCACTGAGCTACACCCACCGTAATCGTGGGGCGAAGGCTAGCGCTTTTTGTCTGACCCGCAAGAGAAAGCGCTGTCTATGTGCTTTGTCCGTAACATTGATTCTATATAGGTAGACCCTCTCGGACGACGATTTCGAGTCCCCCGACCGCTGCGTGTAAGGAACTCGCGTATTTCGTTGTCGGCCAGGTAGGATATGTGCTCAAATGGCAGGAGTTTATGGGCGACACCTTGCGAAATGCGTATCTTGATCAACCCCAGGAGGGGGATGAAGGCAAGCCCCTCGATGCCTTAAGCCTAGATGCACAAGACCTGATCCGCCGCTGCGAAGAGTCCCTGGCGGAACGTCCCAAATCGGCACGTGCGGCGCGCTTGCATTACGAAATGGCGCGCATTTACGAGCACACCCTCACCGACCTAAGTCGGGCTAGCCTGCATTACCAAGAAGCTATCAAGCATATGCCCGAGTTTTTGGTGGCTCTGCGCGGTGCTCGTCGCACTGCATTGATGTGTGGTGATCATGATAGCGCCCTTGAGCTTTTCGATGCTGAGGCGCGCTTTACCTCGAATGCCCAGCGCAAAGCGTCTTTGTATTTCGGCAAAGGACGTTTATTTGAGGACGCCTTTCAGCGTTACGACGATGCGCGCCAGTGTTACACCACAGCGCTTGAGCTCGATCGGGCGCATCCTCAGTATATTAAGGCCCTTGAGCAATGCGACATGCGTGCAGAGGCCTGGGATCAGCTCAGCCATACCTACGAGCAAGCCGCTAACGCAGTCGCTCAAGATCCGCGCTATCGCGCTGCCCTTATCGTGCATCGTGCGCGGCTGATGGAGTCGCGCCAGGCGCATATCGAGGGAGCCATCGAGCTTTACGAGACGGCCCTGCGTATTGACCCCGATGCCCATGCTGCTTTCGAGGCCCTGAAACGCCTGCATTACAGTCAACGCCGTTGGCGTGATTTGATTCGGGTGCTGCAAGTGGAGGCCGAGCGCTCTTCCGATCCGGCCGTGCGTACCATGGCCTTGTACCGCATCGCCCGTCTGCATGTTGAGCGCCTGGGCAATCGTCAGGAAGCCTTGGCCGCGCTAGAGAAAGCCATCGCCGAGTCCCCACGCGATTGCTTGGTGCTAGAGGAGCTCGCTCTGCTGTACGAACGCTGCGAGGATTACAGCAAGCTAGTGGATACCCTGCAGGGCCTGGTCAAGATCAGCACCTCCAACGATACCCGCCTTAATCTATCGCATCGCATTGGCCAGCTTTTGGATGAGCACCTGGATCGCGCAGGCGACGCGGTGAAGTGGTACGAGACGGCTCTGCGTATTCAGCCCACGCATGTGCCTTCGTTGCAGGCCTTAGGCAAATTGCTCAATCGCAGTCAAGATTGGTCCCGTTTGGTGACCATGCATCAGGGCGAAGCGCAGTTTACCGATGATAGTCACCGTCGTG
>CAYWAT010000208.1:1039-1715 GCA_964456305.1 uncultured Polyangiales bacterium | reverse complement strand
ACGCAGCCAAGGCGCGCAAGGCTCAGTTGACCGAAAGCGCGCAAGGAGTTGATGGTCTGCAGGCAACCGATACCGATGCGAGAGACAACGGTGATGAGAGCATGGGCTTGACGCTGCGTCTGTCCAAAGCGGAGATCGATCTTGCCAAAGGTCGCAACGAAGAGGCGTTCTCTAATCTCCAAAAACTAGAGAAACAATATCGTGACCACGAGCAACTCCAAGTCTTCTACGGCCGGGCTGCTTTGCGACTGCAAAGATATGACATTGCTCGGCGGGCCTTTGAACACGTTCTTAAAGATAGTCCAACCCATACCGAGGCTTTGCAGGGCCTGCTGCAGGCCAGTCTGGCGCCACGTGTTACATCGGATGCAATGTCGAAGACAGATAGTGATGATGGCCAGAGTGATGGTAGTGGTGCCGTCAAAAGAGCAGCCGCTGGCACGAGTTTTTCGCTTAACAATATCGATGCTATTCTGCAGCGCTTACAAAAACTCGCACCACAACTCGGTGTAGATCGGTTGCGAATCCTGGCTGACATGTTGGTCGGTGCCGGTCTCGGCGCCGTGGCCGTTCCCACACTGCAGAGCTTCTTGCGCGTTGCCGGCGCACCTCAAGGAGAGTCGGATGATGCTGGATCAGCAGCGAAGGCTCAGGTCAGAAGTCATTTACTCGCATC
>CAYWAT010000208.1:0-1014 GCA_964456305.1 uncultured Polyangiales bacterium | reverse complement strand
TGCAAGCGGAGGCTAATGCCGCAGCGCGACAAACGTTGAGCGCAGCTGGTGCTACGGGAACGACCGGTGCGGTCGGTGGTATGCCTGGCGCTAAGCTTCATCTTGCTCTGGCCAAGTTGCGCACTCGCGATGGTGATCTCAAAGAAGCCACTGCGCATATTGATGCGGCTGAGGCAGACCTGGCGCGGTCGGATACCGCTACCCACGATGCTCGCACTCTGGCATTTCTGAAAGCTGACGTCGCAGTAGCGCGGGGACGCTTGGCTTTTGAGCGTGGTCAGTTCCGTGATGCAGCTCGTCATGCAGAAACAGCGCTGGCGTTGAGCCGTGATCACGGCGGAGCTCACTTTCTTTTTGCAAACATCGGCATACAGCGCGGCAAGAGCCCGTTGTCAGAGTTACGTGCTGCCATTCGAGGCAAAGCTCCGCCTGCAGAAGCGATCGCGGCCCTCGCAACTGAGCTCCATCGCAGCCAAAGTGCATCCGCTCGTAAAGGCGCTAAAAGGCCTAAGAAAAAAGCAGAAAACTCTCCCGAAGACGCGCATTCCATTCGCGCCGTGTGCGACCTCAGCAAGCGCTACCTCGCCATCGCTCCGCATGGCTATGATGCCACAAGGATGCAAAAATTACAGAGTCAGTGTCCCTCTTCCTCTCCATAGTCGCGTAGCGGCCTCCACCCGTGTGAGTGCTAGGAGAGGTTGTGGGTGAGCGACTTGCGCCACGCCTTGTAATGACGCAGACTGCGAGCGCCTGAGAACTCGGCCTCGCGAAGCTGAGTTTTTGGGGTCGTAAGGGAGGAAAAACGAATGCTGAAAAGCCACCGCTACATATATGCCTATCTTGGAGCCACTCTACTCATTGTCGTGGCAAACTTTGGATTGAGTGCCTGTGAAAACAAGGTGCAAAATCGCGTCGGTGAGCCGTGTCTATTGGACAAGGACTGCGCCAAAGGTCTCGCCTGCAGTGCTGCGAACACCTGTCAGCCATCGGGTGACCTCGGTTCAGGAGAAGGTT
>CAYWAT010000207.1:0-1725 GCA_964456305.1 uncultured Polyangiales bacterium | reverse complement strand
ATTTCGGTGAACAGCCTAAAACAGGGGGGTAAGCGTAGAAGATTCCGCGCTCACGATTACATCGGCGCTGCAATGGGGCTCAAGAATGGATGCAACCCGACTTAAGGGCGATAATATGCTCCCGCCGTGCCTGGCGATGTCCCGTCCAGTCTGCACGCGTGGCCGAAACGCTATCGACAAACTCAAAGCCAGCCTGCGGGGCAAGACGGCGTAGCTGCTGGTCTGCTGGCATGCGTTGCTTGCTAAGTTGAGCATCGCCCAGGACTAGAATAGCCCACCCCCGAGGAATCAACACACGATGCATGGCTTGGAGAGAGGCCAAGAGCTGTTCATCCCAGGTGCGCTGTATCCGATGATGCGATGCGTCGCCTTTGTTAAGGTCTCGCCGGGCGCCGATTTCCTGTTGGGCAAGGTCACGGGTGTCGATACCCAGCCAGGGATAACGCCGAGCGTGATGATCCGAGTAGTTATAGGTCCCGCCATAAGGAGGCGAAGTGATGATGCAGTCCACCGCGTGATTATCGGGTAGGCTGGCCAAGGTGCAGGCGTCGTCCTGCGTACAGCGCACCGCATGATGCTGAGAGGGCAGTGCACGGCTGAGTTGCTGGTGAGCCTGGATCAGCTCGTGCACCTTACGGGCCCAAAACTCGGTGGGCAGGCCCTTGCGCAATGTTTTCGTGACCGTGTGGGTGCGCGTATCCGATCGTTGTTTGGAAAACTTGGTCACGATGGCGCTCAACATCAGCAGAAGCAGCCTTTGATCGCGAGGCGATTCCTGCTGAATCGCCGCATGCAAACACGCCAGCTCCCGCAAGGTGTGCGGCGCGTACCAACGCCGTTCCGAGGCCTCCAAAGGCGAATCAATATAATGACGATCCTGAATCCAGCCCTGGGTACGCCTAACTACGCGTGTGCTGGCTTGCGCAAGACGCTGACGTGTACCGCGCCCCAAAGGGGTGCAACGCGCCTCGCTAATGCGAAGCGCCAGGGGGTTGATGTCGGTGCCGATCGCATGACAGCCTCGCAACTTGGCTTCTAGAAGGGTGGTGCCACTGCCACAAAAGGGGTCGAGAATACGTTGGCCATGTTGGGCAAAGCCTCGCACGAGAGCTCGGGCCATTGCCCAGGGCATGCGAGCGGCATAACTATGCAGGCCATGGGTCAGGGGAGGGCGCTGATTGTCAGGACCGACAGCATGAAGCGCTGTGCTGAGCATTTGAGTGCAATGCATAGGATGAAAAAGAGCTGTCTAAGACGCGAATGCAATGAAAAAATAACAAAATATCGCCGATTGAGGACACTTCATCGTTGCACTGCCCGCAGCCTGTGCTTAGACTCGGCCGCAACATGTCAACAAGAGGGTCTAAGCAGCTCATCCAAGCTTTCTGTGAAGAGCGCGAGCACCGTTTAGACTTGATTCGGGTCAATGCTTGGTTCATCTTAAGAATTGACTTGGACAACAACTAGGATGTGGCTTCTAAACACTCAGGCCATGTCCGCGGAGGATGGAACGATGAAACTGAATAAAGAACTGTTAATATCAATATTGGCTGCCTTGGCCCTCGGCATTGCTGGCGTGGGTTGCAGTGATGACGACGAGGATAACACCTCAAACCCCGATGGTGGTACGCCTGGTGGTACCGTTTCTGCGGAATCCGGCACGATTACATTCGACACTACCGGTGTTGTTGCAACTGCAGCATTCACCGATACCAGCGATGTAAC
>CAYWAT010000206.1:0-1804 GCA_964456305.1 uncultured Polyangiales bacterium | reverse complement strand
AGCTTCGTTGCCACCGAAACCCAGAATCAAGAGGTCTGGCTGTCTGTGGGCGATCTGTTCGGCGATATGACGCGCGTCGTAGTTCAACAGCCGACGGGCCCGCGCACCGACCAGGCCCAAAGAATCGTAAACGATACCAGGCCCGTCGTTTTCGAGCACGACACCAAAAAGATAAGAGGAGCCCTGACCACCGTGCTCGATACGCAGTCGATGGGGGCCTTTTTCTAGATCGATGCGCTCAAAAGCGGATTCAATGTGCGCACCGACGGTGCTGAGCTCTCGCTTAGGGCCATCATCGATCTGTAAACGCAGAACACCACCTTTGGGCTGCTTCAAAAAGAACAATTCAAAACTAGCTACCGAGCGTCCCACCGGAGCCTCAGCATCACCACCAAAGACCGCCCACGCTCCCGGTCGACTGCGATACTGCACACCACCGTAACCGTATAAACCTCGGCGGTCATCGCCATTGACCAGCATGCGCAGGGACCAGCGGTCACTGGCTTGATGCAGCACATCTCGATGGCGATAGGGCATGTAACCTTTGGCGATCAGTACAAAACCATGCCCCCCATCGCCAAACTTTTGCTGCAATTTGCGACGCATTGTGTGAGTGATCAGGTCGGTGGCAATGCTTGAGTCCCCATAATGGGCAACACGGGTGATCGTCTGGTCTTTTTGCAGAGCTGTGGTTTTCAGCTGAGCAAAAAAAGCATGCATGGCTTGGCCACTGGGGTCCTCGATTTCGGTTTCAACATCTGCGTACTCGCTAAGGTTCAATGGCAGCATGCCTAACAGGTCTTTTTTTTTGCTGTCCGGTGCGTCTGTCTCGATACCTTTGTCTTGATCGACTGGCGTAACAGCGTCATCGATTTGCTGCGGGTCACCTTTTGAACGGTCGCCTGGAAGGATCTCGCCACCCAAGCCATGTAAGCGTTGATAACCCCCGCCCGCCCCGGCAAACTCAGGAACTCCAGCTTCCATATCGTCGCCAGTAAACAGACGAACGATGGGCGCCGGTGTGTCGACCAACCAAGGCTGATAGCGTTCCCATCCGGGGATGACGTAGGTCAACGCAGCGATCACCGCCAAAACCAGAATGATCAACGCTAGAGATCGCAACGCCGCATGCGTTTGCTTGCGCGAAGGCTCTATGGACTCCGGTATGCCTTCCGCCTGAGATGATGCGGATGATGGTGGGAGGGGACTCATACTCCGGGCGTTAAAACTGAAAATAAATGTAAGGCACCACTTGGGACGTTGCCACCCAGCTTAGCGCCATTGCAAGTCCAGCCAAGCACAATCCTTGCACGATAGGATGAGCTCGTTGAAAGAGCTGCTCAACGCCGCCAAACCACTTTTTAGGAAGATAATGCACTGTGAATGTCGACAAAAGCACAAACCAAATACTGGGTGCGATCTGCGCACAGGAAAACATGCCACTGCCCAGTCGCGCCACAACGTCTGCCGCGTTGTCTAAACTGGTTGCACGGAAAAGAATGCGTGAGAACACAACAAACTGCAGACACGCGAAAACTTTGAGCACATGGATGGCAGGCGTGGTTTCAGCACTGGCACTGCGACCCGAGCGTTTGTAAAACCATCGATGAATGGCGACAGCGAAGGCCTGCAGCGTCCCGTAGATGACAAAGGTCCAAGCCGCGCCATGCCATAAACCTATGAGAAATACTGTAAGCCATAGGTTGATATAGGTGCGCCCGGCGCCGGCACGTGAACCCCCTAGTGGGAAATAGAGATAGTCTCGCAACCAAGTCGATAGGGATATATGCCAACGCCGCCAAAA
>CAYWAT010000205.1:0-1839 GCA_964456305.1 uncultured Polyangiales bacterium | reverse complement strand
CAAAGCTTCGGCAACGCAGTGCTGGACGTTGAGGGCAAGTTGAATCCATCAGGATCCCTGTGGCGAGGTACTAGTTGCGCTCAACAAAATCAATGTCGTAGGGGCGAGCACCCAGCTGGCGAGGATGCCGGTGGCGGCGCTCAGGCCTAGTGAGGATAGGAGTGGGTGGTCGGAAATTGCTAGCAGACCGAAGCCAAGGAGGGTGGAGGCGCAAGCGAGGGTGATGCTGAGAAATGCTGTTGCGTGATAACGCTGCTGGTGAGCGTCATGCTTTGACCCGGCTTGCCGTGTGAGATCGTCGATCAAGAAGATACTGTAGTCCACGCCCATGCTGAGTACGAATAACATGGCGGTGAGGGTGACCAGGTTCATGCCCCAGCCACTTAGGGTGAGGACGCTGGCACTCACGCCGGCGGCCAGTACAGCCGGTAGGGCAGCACTTAGCCATAAGGAGGGGCGTCGATAGCGCACGATCAGGGTGATCCATACGGCGAGCACCCCCAGAAGTATGGCTACCAAGGTTTGTTCTTGATAGGCCATCTGCGCTTGGGACATGAGTTCTTGTTGACGTACAAAGTGTACGCCTGGAAATCTGGAGAGGCGTTTGTCTAAGGCGCTCTCGTCGCTGACGCCGTGTAAGAAGCTCACAAACGCTACTCTATTATTATTGGTATTCTCGGTGCTATCGGTATTCTTGGCGTCCTCTGCATTCTTAGCGCTATGGGGGTTCTCGGTTGAGTGTTCAGCAGGATCTTTTGCGGGGTTCTCCGTCAGACTGAGATGAAAGGGTTGTGCCATAAAGGCCAGTGGGCTTTGTAACCAGTCGCGATAGCGCAACGGTACGGCGGGTTGTCGTAGATCGCGAAAGAATGGGGCAAAGGCACCGGCGTCAAAGTCTTCTTCGGTTAGGATGGCTTGCAAGCGATCGTTGTCGTTTAGCGCTTGCTGCATGCTTTGCCACACAGCGGTCTGGGTACGGGCGCTGGGTAGCAACCAAGATAGATTGCGATAGCCTTGCAGCTCTCCTTGCGACTCGGCCTCGCGCAGCTGCGCGGCAACCTGTTCGTTGCGTTGTAGAGCCTGCTCCTCGTTTTGACCTACCGCCACGACGAAGCGCATCTGTTCAAATCGGGTTACCTGTTTGCGCACCCGTTGGTCCTCGGCCAATAGTTGCGCATCTAGGCGCGCCGGATCCATCAGTTGCTCGCTCCATTGCGCTTGTGGCAGAGCGATGGCGCACAGAAGGATGGCCGCTATGGGCGCGGGCCATAACCAACGATGATGGCTTTGTAGGAACCGAAGTATGCCTTCGAGTTTGCGTGTCAGTGTGTCACGGAATTTCACTGTCGACGCCCGTTTGGGCATCATCAACGGCAAAACGATCCAGGTGCTGAGCAAGGCCCCGATAAGGCCGGCGGCGGCAAAGCAGGCTACCTCGCGCAGACCACGCAGGCTGGACAGGCCCAGCGCCGCGAATCCCACCAAGGTCGTCAATGCGCCTAGCACCAATGAGGGCGCGATGTCGCGAAAGGCTTGCGCGGGACTGGCCTCATGACTGGCCCTATGACCGCTGCTGTGGCTGTCGCCATCTCGCTGTTGCGCTGCGGAAGCGTGGTGGCAAAAGAGGTGCAGTACGTAGTCCATGGCCACACCGATCAGCGAGGCGCCAAAAGCGAGAGTGATGCCGTGTACCTCGCCAAATATGATCAATGAGGCGCCGATGCCACAAAGCATACCGACGCCGATGGGAATGCCGGCCACCGCAACGATGCGCATGCTGCGAAACAAGAACCAAAGCAGCAGCGCGAGTATGCAGGTCGATACGATGCTCACACGCTT
>CAYWAT010000204.1:1438-1944 GCA_964456305.1 uncultured Polyangiales bacterium | reverse complement strand
GCCGACGACTATTTGGATGACGATGTGGCGGACAAGGGCTTGCTCGCTGACAACACTGAAAAAGCAAAAGGCGTCGAGCCCTACACGGCACTGGAGCACGCCTGGGATGAGGCTTTTGGTTACTTTGGCGCGGCACGTGATTACAGCGCCTATACTGATCAGGAGCTTGCTGGCAAAGGCGGTCGCCCAGGTTGGGACAAAGGCTACTACGACAGCAATGGTGACAATAAGATCGACCTCAATTCGGAATATAATTTCGGCAACTCGGTCAACGCGGCGAAGCGAGACTTGTGTGAGTTTTGCACCAAGCCTACCGACTACACCAAGCAAGCATGGGAAGGGTTTGCCAAGGGTAGGATGATCATTGCCTCTGCTGATGGCGCACTGTCCGACGCACAGCTCACCGAGCTCAAAGCTGCGCGTGACCAAGCGCTCGGTGCCTGGGAGCGGGCTATCGTGACGACCGTCGTTCATTACATCAACGAAGTGTTGCAGGATATGAATGC
>CAYWAT010000204.1:783-1399 GCA_964456305.1 uncultured Polyangiales bacterium | reverse complement strand
ATCACGCGAAGCACTGGTCAGAGATGAAGGGTTTTGCTCTAGGGCTGCAGTTCAATCCGCATTCTCCGCTCAGCGACGACCAGTTCAGTAAGTTGCATGAGTATATGGGCGAGAAGCCCGTGCTGCTGAATGATACCGACGAGGCGATCTCGGACTATAAGACGGCGTTGCAGTCGGCGCGCGGTATTTTGCAGACGGCGTATGGGTTTGACGCAGGGAACGTCGGCGACGCCTTCGGTCTAGGTGGCTGGTAGTGGCGCGTGCTTACGTGGCTGGTAGCCCGTCGGTGAGGGGTCGCCCTAACCGGCTGCGCGTGTCCTCGCTTCGCTGCGGGGAACTCGCCGTCCAGGGCAACCCCTCACCGACGGGCGGTTGTATGGTGGGGTCGCACGAGCCTGGGGGTATTGGGTGGAGGTTTGGGAGGGGGCTGCGCCCCTCCAGAATGACGTTTAGTGATCAGAGGCAACAGGGCCAGCTACGCTGCGCTTCGTTACATGCCCTGCATTGCAGGTCATGCTTAACACTACGCGGCCCCCTGGCGCAGCGCTTGCGACGCGGGACGCGAGAGCACACAGCGGCCCGGGAGAGGCTCCGTCGAATCGTATTTGACGGAGGA
>CAYWAT010000204.1:0-762 GCA_964456305.1 uncultured Polyangiales bacterium | reverse complement strand
ATGGAGCGGAACTCGCCGACCAGGGCGACCCCTTACCGACGTGCGGTTGTGAGGTAGGGTCGCGCGATCCGGACGCCTCGAGTTCAAAGAGACAATGAAAGGTGGGGCTTCGGAAAAGCCCCTTCTGGAGAATTGAGTATGAAACGAATTGGGTATGTGAGTTTGGCTGCGGGTGTGGTTTGTTTGGCGGCTGTGGGTGGTATCTGGGCATGTGGCGGTGGGTCGTCGGCGCCGGATCCGGCGGAGGAGATGTCGCGGTCGGCGATGGTGCGTGATGTGGGGGAGAAGGTGGTGTTTCCTCTGTATCAGGAGTTTCAACAAGCGGCTGCGGGGTTGCGGGATGCTGTGCAAGGGTATCGGCAGGCGGTGGATGCGGATGCCGCTGATGTCGATGCCAAGCGAACGCAGGTTCAGGAAGCATGGCGTGTGGCGATGGCTCTTTGGCAGGAGGTGGAGTTAACCCAGTTTGGGCCAGCCGGGTCGCGGACGCGTGTTGCCGGGGGTCAGGGGCTGCGTGATCAAATCTATGCGTGGCCGAGTAATAATCCGTGTCGAGTCGATCAAGAGACGGCTAATGCAGCTTATGAGCAGGCGGGCTTTTTTGATACCGCATTTGTCAGCGCCTTTGGGCTCGATGCTCTCGAGTACCTCTTGTTCCGTGCTGACGATGACAACGCCTGCGATGCCTCAAATGATATCAACGATTCCGGGACCTGGGGCATGCTGAAGAGCAATGGGGATGTGAGCAAGCGTCGCGCTGCG
>CAYWAT010000203.1:0-1953 GCA_964456305.1 uncultured Polyangiales bacterium | reverse complement strand
CCCGACCCTCATACCTGCGTCGAGGCACCTTCGATCTGCCAGTAAAACTCGTTAGATAGACAACTAACTTGAGGCGCTGCGTTTAAAGCCGTAGCGCCTCATTTTTCGATACAGCGTCGCCCTCGGAATCCCCAAGACACGCGAGACCTCAGTCACATTCCAGTTGCAATGGTGCAGCGCAGCGAGGATGCGATCCGACTCCTCGTCTTGGTAATCACGACGCGTGCGTGGCACTGCAGGAGGCAAGGATGACTGCGCGCGCAGCTGAAGGTCATCGGCGCTAAGCGGCTGCTCAGGCTCTGCAAGAACCACCGCTTTGGTGATCACATTCTCTAGTTCGCGCACATTTCCCGGCCAGGGATACTGCAATAAAGCCCTCAGCGCATCGCTACCGAGTAAAGGCGGCGCCTTGCCAAAGTCCTTGGCGTAATGCTCGACAAAACGCTGCGCCAACGCGGGAATATCCTCCAGGCGTTGACGCAAGGGTGGCAGCGTGAGGGTCACCACACCCACGCGGTAATAAAGGTCTTGGCGAAAACGCCCCTCATCGATCTCGTTAAGCAACTTGCGATTGGTGGCGCAAATCAGGCGGATATCCACCGGCACGGCTCTTGTGGCGCCCAGCGGACGGACTTCACGCTCTTGCAGGACGCGCAATAGTTTCACCTGCATGCTCAGAGGCAACTCGCCCAGCTCATCCAGAAAGAGCGTACCGCCATGAGCCTGCACGATCAGCCCTGTGCGATCGCGATCGGCCCCGGTGAAGGCGCCTCGTTTGTAGCCAAAAAGCTCGGATTCCAGCAGGTTTTCCGGCAAGGCACCGCAATTGATGGGGACAAAGGACTTGTCTTTACGCGACCCATTGAAGTGAATCGAGCGCGCCACCAACTCTTTGCCTGTGCCACTCTCGCCTTCGATGAGCACGTTGACATGAGTTTCGATCACCCGATCCATCACCGCGAATACCTGCTGCATGGCTGCGCTTTGACCCACAATCGAATCGTCGTGATAGCGCCGCTCCAAGGCGCGCTGATTCACCCGAATGCGTTCCTGCAAATGGTCAATCTGCTGGGCTTGCCCCTGCATCAATTCCTCGACGCGCTGCCGCTCGGCTTCCAATTCGCGCGAGCGTTGCTGCAACGACGCATGCAAACGCGCATTGCGAATGGCCATGGCAGCCTGATCGGCAAAGGCCACTAGTAGCTCTAAATCGTCCTCGCCAAAACGACCGCGATGCCCGCGATAGTCCAGGTAAAGGGCGCCCAAGACACCTTCCCAGCTGCGAATCGGCACCGCCGCAACAGACTTGAGCTGCATGGCATGCACCGACGCATGTCCGCCAAAGCGATCATCCTGCTGAGCATCTACCGACATCAAAGGCACACCCGTGCGAATGACCTGACGCGCAATGCCGTGACTAAACTGCCAATGCTCCTCGTTGATGCGGGCGCGATCGAGGTTGCGCGCGATGACCACCTGTAACGAGGCCTCGTCGTCCTTTGACTTCTGACGTGGCGCTTGCTCGGTGTCGTCGACCAGAATCACAAACCCCCGCTCGGCTTCGGTGAGATCGATGGCCGCATCCATAGTCCAACGCAGCACCTCGGTGAGCTCCAAGGAGGAATTGAGCTTTTTGTTCACCTCGATGAAACGCTGCAGTTTTTTCTCGCGCAGTGTACTCAGGCGATGGACTGAATCAGATCCACCAGCCAAGGAAAGCGGAGATGCAACCGCAGGGAGAGCGGCGCGCAAAGGATGCGCCCAGAAGGCGTCGCGATGATGCACCGCCAACGACGCTGCGCTGCGCTCCCACAGCTCGCGCGCCTGCTGAGCGTAACGCTGTACAAGAAAGCTGGCCTGCTGGCGTTGGTAAAGATGAGCAAGTTGAGTCACCACTTCGGCCTGCAGGGTGCGCTGACCGAGTACTGGGACGTATTCGGCAACCTGACCTTC
>CAYWAT010000202.1:0-1985 GCA_964456305.1 uncultured Polyangiales bacterium | reverse complement strand
AGTGCGATCACCCAGGTGCACGGCGGCGATGAGGTCGCATTCCCTCACCTCACCACCCATCAGCTTGGAGACAAAGGGAACGGCGGCACGCTGTAGCAGTAAATCAGCACGCGCATCGGCACTGGCATCGCTATCGTGTCTCAACGTAACCTGCTGTCCGACAATGGGAGCCAGATCGGAATCGAAGGCCAGCATGAAGGCTTCCATATCGCGACGCAGATCATCGCCATCATTGGGGCCATTGAAACCGACAGCACCGGTGTCGTTAAAGACGTCGGCACGAAAAAAGCGAAACAGGGTATCGATGCTGCCATCATGCAAGAAACCGAAACCACGTACTTGGTCACCTGTGGGATCGTTCTCGCCAGCGTTGTTACCGATAAAGTCAATATCCGACATGCCAAACATCCCCACCTTCTGATACATGTTGCGCAGGTGCGGAATCTTCATGATCTGAGTTTCTTCTTCGAAGCTTTGGTCACCCCCGGTGCCAAAAAAGCCCTCGCTTGCATCCAAGCGATGACAGCCCTCGCAGGTAAAGCCACCTTGAATACCGACAAGGGCTTCAAGTGGATTGGGCGGCAGGCCATCGGAACGCCTGGGACCCGTATAAAAATCATGCCCTCGTTGTTCACTAGGCCCTGTAGATGGATTCTTGAGCGAGTTGTCGAGGTTGCGTATCGGATTGGGCGGCAAAGCTAGCGCCAAAGCAAAATCAGCGAAGCGCTGCATGGATTCTTCATCCATGGGCTCCTCACGACCCACCAGGCCATTGAACGCACCAACAAAGTTGAGAAAAGAAATCCTCGAGTCCTTGGCACTGGTACCAAATGGACCGATGGCACGGTCACCACGCCAGTGCTGCGCTCCGCTGTGCTGCATGCCACGCAGGGTCTGAGTGGTCATTGGACCCTTGAGGGGATGAAAGATTGTCGTCCGGTCAAGAGTGGTTAACACGCCAAGGTTAACCGGAATAGGATTCTCACCAGCATCGACAGACTCTTCATCCGGATTACCCAGGTCCCAAGCGAGTTGATCCAAGTCACCAAAAATGTGGCAGCTGGCGCAAGAGGCCTCACCGTTCGAAGACGTGAACTCGGCGTCGTACAACATTTGGCGCCCGGCGATCACTTCTTCATTTTCTGGCGTTGGCATGGTCACATGCGAGGTCTCTTCGCCTGTGTCTAGATTCAGCACCGAGACACCATTATCAAAGCGTGTGGCCACCAAAAGCACGTTGCGCGTCTCGTCGAGCACCAGACCCCCTGGGCCACCGCCGCTAACGCGCATGTAAGCAGTGCTGTCCTGTGTCGGATCGAAGGTGTCGTTTTCCAGCTTGTCGGTGGCCACTACGCCGATCTTGCTCGAACCAAAGGCAGCGACATATAGGGTCCTACCGTCGGCGCTTACCTCCATTTGCAGGGGCGTGGCCAGACTGTGATCTTTGGCACCCGGAGGTGCGGGCAAAAGGCTGTAGTCGATATGCTTATTCAGATGGCGTGGGTTCACTGTCGGGGTTGTAGAAGGGTCCTGAATCACAGTGATGCGCGCTTCGGCGAGATGACCCTGTACAGTACTGCCGCCGCGAATCCCGGGCCCTTCAAACTGGGTCAGGTTGTTGGACTCGGTGTTGGAGACGTAAAGCACATCGCTCACCGGGTTGACCACCATATTGAATAACGTTGTGCCCACATGGCTGGCACGCGCCGCCACAACCTCGTCTAAAGTGTTCGCGTCGAGGGTAAACACATCGTAGTCGGGAAGATCAAACTTCACCGCCTCATTCCAGTTACGCGCTGCGCTGTCTTCCCAGGTCGAGTTGTTGGTGTTGTATTTGACGATCAGTCCTACTTCGGGAGCCTGCGCGCCATCTTTAGAGTCACTCGGACCGAGCACGCCGCCGGGGTACTCGGTATTGGTGGGCCCACAAGGGCTAAGATCGTTAAAGCCATCGCACACCACACCTTCACTCACGGTGGTGGTCT
>CAYWAT010000201.1:0-2008 GCA_964456305.1 uncultured Polyangiales bacterium | reverse complement strand
CACGACGCTCTTCCGAGATCGGAAGAGCGTCGTGTAGGGAAAGAGTGTACGCTTACAGTAACTCCCTCGCCACATTCCGCAAATGAGAGACTACCATGAGCCAATTCATTCCGAAGCTTCTTAATGATTTCAAGCGAGCCTTGGTCATTTCTGAATGGTCTTTTTATGTCACTCATCACACTAGGGCTAATGTTTAATGAAAGTCCCAGTCGCACACTTATTTTCTTGATTGCACGATCGTCCCAACTACCACCCGCACCTTTCTCAACCTTGAAGTCTGATATAGGAAGAGATTTGACTAAATGCTCGCAGAGATCGAATGCAGAATTCAGACGATTTTCATAATTTAGATCGATATGAGTACGTGCTACGAAGCGTACCCATTCTCTTCGCAGAGATTCAGATAAGTGACTAGGATATGTAGATCTCGCGATTACACTTTCAGAAACAGCATTTAGGCATTGAGTAATTGTTGACTCTACCAAATTGTATAACTGGAGATAAACACTTGCATAAAGAATTCTTTGCTGCTGAACAGTAATAGTGGCACCATTGTCTCCAAATTGAGGAAGTCCTTGCTGAATTTGGTTTTCCAATCCTTCAAGTAAGTCTAAGTAAGCTTCTATTTCTTGCAACCTTTCTTCAAATATTTGTCTGAAGCCATCCATACTTACTCTCCAAGAAGGCGATCTCGAACAAAGTTAATACGTGCTTTCAACCTACCTATAGCATTAGCTCCATCGGCACCAATGACTTCTTTAAATTCTTTACTATTTAGCCAATCTTCCACAGGGAAAGATTGGTTTTCAATTTCAGGCTTTTGCTGAAGCGCATGATAGCTACCAATCGAAATCGCTTCAAATCTTGATCTTGGAGTCATTTTCCCTTTCGGTGTTCGACGAAATCCCCATGGGAAGTTATATGTTATAAATCCCATAGTCTGAACAAAGCGCTGACGATAAACTTCAATATCTTCTGGTCTTTCTTGAAAGCGTGAATTCATTTTTTTTGTATATTCATAAAGGAAAGGAGATACTCTATCTTTATAATTATCTCAACCGTCCCCATAAGCACAGACACGGGTAATTAGCTCTTCTCTTTCTCGTTCCTTTTCACGCTTTTTGGATACTGGCGCGAGATTGGCAAAATACTTTTCTTTTGAAAGTGATATGACAAGGTCTAGGAAGGGGCCTCCTAATGCACCCCGTCGTATCTCAGCCTTCTTCGCAATCTTAGGCCCTGTATTAATTCTTTCAAAAACATCGAAGCGAGATTGTTCATCAGTATGCTCATTCAGAACAATTCCTCGAATTGAGCGGTTTTTAAGCTTCCTTTGACGTGATTCTGGAAGATCTTGAAATCTAAATCCACTTAGTAAAGATAATTCTTCTAAGTCTCCTAACTCCAAATCACCAAGAATAAACTCTTCAATTGTTCGAAGTCGCTGGGAACCATCAACAATTTCAAGCTTTCCAGTTTCTGGACTTTCAAAGAAGAAGAGAAATGGTATTGGAAGTCCCATCAACAAAGATTCAAGAAAGCGAGATTTCCTTTCCGGTTCCCACGTAAACTCACGTTGATAGGCTGGAACTTCAAAGTCCCCATTTCTCGTCTTTAGAGCTAAGATTTCAAGAGTATATTCTGTAAGATAGAATTCGATTCGTTTTGACTGCTCAACAATTTGTTTCTCGGCAGCTATAATTTGCTCTTCAGTAAATTTAGATTTCCCTTCATTAGTCATTTTAAAACCCCATCAAAAAATTTGTATATCTGTTTGCAGTGAGTATAAAAATTTGAGTACTGAGAACTTTTCACTCTGCGACTACCTTAGGTAATAGTGATTTAAAGTACAAATATTTTACATTGCCTGCAAGCAAATAATACTATTGAGGGGATCGCGTTGCTGCTTCTGCACTGCCCGATCGTTTGTAGCGGCGACGCAGGCGATTGAACGCCTTGCCCGCGAATAAATCGTGCAGCAGCACGTAGAAACAAGGAATGACGAACA
>CAYWAT010000200.1:0-2021 GCA_964456305.1 uncultured Polyangiales bacterium | reverse complement strand
ATGATGTTCAGTTGCTTGTGGGCGCCGAGGCGACCTACGAGGCGATGGTTAGCGCGATTGAAGGGGCGCAGGATCATGTACACGCAGAGTTTTATATTTTACATGATGACGTCCAAGGGCGCCGTCTGCGCGATGCCTTTGTACAGGCCGCGCGTCGAGGTGTGCGCGTGCGTATTTTATACGATGCCCTGGGCTCCCATCGTTTAGGCAAAGGTTTTTGGCGAGATTTGCATGCTGCAGGTGGATGGGCGTCTGCTTTTTTGCCGCTGAGTCCGATCCGCGCAGCGTGGACTATTAATCTACGCAATCATCGAAAGCTTATGATCGTTGATGGCACCGAAGGGTTTATCGGCGGTATCAACGTGGGTGCACCTTTTCTAAATTGGCGCGATGTGCATATGCGCATTCATGGTGTGGCCGTGTACCAGCTCCAGTCTATCTTTGCCGAGGACTGGCAATTCGCAGCTAAGCACGATCTGATTCATCCGGCTTTTTTTCCGCCCATTGCACGTAAGGGCGATTCTGCCGTTCAGATTGTTGATTCGGGACCCGATGCAACGGTGGAGTCCATTCAACGTCTTTATTTTACTGCCATCAACTCGGCACAGAAACGGGTGTGGCTGGTGACCCCTTACTTTATCCCCGACCCTGCTATTCTCGTTGCGTTGCAAGCAGCTGCAATGCGAGGTGTTGACGTGAGGCTTATTGTTCCTCGCAAGCCAAACCACAAAGTGACTTACTATGCCAGCTGTAACTATTATCTAAGCCTACTGCAGGCTGGGGTTAAGATTTACGAGTACATGCCCGGTATGATTCACACGAAAGCGATGATCGCAGATGATCATCTCGCAACCTTGGGTAGCGCCAATTTCGATCTACGCAGTTTTCGCCTTAATTTCGAGGTTGTGGCGGCGGTTTGGGATTCCGCTTTTGTCACGCGTCTAGAGGACCTTCTGCAAGAAGACCTGGCAAAATGCCAAGCGGTAGCCCTCCATGTCTGGCAGCAACGTGCTTTCTCGTTTCATATCTACGAGAGCATTGCGCGTCTATTTGCGCCATTGCTCTGATTTGATAGCCATTTTAAAATGCCTGCCTTTGTTATTAATATACGCGATCTGGGGGATACCTCTGAGCAGCTGGCTTTTGACATTCCGCTAGTTTGGATGCGCGAGCAACTTGAAGCAACGGCGCTAACCGTGCATGACAGCGATCCGCAAGGCTCGATTATCTTAAACGCATCCCGTGTCAGCGGTACAGATATACTTGTACAGGCAAGGGTGAGGACGACGCTGCATTGTCCTTGCAGCCGTTGTCTTGGCGACGCTGCCCTTGCTCTCGATCTAGAGCTCACGACCTTGTTTGTCCCTCGTGCTGCCTTATCACAAAGCGTTGATATTGATCCTGAAGAGCTGGATCAAAGCTCTTATGCTGGATACGAGCTTGTTTTGGATCAGGTCATTCGTGAGCACTTATTGCTTGCAGTACCCATGAAGCCTTTGTGCGATGAGGCCTGCAAGGGGTTGGCTACGATAGATAGCAAAGGTGAAAAAGTTCGAGACGATGAAGATTTTTCTATCGATCCGCGTCTTGCACCTTTACGAAACATCAAGGGTCGACTAGAAAACTGACCCACTTTATGAAGGAGTAACTCTGTGGCTGTTCCCAAGCGTCGAACCACGCGTGCCAAGCGCGATCAACGTCGTGCCCAGCACGATAAATTCAATGTCCCTCATGTGATTTCCTGCCCCAATTGCGGTAGCTGGATGCGTCCTCATCGCGTGTGCCTGGCATGTGGCTATTACAAGCAAGAGCAGGTTGTCAGGGCTAAGGACAACGCTGCCGCCTAAGACCCGGCTTACTATCTCTTAGTTGCATTGTTTGTATGGTACCCTCGCATGCCTGCATTGCTGGAACAGGCCATTACGTTCCCGAGCGTGTTCTTAGCAATCATGATTTAGAACGCAGGGTAGATACCTCGCATGCGTGGATCGTTGAGCGCACCGGGATCGTCGAACGACGCA
>CAYWAT010000199.1:0-2027 GCA_964456305.1 uncultured Polyangiales bacterium | reverse complement strand
CCACGGTGCTCCAGCACGAGTTCGATCATCTCGATGGTGTGCTCTATGTCGATAAAATCGCGTCACCCGACCAATTCGCCTTCATCGAGGAGTATGGCCGCTATCACGTCGAGGCTGAGGATCTGGGGGCTGAATGAACTGAGCTTCGGAGCGGAACCTAGGATATGCAGCTAGTACCTCGTCACAAGGATCCTGATGGATTTAACTTGCCCTCAACGTCCAGCACTGCCCAAAACCCAAACAATATCAGACCGCTTTCGTTTTGGATTTGGTGCTAAAGCATCAAATCAAGTTGGAAGCGGTCTAGTAGTCATCGGGATCCGTGTGCTCCCATCTTTTGTATACCAATGGGTCCTCGCTGAGCATATTAGCTAACCAACGGAAGGCAGAAACACGGTTGTCGTCAAGACCTCTGGCTTTGGCGCTAGGGTTTGCGGATAGGCTGCCATTGACCCTGTCTATCGTAAGCAGGTTCAGCCTTGGAATGGTGTAGAGTCCACGATCGATACTCTGATGTGCCCAAGGCCCTGCCATCGTGTGGTACAGTCCCATGTCATTAAGCACGTGAAGAAGGCTCCTCAGCCAATCGCCGTCAGAGTGCGGGTTGAAACGCCCAGCTGGATAGACAGCCGTGGCCAGCAAACTGCGCTTGGCTGGGCTCTCGTTCGCAATAAACACCTTGAACGAGCTCATTTGTCTCGCGAACGCTATGTTTTGCAACGCGATGACTTCTTCTTTGTATGTATCCGAGGAGCTACCTATTTTAGTATCGCACTCAAGTGATCGGATAAGCGACAGCGCCATGTTGTCGGTATGATTGGAGAGGAAAGCAAATCGATCACCTGAGCCGTCTTCCCGAGCATACCTCTTGTACAACCAATCGATTAGGAGAAAGAATCCAGCCTCTGTCCGTTTACAAGATGCTTGGTTGTGGCCATCATGAGTAGAACAAAGCTCGCCTCCAAAGACATAACTAAATGCGCTATCAAGATTAAACATCTCGTATAGCTTCCAAAAGCTGCAAGGCTGCATTGCAATGCCCGACATGGTGATCAAACGCCCACGTGTGGTCTTGCTGAATTGTTGGCGAATCTTGTGATAATAAATCAATGCAGCCAAAGACCCCGCGCCAGACCCTGCTACGACAATTTCCTCAACCTTATCTCTCGGGAACATGCCGAATATCGTCTCAAGAAATAGCTTGCTGTTGTGCAAGCCGTGATATTCCGAATAATCTTCGTCGATGAGCTCATCGGGGAGTCTTCCGGATGCAACGTGCATGCCTCCGTCGGTATAGGGTATGATGATTTGTGTATAGCCTTTCTGTACACTCAGTGGATTTTCGTCATACGAAGCGAATAGTCCGGTGGTTAACTCATCCCTGAGACCTTCCATATTCCTAAAATCCAGCGTCGTCGCATCATAGCTATCGTAAAGCGTTGCCTTTGTGAGATCGCAAGAGTCTTTTGATATACATGCACCACCATGATGCCAGTAGATCATCAGCTTTACTGGCTGCGATGGATATTTATTTGACGGGCGGCGAACAAGGATGCCGGTCTCCGTATTGATCAACGATCGGGTTCCGGAGACCGGATACCATGTCCAGATCCCCGTCTCAGCACGACTCACTTCTTCAAGAAGGTGACTTTGTCGCCCTTCGTCTTTGAGAGTCTTGTCATCTACGGCTGCCGGAGCACATGCAATGAATAGTGGCGGACAAGTCAGCGTGATGAAAAGACAAAGATATATTGTTCGTAAGTGAGACACGGCATCTAAAGACTGTATGGAGTTGCGCAACCTCCACTCAAGCTACGAAATATACGCAAGAACCGATCCAGATAGACTTGTGCTATTTGTGCGCCTCAAACAAAGCAACTGGCAAGCAGAGTTGCCGGTTGCGATGCGTCAGAGCGCTGTGCACTTTGGACGGATGAAGTCTTGAACCAAAAGCTACTTAAAGCAGCGTGGCGCTCCAGCAAAAGCTGCGCTGGTGCGGGTCGGTGGCTCGTACTTCAAAGCTGAGG
>CAYWAT010000198.1:0-2031 GCA_964456305.1 uncultured Polyangiales bacterium | reverse complement strand
CACCCCACATCAACTCATTTACATTATCGTGGGTTTGTCAGTGATCTTTTTCCTAGCCTCAGGGCAGTTCATCCGCTTGGTGGCTGACTTGGCGGGCATTGCTGCGGGCATTGCCTTCATGCATCAGCAGCAAAAAGGCAAGAAGCGCAAACGAAAGCCAAAGGGCAGTCGACCTATGCGAATGGTCTACTCCTCCCAGCAACTCAACAAGAACAACAAGTGGCTTAACTGATGTAGTCCTGCTGTGGGCTTAGGTTGCTGCGTTTTTATAAGCCCGCTCGAGCAGTTCGGCGGTTTTGTCCCAGCCGATACAGGCATCGGTGATGGAGACGCCGTACTTAAGAGTACTGCGATCGGCAGGCAGCGCTTGGTTGCCTTCTGACAAGTTGCTTTCCACCATGGCGCCGATGAGTTCTTTGCAGCCGTTGGCGCGCTGCTCGAGGATACTGTCCCAGACCTTTTCTTGAGCTTCGTGCTTTTTGCCCGAGTTGGCGTGGGAGCAGTCGATCATGAGGTAAGGCGATAGCGAGGCTTGCTTGAGATGTTCGATGGCCTCGGCGACGCTGCGAGGATCGTAGTTCGGGCGGTCCTTGCCGCCGCGTAAAATCATGTGACCAAAGGGGTTGCCCTTGGTGCTGACCACACAGGTGACCCCTTCTTCGTCGATGCCGAGAAAATGATGGGGGCTGCGGGCTGCCTTCATCGCATCGAGAGCCACTTGCAAGTCGCCGTTGGTGCTGTTTTTGAAGCCGACAGGAGTAGACAAGCCGGAGGCCATCTGCCGGTGGGTTTGCGATTCGGTCGTGCGAGCACCGATGGCAGCCCAGCTCACTAAATCGTCGATGTACTGAGGCGTAATCGGCTCCAGCATCTCGGTTCCTGCGGGCAATCCCAGTGCGGTGATGTCGCTGAGCAGTTTGCGGGCAAGGCGCAGGCCTTGAGGAATGTCAAAGCTGCCATCGAGATAGGGATCGTTAATCAATCCTTTCCATCCCACGGTGGTGCGAGGCTTCTCGAAGTACACACGCATCACGATGCAGAGACGGTCGCGGTAACGCTGCCTTAACTCGGCGAGGCGCTGCGCGTATTCCACGGCTGCTTTGGTATCATGGATGGAGCAAGGGCCGATGATGACCAGCATGCGGGTGTCCTGACCTTGCAGGATCGCTTCGATCTCCCGTCGCCCTTGGATAACGGTCTGGTACGAGGCGTCGCTGCTGGGACACTCGCGCTTCAGTGCGCCTGGGACGATTAAAGGGGTGCTGCGTTCGATGTTAATATTGGCGATATGCGCGGTCATAGCCTCTTAGGGTAGCGTAATTTGAGCATGGAGCATGCCCCTATTTGCGTTGATCGCGGGTCAAAATACCTAAATCGAGCAATTGTTCGAAGGCGATGGAGGCCGTTGCGGACCAGCGTGGAATGCGATCGACGGGACCTCGCTGGGCTTCGGCTTGAATATAACGCGCGTTGAGCATGAGGTAGAGCAGCCAGTTTTGGCCTTGGCGGAAGAAGAGGGGAATGCCGATGCTGGTGCCGCTCATGAAGCCGGCATCAAAGGAGGGGTCGTCGGCGCTTAGAAAAGCGATGCCGATTTCGATACTCCAGGACTGCAACATGAGATCCACGAAGCGTGATCCGGTGCTGAGGTCGCTCAGAAAGAGGCCCGGGAAAAGAGGGCGCAGGTCAACGCCGACAAGACCGTAAGAAGCGTGATCCCCGGGTGACCACATGCCTGCAAACATGGGCCCAGCTGCGCCGATGGCACGGAAGTGCAAGTCGGTCACCGTTGCAAGCTCGGTGGTATCGCGACTAAAGCTGCCGCCGGCACCTAAACTGAAGGACCAGGAGAAGTCGCCATCGAGGCGACCGTAAAGACCATCCCCATCCTCGGCAATCGCATTGCTGCTGAAGCCGAGCGTGAGGAGAATGAGACAAGCCAAGAAGGTCCGCGCACTAGACATGGCGTCATTCTCGCGGAAAAGAAGTCTGTCGCGCAATAATGCGCTTGCGTTGCGCGGGCTTAAGGTG
>CAYWAT010000197.1:0-2036 GCA_964456305.1 uncultured Polyangiales bacterium | reverse complement strand
CGCAAACGGTCTTGCTCCTGGCGATTGTCATCAGCAAAAAGCTCGCGTTGCTTGGCATCCATCAGCTTGCCCACCACACCGGTCACCCGCGAGGCATCGAGCACGTGCACGCTTTCATGTTCATAGCGCGGCGCGATTTTAACCGCGGTGTGCTGACGACTGGTGGTGGCACCGCCAATCAGCAAGGGAATATCAAAGCCCTCCCGTTGCATCTCGCTAGCCACATGCACCATCTCATCCAGCGATGGAGTAATAAGCCCACTTAGGCCAATCATGTGTACGTCGTGTTCGCGCGCCTTCTCGAGAATGGTATTGCTGGGCACCATCACGCCCAGGTCGATAACTTCGTAGCTATTGCAGGCCAGCACCACGCCCACGATGTTTTTGCCGATGTCATGCACATCGCCCTTAACCGTCGCCATCAGGATGCGCCCACGCGAGGCGCTTTTATTGCTCTCTTTTTCGGCCAGCATAAAAGGCTCAAGATAAGCCACCGCTTTTTTCATCACGCGAGCGCTTTTGACCACCTGCGGCAGGAACATTTTGCCCGCACCGAAAAGCTCGCCCACGATTTTCATGCCATCCATGAGCGGTCCTTCGATCACCTCCAAAGGACGCTCCAGCAGCTGACGCGCTTCTTCGGTATCCTCGTCAATGTAGTCGACAATGCCTTGCACCAAAGCGTGAGATAAACGCTTGGTGACGGGAGCCTCGCGCCAGCTTAGGTCAACCTTGCGCGCTTGCCCCTGCCCTTTGTAACGCTCGGCTAAATCGACCAGGCGCTCGGTCGCATCATCGCGACGGTTGAAAATGACGTCTTCCACATGCTCGCGTAGCTCATCGGGAATGTCATCGTACACCGCTAACTGACCCGCATTAACGATGCCCATATCCATGCCGGCTTTGATGGCGTGATACAAAAAGGCCGCATGCATAGCTTCGCGCACGCGATTGTTGCCGCGAAACGAGAACGACAGATTGCTCACTCCGCCACTGATACGCGCGCCTGGGCAAGCTTTCTTGATGCGTGGAATGGCGTCGATGAAGTACTTGGCAAAGTCCTGATGCTCCGCAATGCCGGTCGCAACCGCCAAAATATTGGGATCAAAAATGATATCCTGCGGATTAAAATCCAGCTTATCCACCAATAGGCGATAGGCCCGCGTACAAATCTCTACTTTACGATCGGCGCTCTCAGCTTGACCCTTCTCGTCGAAGGCCATGATGATCACCCCCGCGCCATAACGCTGAACCTGCGCAGCTTTCGCCAAGAAATCGTCTTCGCCTTCTTTAAGCGAGATGGAGTTGACGATGCCTTTGCCTTGAATGCACTTGAGGCCGGCCTCGATGACGCTCCATTTGGAGCTGTCGATCATGATAGGAATGCGGGATATCTCGGGCTCCGAGGCGATGAGGTTCAAGAACTCGGTCATCGCAGCGGCCGAATCCAGCATGCCCTCATCCATATTGACGTCGAGAATATTGGCACCGCCGCGCACCTGATCGAGGGCCACCTCAAGCGCTTGCGCGTAATCGCCCGCCAAAATGAGCTTGGCAAAACGCTTAGAGCCCGTGACGTTGGTGCGCTCGCCGATCATCAAAAAGCCGCTGTCATCGCGGATGCTCAGGCGCTCGAGACCACTGAAGTAAGCCTCCTGCGGAGCGCTCTTAGAAAGGATGCGTGGCGCTGCCTTAAGGGCTTCCGCATACATGGCGGCGATATGCTCGGGAGTGGTGCCACAGCAGCCACCGAGAATGTTCACCCAGCCCTCGCGGACAAATTCACCGATCTGCCCCGCTGTATCTTGGGGGCTTTCGTCATATTCGCCAAAAGCATTGGGCAAGCCGGCGTTGGGATAACAGCTGACCCAACAGTCAGCGATCTGGCTAAGGGCCTCGATATAGGGACGCATATCGCGTGCACCCAAGGCGCAGTTCACGCCGACGCTCAAGGGTTTGACGTGCGCCACCGACGTCCAAAAGGCGTCGATGGTTTGCCCTGACAAGGTGCGTCCACTGCGGTCGGTAATGGTCAC
>CAYWAT010000196.1:0-2040 GCA_964456305.1 uncultured Polyangiales bacterium | reverse complement strand
GGTGACCAGCGCGTGCGTGGTGTGGGCGGTTACGTAGGCAAGGACGGCATTCCCAGACTCAATGTCCTCGATTTACAGCGGCAGATTCGCAGTTTGCCCAAGCCGGTCATCGCCATGGTAGCGGGTTATGCCATCGGTGGCGGCCATGTGCTGCACATGATCTGCGACCTGACCATTGCGGCCGACAATGCCATCTTTGGTCAGACCGGTCCCAAGGTGGGCAGCTTTGATGGCGGTTATGGCGCCTCCTACATGGCTCGCATCGTGGGCCAAAAGAAGGCCCGCGAAATCTGGTTTCTCTGCCGCCAGTACGATGCCGAAAAAGCCCTGCAGATGGGCTTGGTCAACACGGTGGTGCCCTTGGATACGCTCGAGGCCGAGACCCTGCAGTGGTGCCGGGAGATTCTGCAAAACAGCCCCCTCGCGCTGCGCTGCCTCAAGGCCTCGCTTAATGCCGACTGCGATGGCCAAGCTGGGTTGCAAGAGCTAGCCGGCAACGCCACCCTGCTCTTTTACCTCACCGAAGAGGGCCAAGAAGGCAAGCAAGCCTTCCTCGACAAACGCCCTCCCGACTTTAAACGCTTCGGCCGCTTGCCCTGAGCTAAGACTCGCGTCGATTCCTGCGAGTTGCCTCCCTAAGGCGAGCTACACACCAGGAGAACGCATGAAAAAGAGTAATTTCGCCCTTAGACTCCAGCCCTCCCTGATGAAGGGTCTCAAGAAAGCCGCAGCAGAGGACGACACCACCCTCAATCAGTACATCAACATCGCCATCGCAGAGAAACTATCTGCCCGAGCAACCGCTGAAGAGTTCTTTGCCAGCCGCGCTTACAAGGCCGACCGCACCAAGGCCCTGCGTCTCCTGCGCAAACTAGGCAAGGATGACACCCCACAACAAGGGGACGAAACACCAACAGCTTGATGACCAAGCAGGCAAACAAGCCTTCCTCGACAAACGCCCTCCTGACTTTAAACGCTTCGGCCGTTTGCCTTAAGCCACCTTCGTGCATCCCGCATCGGCTTCGATCGTCAACTTGAGGCCAAGGGTCGCAATAGCCTTAAAGCATCACTTCAACTCAGGTGGCGTTCACCCACCATGCTACATTGCCTGCATCATGACCTCTTTCTTGCTGCGTATTGTCGTCTTGGGTGCCTTGATGACGGGCTCGACCCTGTTCTTTCTTCATCCCGCCGCGTGTGCACAAGAAAAGCAAGCATCGCAGAACACCTCAACGCAACAAGCGCCGCGTCTAGGCGCTCAAATCGGCTGGGGCCTCCTTGGTGGCACCCTGGGGGCGATGGGAAGCTGGGTGCTTCTGGGCGTTCCCACCCTGCTCCTCTGCCCCAACGATGAGGATCTCGATTTCGACGGGGGCGATTGCGCCAAAGCCAGTCTGGTGCTGGGCAATCTGCTCAACCCCCTGGCGATTCCCCTCGGGACCTCGCTTGCGGTATACCACGCCGCCAACGATCTAGGCGGCCAAGGCAGCTGGTTGCCTACAGGTGCCGGCGCCTTTGTCGGGGGCCTGCCCGGTACTGCGATGATGGTGGGCAGTTTTTGGACGGCCTTCGACAGCGAGGCCCGCTTACCCTTGGTCATCGGGAGCATGCTGTTGATGTTAGGCGGCAGTGTCACCGGCGCGATCATTGGCTACGAGCTCTCACACGACGCCGCTGTTAAAAGAAGACAAGCCCGTCCCTCTCAGCGCCAAGCTCAGGAATCATTCAGCTGGCTACCCACCCTGGCCCCCACAGCTGACCTGCGAGGGGTTATGGCCGGGATCATTGTGATCCACTAGGCCGCCAAAGCCTAAGAACCAGGGTTGAACGCACGCCCTGACCCTCACATCTCTGCTGCCGATGCGCCCAACTGCACGATTCACCCCATCGTTACAGCCCTGTTGCAGAACACAGCGAAGGGTCGCTGCCTACTCCAGCCCGGGACACGGCCAATCAGTGGCCTTCACACGCAACTTATCGCGCCCGGGGTCGATAGACAGAGGTGGCCTGTACACTCATCCGTCATCGCCTTTGTTCTCC
>CAYWAT010000195.1:0-2044 GCA_964456305.1 uncultured Polyangiales bacterium | reverse complement strand
CGCCCCAGTGTGGTCAGTAAAGCCATGTTGGGGCGTTGGTTTATGGGGGGTGGCGCGATGAAGGAGGGGTTAATGCAGTTGTGCCAAGCGCTTTCGTTCTGAGGATAACCCCGCACTCGGCCCTATGATTGACATGTGCGCAGAATATGGCATACCCATTCCCACTTATCTTAGTTCGATGGCTGCTTAGTCCCTGACAATTCATTCAAGTTGTTCGTGTCGTTGGATTCTTTCGCTGCGATGCCTGAAGTCATGGTCTTAATGCGGCTCTCTTATTCTTATTGCTTATCTTAAAGGTGTCTTTCTTATGAAATTATATTCGCAATTGCTTGCTTTAGTAATCGCCGCTGCCCTCTTGCCTGCCTGTGCCGTTGAGGAAGATGGGTTATTATCGGATCCCCAGGACGTCACGGCTAAGCATAGTGAGGCGACTCAGAAAAAGTGTGATGTTTTACAGTTTTGGGATGCCATAAGGTGGGGAGAGCTTAGATTTGGCCCATTGAGTTTCCGGAGGCACAGACTTGTTTATGACAATGACTTCGAGGTTCGGTTTATTTCTAGCCAGTATAGCCAGATAACGCATCGTTTGAAGTATCATATGCTTTTCGAGAACAGAGAAGGCATATTTGGTTGCTCAACTGACAAGGTAATAAACAATCCAGCTCACGTAGCTTGCTTCAATAGATATAAGGTTAAGCTGAGTGAGAGGCCCGAGGGCGAGGGGCGATTTATGTGGCATATCACTGTCTTACTTAACGAGCGTTATCGAATAGACCGGCAACAATGTAAACATTGAAGATACGAATATAACGCCTGCTTGGCCCGCTATGCGTAAGCAATCGTATCTCTCGCAAGCCAAGGGCAGCTTTGTCTTGTAAAAAACTTAAGCGCTGCGTCTAATGCCCCCCGGTTGCGGGCGGATTGCTGAGGCGTTTGACCAGATGTTCACTCTGCGCGTTCAAGCCATGCAGGTGAACATCGATCCCTTGGATGCGATACTTGCTGATCACCTTGTCGATGGCGGCAACGGCGGATGCATCCCAGATATGCGCGTCGCTGAAGTCGATATCGATATGGTCGACGGCTTCATTGAAGTCGAATGCAGCCAACATGCGCTCCACGGAGACAAAAAAGACCTCGCCGCGCACGCGATAACGCCGTGATCGTGCGTTATCGGCCAAGACGCTCTCCACGTGTGCCAGTTTGGCGACCTTGCGCGCGAAAAAGACCGTGCTGAGAATCACGCCGGCGAGCACACCCCAGGCCAAGTTGTGCGTCAGTACCACCATCGCCACCGTGGTGAGCATCACAATGGACTCGTTGGGGGGCATGCGCTTGAGATGACGGATGGAACGCCAGTCAAAGGTGCTGATCGACACCATGATCATCACCGCCACCAGCGCGCCCATGGGAATCTGCGCCACCCAATCGCGCGCCAGCAGGATAAGCGCCAATAAAAACACGCCGGCAACAAAGGTCGACAGCCGACCGCGGCCTCCCGAGCTGACATTGATGACGGATTGGCCGATCATCGCGCATCCCGCCATGCCGCCAAAGAAGCCGGTGATGATATTGGCGATGCCTTGGCCCTGCGCCTCGTTGTGTTTGCAGCTGGGGGTGTCGGTCATGTCGTCCACCACCGATGCGGTGAGCAAGGACTCGAGCAAGCCCACAAAAGCTAAGGGCAACGCATAAGACATCACGATGCGCAGCGTCGCGTAGGTGAGGGGCACCTGCGGAATGTGGAAGCTCGGCAGCGTACTGGGCAATGCGCCCATGTCGCCCACGCTGCGCGTCTCCAAACCCAGCCACAAGGTCACGCCGGTGAGGGCGATGATCGCCACCAAAGGGGCTGGAATGTGCTTGGTGATGTAGGGAAAGCCATAAATGATGGCCAATCCCGCCGCGACCAGGGCATACATCGGCCAACTGGCGCCCACAAACTGCGGCAACTGCGCCATAAAGATGAGAATTGCGAGGGCATTCACAAAACCGGTCATCACCGACCGCGGGACGAAGATCATATAGCGACTCAAACGGAACA
>CAYWAT010000194.1:0-2046 GCA_964456305.1 uncultured Polyangiales bacterium | reverse complement strand
CTCTACGAATCGATCTTCAAGATGGCATGGAAGGCATCTTGGGGGATATCCACGCGGCCGACGGATTTCATGCGGCGTTTGCCTTCTTTTTGCTTCTCGAGCAGTTTGCGTTTGCGGCTGATGTCACCGCCATAACACTTGGCAGTGACGTCTTTGCGCATGGCTTTGACGGTCTCGCGAGCGATGATCTTGCCCCCAATTGCAGCCTGAATCGCCACCTCGTACTGTTGACGCGGCACGATGTTCTTGAGCTTAGCAGCCAAGGCGCGCCCGGTGGTGTACGACCTGTCGCGATGCACAATGCTGCTCAGCGCATCCACTCGGTCGCCGTTGATAAGCATGTCCACCCGCACGAGGGGATTGGGACGATACCCGAGCAGCTCGTAATCCATCGAGGCGTAACCGCGCGTGGCCGATTTGAGCAAATCAAAGAAGTCGAAGAGAAACTCCGCCAGAGGTAGCTCGTAGGTGATGATCACCCTGTCGGTGGACGCGTATTGAATGCCTTTTTGCACGCCGCGCCGCTCTTCACACAACTTGATCACAGCCCCCACATAGGTCGTGGGCACATGAATCGCGACATTGAAATAAGGCTCATGAATCGAATCAATGGCACCGGGTGCGGGCAGCTGAGAGGGATTGTCGATACGTTTGACCTCCCCATCACTCAGGTGCACCTCGTAGACCACGCTGGGCGCCGTGGTGATCAGGCTGATACGGTACTCGCGCTCGAGACGCTCTTGGATGACCTCCATATGCAACAAACCGAGAAAGCCACAGCGAAAGCCAAAGCCTAAGGCATCGGAGGTTTCGGGCTCGAACATAAAGGCGCTGTCGTTGAGGTTGAGCTTCTCGAGGGCCTCGCGCAGCTCGTTGTATTGCTCGTTCTCGGTGGGGAAAACCCCGCAAAAGACCATGGGCTTGACCTCTTTAAAGCCCTCGAGCACCTGCGAGGTGGGCTTGTGCAGATGGGTCACGGTATCGCCAATCTTGGTTTCGTTCACCGACTTGATCGCCGCCCCGAAAAACCCCACATCGCCCGCACGCAACGCTTCAACCGCGCTCGGAAAAGGCGCAAAGACCCCGAGCTCGGTGATTTCATAGTCGCTCTTGGTCGCCATCATGCGAATGCGATCGCCCTTGCGTAACACGCCATCGATAACTCGCACCATCACCACGGCGCCCCGGTAACTGTCGTACCAGCTATCGAAAATGAGGGCGCGCAAAGGCGCTTCTGGATCCCCCTCGGGGGCGGGGATGCGCGTTACGATCGCTTCTAGAATCGCTTCGATGCCCAAGCCCGACTTGGCACTGGCTGCAATAGCGTCGCTGCACTCAAGACCGATGACCTCTTCCACCTCGTGAGCGACGCGATCCACATCGGCGCTGGGAAGATCGATCTTGTTGAACACCGGCACAATGCTGAGGTCGTGCTCCAACGCTAAGTAAACGTTGGCGAGGGTCTGCGCCTCTACACCCTGGCTCGCATCCACCACTAAGAGAGCTCCCTCACAGGCTGCTAAGGAACGAGATACTTCGTAATTGAAGTCCACGTGCCCAGGGGTGTCGATAAGATGCAGCTTGTAGGTTTCACCATCACGCGCCTTGTAGTTAATGCACACCGCTTGAGCTTTGATGGTAATGCCCCGCTCGCGCTCCAGCTCGAGCTTGTCCAGAAACTGGTCACTGCGTTCGCGCTCGGTTAGCGCCCCGGTGAACTCAAGAATGCGATCGGCCAGGGTGCTTTTGCCATGGTCGATATGCGCAATGATGGAGAAGTTTCGTACCCGATGCAGGTCTGTCACAGTCCTTAGCGATGCGTCGGCGGCATGGGCACGTCAAGGGTGAGCTGGCCGGGAAGTTCGTGCGCATGCTGCTTGAGAACCAAATCGATGCCTTCGCGAATATAGACGGCAACCGGGACCTTGGTGCGCGCGTGCAAGAGCTTGAGTTTTTCATCTTGCTCTGGAGTGATATAGATGGTGGTAGAAACTTTCTTGCGCGCCATGCTTGCCGTTCCTGACCATAGTGCCACAGCTCTCGCCA
>CAYWAT010000193.1:0-2074 GCA_964456305.1 uncultured Polyangiales bacterium | reverse complement strand
CCGTCTTAACGGTGACCAATCGTGTTGATGAGCTGCAAGTTCGCGAGACCACGGTGATCGGTCGAGATACCGACATTATCGTCGAGGTGCCTGGGGCGGATGACGCGATGTTTGAGCGGATCCGAGCCTTGATTGGCCGCACAGCCCGTCTTGAGTTTCGTGTACTCGATGATCAAGGCGCGAGCCAAGCTATTCAGGCACTCGGCGAGCTACCAGAAGGTGTCGAATTACAGGTAGAAAACGCGCCGGCAGGTGAACAGAATCCCGCCGTTGCCTCCAGTTACCTTGTAGCAAAGGGACCCAATGCCAGGCAGAAGTTGCAAGACTTCATCGCGAGCAAAACCGTACCCGCCGGGCATGAAATTCTCGTAGGTCTCGTAGACAGTGACCCTTCGCCCGCCGGAAAAGCGAAAGAAGAAGAAGTATGGCGTACGTACTACCTGACAAGCAGTGTTGAGGTTACAGGTGAGGATATCAAAGACGCCTACGTGGCCTATGATACCCAGGATGGTAACCAGCCCTATGTCGCCATCAACTTTGGCAGCACCGGCGCAGGACGCTTCGATCGCCTGACCTCACGCAATGTCAAAAAACGCATGGCTATTGTGCTCGATGATCGCGTGAAATCTGCTCCGGTGATCCAGCAGCGTATTCCAAATGGGCGAGCGAGCATTACTTTAGGCAGTTTTCGCGATTTCAATGCGCTCATGACAGAGGCTAAGGATCTCTCGATCGTGCTCCGCGCCGGCGCGCTGCCAGCACCTGTTCGGCCGGCGAACGAGCAGCGAATTGGACCGACTCTTGGTCAAGACTCCGTGCGTAAGGGGGCCCAAGGTGCCTTGTTTGGCATCGCCCTTGTACTGGTTTTTATGGCTATTTACTATCAGGTGGCTGGACTGGTTGCCGACCTGATGGTGGTCTTGAACCTGCTTTTTGTTATGTCGCTGCTGGCCGCGCTAGAAGCTACATTAACCCTGCCTGGCATAGCTGGATTGGCGTTGACCGTAGGTATGGCTGTGGATGCCAACGTACTGACCACGGAACGTATTCGTGAAGAAATACGCGCCGGCAAGTCACCACGCTCAGCTGTCGATCATGGCTTCAAACGGGCCTTTTGGACTATTGTGGATAGTCAGCTGACGACTCTTATTGCTGGTGTGGTTCTCTATCAGTATGGCAGCGGACCTATCAAGGGCTTTGCCGTGACGCTCATGATCGGCATTTTCACGTCGCTGTTTACCGGTATCTTCTGTTCTCGAGTCTTTTTGGACTGGATCGTTCGGGGCTTGCGCGTACAGCGCTTGCACGTGGGATAGTTATGGAATTCGTAAAGCCAGGCCTTGTTATTAACTTCATGCGCTACCGCAAGGTGGTGTTTAGCATCTCGATGTTTCTCGCGTTGGTGAGCATTGTGCTGGTCTTTGTGCCAGGACCCAACTTCGGCATCGACTTCAGTGGAGGCACCGAGCTTCAGCTTAAGTTTCGCGGAAATGTACCCGCCAGTGAGTTGCGCTCAGCCCTCGAAGGCATGGGTTACAGTCGACCCGATGTGGTCAGCGTAGAAGACTCAAAAAACGAGTACATGCTGCGCGTGCGCGAAGTGACTGCCATTGATGAAGCGAAGATCAAGAAGACAAAGGCATCTGTGCAGAGTGCTTTGGAGCCCGAACTGGAAGAGTTTCAGGTGTCTCCAGGTGGTGATAAGATATCGTTTCGTTTTGCCGCTACCGTCGACCCAGCGCAGCTTGAACAAGCTCTCAAAGAAAGCGGCATGGAAGTGCGCTCTGTAGATCCTTTCGGTAAACCGGAGGACTTTCGCTACGAGGCTCAGCTTATCGGTGTGGCCGATGAAATTGTGCGCCAACTGCAGACAACGTTAGGCGATCGCGGGCCAGAAGCGCCGCGGCGCGTGGAGTGGGTGGGGCCCAAGGCCGGCGAGCAGTTACGTGATGCTGCCATCAAATCCATGCTGTACGCGATTGCCTTTATCATGGTGTATGTCGCCCTGCGCTTCGACCTACGCTTTGCCCCCGGTGGCGTTATTGCCATGTTGCATGATGCCATCTTGACCTTG
>CAYWAT010000192.1:1519-2094 GCA_964456305.1 uncultured Polyangiales bacterium | reverse complement strand
AAAAACCAACAACTCGAACAAACTCTAGAACAATTAAAAGCAGCTCAGACGCAGATTATTGCTCAGGAAAAACTCGCTTCGTTGGGGGCGCTGACTGCAGGGGTAGCCCATGAAATTAGCAACCCTCTAAACTTTGTCAACAACTTTGCTGAATTGTCTGTCGATTTGACGGAGGAAATCAGCGAAGTCATTAGCGAACAGACTGCTCATTTAGAAGGTGAGGTTACTGAGGATTTACAAGCCCTTCTGGGTGACTTAAAGGAAGGACTGGGAGAAATCAGTCAGCACGGAACGCGAGCGGCCAGCATTGTCCGCAATATGTTGAAACATGCTGGAGCAGAAAGCAGCAACCGCTTTCCCACCGATATTAACGACTTGCTGGATGAAGCAATTCAATTGGCCTATCAAAGCTTGCACGTTAATCACCCTGAATTTGAAGCAGACATCAAAACCCATTACGATCCTGCATTAGAGCCGCTGAATGTCGTGCCCCAGGACATCAACCGAGCCTTTCTCAATCTCGTCAGCAATGCCTGCGATGCAATGGCAGACAAGGCAACGAATGGGAATGCGAA
>CAYWAT010000192.1:0-1509 GCA_964456305.1 uncultured Polyangiales bacterium | reverse complement strand
TACACTCTTTCCCTACACGCGATCGCCCAGGTCTTTTGCCCCGACCTTGTCAGTCGAAACAAAAGACCTGGGCGATCGCGTGCGAATTTCCATTCGCGATAACGGCAAGGGAATTCCCCAAGAGAACCTGGATAAAATCTTCAACCCTTTCTTTACAACCAAACCAGCGGGGGAAGGCACGGGCTTGGGGCTGTCGCTAACCCATGACATCCTTGTCGGTCAGCACCAAGGTAGTATTGACGTAGATACCATGGTCGGAGAGTATGTCGAATTCATCGTCCATCTACCAAAACAGGCTATTCGTTGAGCATTTTCAATCAAGCATTTTCTAAGATTTTTCAGTTAGAGGGGGGGATTGATGGTCGCGAGGATTCTGATTGTTGATGATGAAGCATCGCTTGAGAAACTAATTCGACTGCGATTCAGAAAGAAAATTCGGGCTGGCGAATTCGAATTTCTTTTTGCGCTCAATGGGTTAGAAGCGCTGGAGATTGTTAAGTCAAAATCCCCCATTGATATGGTATTGACTGACATCAAAATGCCCAAAATGGACGGCTTAACTTTGCTATCTAAACTGCAAGTGGCTGACCCTACACTCAAAGCCGTTGTTGTATCTGCCTATGGAGATATCAAAAATATCAGAACGGCAATGAATCAAGGTGCATTTGATTTCTTGATTAAGCCAGTTGACTTCGAAGATTTAGAGATTACGATTCAACGAACATTAGAACACGTTCGCGAAATTAGAAATAATCGCAATCGCCTGCAAGAAGCACAAACGCAACTGGTTCAATCCGAAAAAATGTCGGCATTGGGACAATTGGTTTCAGGGGTTGCCCACGAGATTAACAATCCTCTCAGTTGCATTGCCAGCAACTTAGAGTTCTTTGAAGAACTACTACCAGATTTATTTAGTTTGCTATCGCTATATCAACAAACATTCCCTGATTCCAATTCAGAGATTCAGCAGTTAATTGAAACAATTGAACTGGAAGACATATTAGTTGATCTACCAGAGATCATTACCTCAATGCGAGAGGGAAGTAATCGAATTTTTCACTTGAGTAAGTCTCTCAGAACCTTCTCGCGTGCAGATAACGATCGCAAAACTTTATTTAACCTTCACGATGGGATTAACAGTACTTTATTGCTGCTGAAGCACCGATTAATTGGTGGCATGAATTTGCCAAGTATTCAAGTTGTCCAAGAGTATGGCGAACTGCCAGATGTGGAATGTTATCCAGGGCAACTGAATCAAGTTTTTATGAATATTTTGGCCAATGCGATTGATGCCATTCACGAACACTGCAGACAAGATAGTTCTGAGTGGGAAAGCACTACCGATCGGGGAAAAACGATTGTAATTGGCACGCGCTTCTTGCCAGAAAGCCATCGTGTTTTAGTCACCATTAAGGACAATGGGCCTGGGATTCCAGAGGAAGTACAGGCACGCGTTTTCGATCACCTTTTCACGACGAAGGCTGTGGGGAAAGGCACTGGGTTGGGACT
>CAYWAT010000191.1:0-2125 GCA_964456305.1 uncultured Polyangiales bacterium | reverse complement strand
TGAGCCAAGCGAACGCGGCGAAGCCGACAGAGGAGCGCGCCGTAGGCGAGTGCGTTACTGGCATCCCCTTCGCTGGGTCTTCGATCCGCTCGCAAAGCTCGCGCGCTTCGGGACGCATCCGCTTTGCGGCTGCGCTGCCAGCGCGCTCGAGGCTCAACCTGTTGGCACCCCGTAATACAATCTCTCTTTGGTGTCATGTTTGATTCTCTTCGATCGTGTTTTGTAAAGACCATGCCCTTAAGACGCGCGAGAGGCATTTATATTCGGTGCATTAGGCTCCACTAAACGTTATCAAGTCTAATTAATGAGTCGAATAGTCGCACGGTCGGGCCTTCGTGTGTTGTCGAGATAGACATAAGCCGCTTTAGCCTTCTGCGCCCGCAGGTGCTGAAGAATGGTTCTCAGCTTATCTAATTTATGTTGGTAAGGTGGCTGACCTAAGCGCACTAAGGTTGGCTCGTCACCGACATACAAAGACAAGCTTCCATCCGCCGACGCGTGGATCTCCTCCAAGGACATTCCACCCGATTGACTTAGTGCGCCGTAGTTGTTGATCAAGGCGACAATATCAACGAGAAACGTGCGCCGCTGCTGGGTATCTAAGTTCTCAAGTGCGTCTTCGATACCGGTGATCACAGGCAGGTTCAAGTTGTCGTCTTTTGTCAATGGCTTGAACACCGTACCGTCTTCCGCAAGCAAAAAGAATGTGTCTAGCGCTATGAGGGCGACCGCACGGTGTTCCCGCAATCTAATCACCAACGTATCAGGTAGACGCCGAAGTATGTCAGCGTGGGCGACCCATGGATTGGACTCCAATCTTTGTTCTAGCTTCGCAGTGCTTTGGCCAAAGATGCTTGATCCTGTGCGCAAGTGCATTGCCTTTAGGATATCGTCCGTACCTAAGCGACGATGACCACTCACCTGAATGTGCTTTAGAGAGAAAGCGTATGAAGTCTTCAAATGATAATGAATGCCCCATACCGATGCGGTTGTTACGATGCTTAGGGCTATTGTCATCACAACCTTGCCCCCTAATCGGCGTTTGCTCCATATCGATTTGAGAAACGTATCCCCTCGAGTACTTTGCTGTTGGCTACGCTCGAATGGAAGCGCTTCGTTGGCTGGCTCCTCCATGACCAAGGTATCATGTAGGTTCCCGGCTTGAATCGCAGGTTTGCGAATCCTCACATTTACCGGGGCTTGTTTCCGCTCTTGTTCGTGCTTCATCGTTAGGGTAGTTCTCTCGTGGGTTGAGTCTGCCTAAGTTGAATCTGCCCGTGCTGAGTCTGCTTTGACCGACAGCGAGCCTTTCTGCAGGGCTTCAAGTACCTCTCGTGCTGTTCTTGTAATGTCTCCAGCGCCCAGAGTGATCACCAGGTCTCCCTCTCGCAGCTGCCCCTGTAGTGCTGTAACGACGTCTTTGCGGTTGGCTACGTGGTGGGCATCTCGATGACCCCGCGCTCGAATAGCCTCGACTAGGTTTTGGCTATCGGCTCCGGTGATCGGTCGTTCACCCGCTGCGTAAACGTCTGTAACCAAAAGCAGGTCCGCGGCGTTAAAGGACCGGCTGAGCTCATCAAACAGGCTATGGGTGCGCGTAAACCGGTGCGGCTGAAACGCAACGACGACCCGGCGGTCGAAGGCTTGTCTAGCGGCTTGCAACGTCGCTTCAATTTCCGCTGGGTGATGGCCGTAATCGTCCACCACAGTAACGCCGCGGGCCTCTCCGATGATGGAAAACCGCCGCTGCACACCGGCGAAAGTTTTCAAAGCTTCACGAACCACGTCCAAATCCACCTGAAGCTCGTCAGCGATAGCTATGGTCGCCAACGCGTTGAGAATATTATGGTTACCGGGTATTGATACCTCGAAAATGCCTAGATTCTCGCCCCTTCGCCTGACTTCAAAACGAGTTTGCAAGCCATTGAATTGAGGGTGGAGCGCCCTGTAGTCCGCTTGAGAAGCAAACCCATAGGTTGCTGTGCGTTTTTCAATTCGGGGTAAAGCGTTTTGGAGGTGGGGATCGTCCAAACAAAGCACGACCAGGCCAAAAAAAGGCACCCGATTGGCGAATTCTACGAAGGTATCGCGCACCGCGTCAAAGCTACCGTCGTGGTCAAGGTGT
>CAYWAT010000190.1:0-2261 GCA_964456305.1 uncultured Polyangiales bacterium | reverse complement strand
ATGCGATACAAGGCCGTGCAAAAGAGCGTGCGCAGGAGCCCCGGTATTCAGACAAGTCCGCCGATGCAACGACACCTACAAGCGCAACGAAGCCATCCACAGGAGCGGCCAAAACATCAATAGCAAACGCTAGAGCTAACTTCGAAGGTATCGCAGTAAGAAACAATGAAGCACCAGCTACACTACCCACGCAAAAGCCTTGCATCCCCGATACACCTGACTACCACCGCTGCACCATCCGTACACTCGAAGGAAAAGTTAAGGCACCGAATGACTACGTCATGCTCATCGAAAGCTACCGACAAATCAACGAAGTCAACCGCGTACGACGGCATATGCGGGAGTTTATACGCCGTTTCCCCACCCATCGACTTGCATCACACTATCAGAAATTGCTCGATCAGTCCCTATGATCTATCCATCGTACATTAGGCTGGAACAATACCACCAAAATGTTTTATGGTAACTTCCAGCGCCTGGCTGAAAGTCATCCCATCATTACGTCGATCATGAATACCAACCTTTTTCTCAGTTATCTCTCCCAAGCGATTATTTCCTTGCCGCAAGACATGAAAACCTTACTGCGCATCGCTGAAGATCCAGCGATTGACGATGAAGGTCGAACCTTGGCTGCGGGCGCGCTGCTGCACACGATCTCCGCCGCAAATGCACTCCCACAAATGCGTGGTCAATTAGCTTATATCGACGATGTTCTACTTCTACGTATCGTGATTGATCGTATCATTAAAAAACACGAGGAGATCTCAGTAACCTACGGTCAGGAGTTCCCTGATCTCTTTGGCTCGCTACAAGACGACCTTAAAGCCACACAGGATTATCTCGGTCCCGATCTTAGCCAACATCTAGAGCGAGTGGCTGATGCATTCCCCAAGATTTCATACCAGGGACATAGTGCCAATGCCTGTGTGCACGACGAGGAACATGGCAACTGGCTTTACGATTCGGTTTATGAGGCTTTCGTAGAAACAATCGAAATCAACGAAGAAGCTCTATCTCGCGACCTCAAGCAGCTTGAGCCCATCATCAAGCAGCTCAAGCAACGTGCAGAAGAAGGAAAACTCTAGCGCCATCTGATCCAATACAAGCAAGGAGCAAAGGAATACAGTGTGGCTCTAGGAGGCCTCAACAGCGGAAAATCACATCGTCAAGCTCTCATCGGGCAGACACTGCACAAACATTATCGAATCGAGTCGATTATTGGCTCCGGTAATGTTGGTATTGTTTGTCAAGCCACCGATACTCGCACTGAGGAACGCGTTGCGATCAAAATCCTTAACGAGGTTAGTTTATTTCATCATGATTTACGCTTGCGCCTAAGACGAGAAGCCAAGGCCCTATCCGCACTAACCCACCCGCATATTGTTGCTTTGCGTGATTATGGAATCGCCCAAGGTGCTCCATTTTTAGTCATGGAGTACCTAGAAGGCGAAACGCTGGCATCGCGCTTACGCAAATCAACAGCCCTCTCTCCTCAAGAGGCACTAAAATTTAGCTTACAACTCCTAAGAGGTTTGGCTTTTGCACACATTCGTGGCGTGCTTCACCGCGACCTCAAACCGGCAAACATCTTTCTACAACGACGTCCTGATCAAAGTGAACATCTAAAGATCCTCGATTTTGGATTAGCTAAGATTTATCTCAACCCAGAGGTCACAAATCATAGCGATCCAACACTGACTCGCGACGGGGCACTACTGGGCACACCAGCCTACATGGCACCAGAGCAAATTGCCGGAGAAAAAGTCGACTTACGTATCGACGTCTATGCAGCAGGTATTCTCATCTTTGAGATATTCACGAGGCGCTGCCCCTTCTTAGGAAGTAACTTTACGGAAACAGTGCAAGCACACATGTTCCGTCCCATTCCAAGTTTAGCCAAAGAAATACAAGACTTCTCCGTGGCTACCGATTTTGATGCGCTGCTAATGCGCGCCATGTCTAAATCTCCGGATGAGCGCTTTAGCAATGCACTGGATATGCTGCACGCTCTTGAAGCGATTGAGCAACCCCTCTTTACGCCACCAGAACTTCCGCCTATTGATTACGCCGATACGGTCATCGAAGCTGTGCCTGAGGCAGCAGACAATGACTATTTTACGGTCGTCAAGCAGCCTGCCAAAGTCGAGTCGCCATCCCGCGAGCAAGGCAAAATCAACGCATCAAGACGCCTTGCAATTGCCAGTGTTAGCGCCGCCGTCATTATGGCTGCTCTTGCACTGATCGTTGTTCTCGTACTTCCC
>CAYWAT010000189.1:0-2368 GCA_964456305.1 uncultured Polyangiales bacterium | reverse complement strand
CATCTGTTTGATGAGAGCGCCGTCAAACTCAGTGTTGGGCGTGACCGTGGGCAGTGCAGGGATATCTGTGTTTGAGCCTTGTCCTGCGGCGGTCGTGCTCTGCGGTTGTGGCTCGGGGAAAACGGTTAACTCATAAGGTTTACGCCGAAGGGGATCCAGCAAGACATCCGCTGCCTCTTGCAGACGGCGTTGAACCGTGAGCAATGCCTGGTCATCATAGACTGAGTAACAACACAGGGATTCGGCGGTATAGATGCGTTTGGCTTCTTGGTAGGCATGGCGGATATCCTCATCCGAAGCATGGCGCGACACGCCCAGAAGTTCGTAGTGACTGCCCATGGGCAGGGACTCGGTATCGTCTTTAGGGAGTGATGCGGTATCCGCGGTATGGATAACCGAAAGCAGACGACGACCTATTTTTTCGATCTGCTTGCTGACCTTTGCCCCTGGGCTGTCGAGGAAAAAGGGCCGACGATTACGCACGCTCAGCCACACCGCATCGTCATGATCGATATGACCCGTATGGCCTATGTTGATGCCCAGGTGTTGCTGAGCGACCTGTTCGATGCCTTCGCCAAGCATCACGTCTTCACGTCGGCGTGCCTCGTTGACGACCAGCCAAGCCTGAAACTGGCGAAAGCTGCGCCACAGCACATGCACCAGCGGGTTGTGCTCACGCTCGAGCGCAATCGCGATTTGGATAGGTGTTGGATCGTCTTCTCGTTCTTGCAGCCATTGCTCAAAACGTCTGAGGTCAGCGCGGGTTGCCATGGAACGACCGACCTGTTCCAAAAAAGCAAAGCGCATGAAGCGATAGGTGCTCTCAAGGGCTGCGGGTTCGGGTGCCGTCACAAACACCGAAGTATGGGCTGCGTTCCATAGATGCAGTTGGCGGGAATGGGTCCCCGAGCCTACATCCATGACGATGTAATCCGTGTTCTTCAGGCTTTGTAGTGTGTTGAGCAAATCTTCTGCGCGTGGTCGTTGCCCTCGACGTAGATTGCGGTCGTCAAAGCCTGGATAGATAAGCGAAAGCCCTGGAACCGTAGTCGCGACGCATATGTCCTCGCTCGGGTCGTCATCATTGTGCTCTAGGGTGCTATCGTCGTTGTCTAGGTACTCTGGATGACGCAGTTCACTGCTTTCGGAGCGTGAGGCGCGTAACATCGCTTGGAGCCCTCGATGCACTTGAGCGTCGTCGGGGCGTTGCATGCCTAGCAAGTGATGCACTGCAGCGTTGTTGGGGTCGGCATCCACAAGCACAACCCGACGACCAATGGTGGCAAAGTAGAGAGCGAGATTCGTTGCGGTGAGGGTTGTGCCTACACCACCATGCGCCCCAGAAACAGCGATGATTCTACCCGTCGCGAGGGGAGGAGGAATGGAACTCAAGGCCTTTAGCGCAATTGCCATAATTGCTGGCGCAGTTAGCCACAGAGCATCGTTTGACGCAAGGCCGCGCGCATGGTGGATGCATCGGCAAAGCGCTCATCTGGGGCTTTCGCTAAGGCTTGGTCGATGAAGTTTTGCCATGCTGGGCTCAAATCCTGTCTGAAGGCTCGCAGGGGTGTGGGCTGCTCGCGCAAAATTCGCCACAGCACCTTTTGCGCATCCTCATCTTCAAAGGGGTGCCAGCCGGTGAGCATTTCATAAAGAAGAACGCCGGCGGCGTAGAGGTCAACGGATGGACTATCCCCCGCCTTGCCGAGGATTTGCTCGGGGCTGGCATAGTGAGGCGTGCCCATGGTTTGACCGGGGGCGGTGAGCTTACGTCTCGTGTTTGCAGGAGATAAGGAGTGCTGTGATTTTTTTATGGCGGCGCCAAAGTCGTAAAGAACAAGGTGATCCTGCTGTGCTGGATCAAGGTGCAGGTTGCTGGGCTTAATGTCGCGATGCACCACCTCATGTTGGTGGATGTACTCAAGCACCTCGAGTAGCTGGTCGATGATATGACTTGCCCGAGATGTTTCCAGGGGCGCAGTGTCTTGTAAATGCGCTGCCAAACAAATGCCCTGAAGCTGATGCATTATAAAAAAGGGACGTTCGTCGCGGCTCTGTCCTTGGCTGACATAGGTGGGTAAATGAGGATGGTCGAGCTGACGCAGTAACTCGATTTCACGCTGCATGCGTGCCCGTGCATCGGGGTTGTGGCGCAAACTGGCGCGCAAGATTTTCAATGCCAGGGGGTGTGACTGCTCCGGTAGCTCAAGCGACCATACTTCGGCCATCCCTCCTTCGCCTAGCTTGCTGCCAAGCTTCATGCGGTGCCTGTCATGGTCTAGACCGCCCTCGCTTTAACCTGATCCTGGCTTACATCCGGTCCTCGTCTCTCAAGGTACTTATTCATACATTGTCGTTCCTGCGGTCC
>CAYWAT010000188.1:0-2576 GCA_964456305.1 uncultured Polyangiales bacterium | reverse complement strand
ATTGAGTAACTCATCGGAATGATTTTAACATCGTGTCACGTGGTTACAAATTCGTCAAAAGGCGCTAGACGTGCCTCTTATTTACGGCGCAAATCATGATCAAAAAGTTGTCATAGCAACAATGTTCATCAAAAGCTTCGAGACGGCAGTCAGCGTAGGGTGGATGCGGGTGAAATTGCGTTCACCACCCTTGCAATATTCAAAACAGTTTTTAGAAGGCAATTTCGGCGCGAATTTTTTTCTTTCGACTCATATGCTTCTACATTAATTACAGAATCTATATCTTATTCAAGCTTTCTTAAATCTTCTGCGTTTTAAGAAAATGTTTCTTTCAGGCAGGGCGTTACGGTAATATTCAACTTTCGCTGCTGATTTGCAGTTACATCACTGAAAATAATACTTACTTTGGGTTAAACGTTTAACTTGAGCATCTATTGGCAAGTGGATGTGATGACCAATGTTACCAGCAATATAGGTATTGCATTTGTGGCAAGTTGATACTTTGCTGGGTTTAATTGAAGTGAAGCAAAATTTACAATAATAATATTGTTTGAAACCTTCGGTGGAAGACAGATTAAAGTGATTGGTAAAACTTCTTCTATTGTGCCTGAAATTACAGGGTCTCCTCAAATGTAGACCAATCAGAAATAGCAAATCATCTAGAGCCTCATTAGTTAAGCTGTGTTTTAAGCTGTAAGCTAATATTAACAACATGCTAGTTCCCAATGAAATTGGGCATCCTTCAAATATAATATTTCCATCGTCCTTTTTCTTGCTATGATACATATCATTAATTCTATCAAAACACTTAGTGTCCTCCTGCTTCTGGTTGATATCCTCCGTCTCATAATCTTGATCTTTACTACAATCTGCTGTCGTCTGTTCCTCATTGATAATAAACCATAAACAAGTATCAGAATTGTCTTTTTTGAAGTTGTTGCTATTAAGGGTACTAACTTTTCTTGGTCTTTTTATTTTCTTCTTTGGCGGTTATAGTAAAGTTCTAGTAAAGTTCAATTTAAGCTCACACAAATGTTAAACCCAGGGTTGGGGGGAGGCACACCCGTAGTAAGTGATACCGTATGTGAGGCCCCAAAGGGTATGTTTTTTGAAGTTAGTAAAATGCACTGTGAGGGTCGGAAATTGAAATGGATGTTAAAGTAGAACAAAAAGAAAAAATTAATTATACCTTCTTTGGCTGCGGTGAAAGGAGTTCCATATTTTCAATTTCATTCACCTTTGGTGGCAGTGACAGGAGTTCTATGTTTTCATTTTCATTCACCTTTAACTGCGGTGGCAAGGGTTCCATATTTCTGGATACTACGCGAGTCATTCATTTTTAATTCCCGTTTAATTGTTTTTCGAGTGAGTTTAAAGTTAGAAATCAAAGTGTAAGTACAAAAATTCTTTCATAAATCTTTTATAATTCACAGAACATATGACAACACGTAAGCCAATCAAATTTGATTATTCACCGGCCAGTTCCAGGGCCTTCTCCACGCGAGTTTTGCGGAATTTAATTTCGCGAATTGGCCAATTTCAAATAATTATTAAATTATTGACGGTTCAGCAATATTGGTTTCCGATCTAGGAGTCACCATCACTATCATTTGCAGATGCCAGATAGTGATGACGGGTTAGATTACCGGTTCTGAGGTAGAGCAAAAGTGTTCCATTTTTTATCATTTTCCTTAAAAAGGATATGTTATATCGTATCAGATGCAAGAACCACCAATAGTGGTTCCAGTAGATAAAAACGTCATCTTTCCACTTGCAAAGAAGTGTTTTATAGATTTTTTTTAGAATTTTTAGACAAAGAAGTGTTTTATAGATTTTTTTAGAATTTTTAGACAGATACCATCTCATCATTTGACGATTGTTCATAAATACATTTCGGCTGAAAAACTTTTCAAGTAGCTTGAGGAAGAAATTTTCGCAAAATTTAATTTCGCGATTCAAAGCCAAAATTCGTGAGTTTTGCGGAATTTAATTTCGCGAATTGGCCAGAAAACACTTCTTTGCAAGTGGAAAATTGACGTTTTTATCTACTGGAACCACTATTTGTGGTTCTTGCATCTGATACGATATAACGTATCCTTTCTAAGAGTAAGTCACTCTACCTCAGAACCGGTAATCTGACCTGTCATTGGTTTCAGGATATACAAATATACAAATATACAAATATACAAATATACAAATGTACAAATTACCATCACTATCTTCCATCTGATACGATATAACGGAACATTACTAAGAATAAGTCACTTTACCTCAGAACCGGTAATCTGACCTTTCGTCAAATGACTAGATGGTATTTGTCTAAAAGTTCTAATCCAAAATGTAAGCCATACCCTAACGGTAATCTGACCTGTCGTCAAATGATTAATCGTATCGCGGAGGGTCTTTCCTGGATTCTTTATTTTTTGAGGGAACCATTATTGGTGGTTCTTTAATGGATTCGTCAAATGACTAGATGGTATTTGTCTGAAAGTTCTAATCCAAAATGTAAGCCATACCCTAACGGTAATTTGACCTGTCGTCAAATGATTAATCGTATCTCGGAGGGTCTTTCCTGG
>CAYWAT010000187.1:0-2613 GCA_964456305.1 uncultured Polyangiales bacterium | reverse complement strand
CCCAAAGACTCTTCGCGCCTTGGGTGACCACGCTGTCGAGACATACCTCGCCTTCTTTGAGGCGAAGGGTAGCTAGGATATCGTTTTTAGCGACACGCCGTGCACCGCGAATGCGAATGCGACGCAGTTTACGATCATGACACAAGGTCTTCAAGACAATGGGCCCTGGTTCGGGATTTTCTGCCTCGGAGGCGTAGAGCTCTTCATCATCGGAGACAGCATCGCTTTCTTCTTCCTGGATCTCTTCCTCGCCCTCCTCTGCTTGAGCCCAGGCAGTGCTGCTGATCAACAGAGCTGCTAAACATAAGCAAGACACATTAACGCCAACGCGCTCAGCCATGGTTAGGAGTGCGTCTATCGTTTGGCGTAAGGGGCCAACAAAGCTCAGCGATCGAGACGGCATGACCTCATTGCGCAGCGTTTTGAGCAGAAGCCTGTTCGTCTTGGCGATGATCACGAAGAATGCCTCCGTCCTGCATTGTGATCACACGCGGCATCCGCGCAGCTAAATCACGACTGTGGGTGACGATAAGAAATGTCGTGTTGAAGCGCTCGTTAAGCTGAAAAAACAGGGTGTGAATGGCATCGCTGGTACGGCTATCAAGATTGCCCGTCGGCTCGTCCGCCAAAATCAGCTGAGGTTGATTGATCAATGCACGCGCCAACGCCACTCGCTGCTGCTCGCCTCCCGACAGCTCGCCCGGACGATGATGCAAACGTTCACTAAGATTAACCTCCACCAGTAAATTCTCAGCCCGTTGGCGCAGCTCTTTGCCCGATTGCCCGGCGATGCGCCCAGGCATCATTACATTTTCAAGCGCCGTAAACTCGGGCAGTAAATGATGAAACTGAAATACAAAACCGATACGTTGATTGCGAAAGCTCGCGAGCTTGCGCTCGGACAAGCGCGTGATGTCGGTATTGGCATAATGCACTGTGCCCGAACTGGGGCGATCGAGAGTCCCCAGAAGATGAAGAAGGGTACTCTTTCCCGCGCCAGAAGCCCCCATCACGCAAAGCATCTCACCCGCTTGCAACGAAAAACTCACCTCACGCAATACATGAATGGGGCGTCCTTCGTGGTGAAAGGTCTTGGCGAGTTGATCGACGATAATCAAGTCAGACATGCTTACTCATAGCGCAAGGCATCGATGGGTTTTGTCTTGCTCGCAAGGTAGGCGGGAAAGCGCGTGGCGACAAGGCAGACCACGATGGATGCGACGCCCACAGCAATAAACTCCATCGCATCCAGATGAACAGGAAGTTGATCGATATAATAGACTTCGGGGTTCATGCGCACGCCAAAGTGCTTGGCGATAAAACACATGATAAAGCCCAAGGCCAAACCGGTAAGCGAGCCCAAGACGCCAATCAATAATCCCGCCGCGGTAAAGGTACGCAGGATGCGACGAGGCGCTAAACCGATAGCCGACAAAATACCCACCTGCCGGGACTTTTCTTGCACCATCAACATGAGGGTGCCGAAGACGCAAAAGCCCGCCACCAAAATCGCAATGCCCAAGGTGACAAACATCGCAAGCTTCTCGAGCTCAAGAGCACCGAAAAGGTTTTTGTTGAGCTGCTGCCAATCGCGAATACGCAACCCCTTGGGCAATTGTGCTCTGAGGGTTGCGGCGAACTGAGGCGCGCGATCCACATCGGCAGTCTTAACCTCCAGACTATGCACGCCATCACCCACACCAAGAAAGCGCTGAGCGCGTTTGAGCAAGACGTACGCATGCTTCATGTCGTATTCGTACATGCCGCTGTAAAAAATCGCAGCGACCCGAAAAGGTCGCGCTTTGGGGATAGGCCCCGTTGGACCGAGCTCACCGATGGGTGACACCACATTGATTTCGTCCCCCACAGTCACCCGCAGCGAACGCGCCATCTCCTTGCCAATCACCACACCTGGATAGATTAGCGCTCCCTTCGTCGTGGCATCCTCATCGGCTGGCAAGGCCGCTGAGGACGTGCCCGCTGCTTGCATCGGCAAGGGTTGCTTGGTGGCAATGTTGGGGTCAGTGAGCATGCGTGGATGCTTGAGATAATCGAGACGCCCCTTTTCGATGCTCTTCGGCAAGTTGGATACCTGCCCTACACTCTCTAGGTCAACGCCGTGCAAGAGCGCACCGCTAAGATTGGAGTTGCTGGTGACCATCACTTCACCACGCACAAAGGGACTCGCACCGATCACCCCCGGACTGCGTCGAATGCGATTCAAGACATCAGGCCAAGTGGAGGGCAAGGGTTTGCGATCCTGATCCACGACAATATGAGCACGGTTGCCCAAAATCTTGGCTTTTAAGTCATCGCGAAAGCCTCCCATAATCGAGAGCGTGGTCGTGAGCGCGCAGGATGAAAAGGACACGGCCATCACCGAAAGCAAGCCAATAGCGGTGAGGAAGCTGCTCTTCGGGGCGCGTAAAATGCGCACGCTGATCAGTGCTTCGAGAGACACGCGCTCTAATAAACGCAAGCCCCATGGCATCGCGCGCAAAAGCATTCGCAACAGGGCCACGCTGACCAAGGCCATGCATAAGGAGGCCTGCAAACGACTGGCGGGATCCTTGGGCTGTGACAGAAGAAGCAAGAGCCCAAGCCCGATGAAGG
>CAYWAT010000186.1:0-2708 GCA_964456305.1 uncultured Polyangiales bacterium | reverse complement strand
TTCACAGTCAGCATAACGATAACTGGCGCAGCCCACAGAGTCTGATGCTTCGCAGGAGTCGTTGTGCTTGGCAGCGAGGACCGGACGCAAGCCAGGATCAGAGTGAAGCGAGAGCGGTCTAGTCCCGGTATGCCGCATGACGCCATCCTAAGTGACCTCCAGTACACGCCCTACGCAGGTCTTCGCGCGGGGACTTCAAGCCGTTGGCGTGTGGTATGGCGCTATAGCCTGAGGCGGGTTTGGGCGCGTCGCTTTACCCGTGTGATGCTGCTTCTAGCCTGGATTCCAAGCGCTGTGCTCACTGGGATGCTGGCCTTTCTTTACCTTGGTGCGCTGCAGAGCGATGCGCAGCTGTTGCAAAATGTCCCTTTGCTGCGCTGGTTTGCCTCGCTGCTCGACTGGCAGCAATGGTTGGTGTTGGTGCCCCTTAGCCAAGCGGTGGCGAGCACCGCGATCGAACGTGACCGTCATTATGGCGTGCTGCTTTTTAGCGTCGCCCGCTCCTTAACCGTCAAGCACTACCTTTTAGGGCGCGCCTTAGGCATCGGCACTTGGATGCTGCTCCTCGGCGGCCTGCCCATCGTGCTGCCCTGGGCGATTGCCATGCAAATGAACTCGTCCACCGACCCAATCTTGATGCTGAGCATTCCCGGTCGCGCTTTGCTCTATGTGACGATGGTGAGCGCTTCCCTGGTTGCTTTGGCAATGGCGGTTTCAAGCTATGCCAAGCAGCGCAGTAGCACGCTGTGGCTTTGGTCACTGCTGCTTTTCGGCCCCATGATGCTGGCGCGCGCGTTGACCTCCTTTGCCGATATGCCCGCATGGTTGCAGCACTGCTCCTTGCCTGGACTCTGGCAATTGATTCAAGAAGGACTCTTCCCGAGTGCGGCTGCAACGATAAGCAGCACGGAAATCATCCTGGCCTGGGGCGTTATCGCCTTAATCTCTGTTTTTTCATTGGGCTGGGCTCATCGTTGTCTCCAACACCCCAACGCACTGGCATGAGCGAGCTTTGTATGGAGGCCCAGGGGCTATGTTATTGGTATGGGCGCCATTGCGCGCTGCAAAATCTCTCGTTTAAACTTAACCCTGGGATTCATGCGCTTTTAGGCCCCAATGGCTCGGGCAAAACCACCCTGATGCGTCTGATGGCCGGGCAGCTAAAGCCCAGTTTGGGGCGTTTGAAGCTTGGTGGCTGCGAACCTTTTGAAGACTACGACCGATTGGCGGCGCAGCTAGGCTGGTGTCCCGACATCGACACCCCGCAAGGCACCCGTCTGAGCGTGCATGACTTTTTGTCTGCCTTGGGGGAGCTCAGCGGGATGAACGCAACGACGATTCAAACACGTATCGAGAGCCTGCTGGGCGAGCTTGAAATGATGCCTTATCGTCAGCGCTCGCTTGATAGCCTTAGCCGCGGGATGCGACAGCGCGTGAAGATTGCCCAGGCGCTGCTGCATCGACCTCGCATTGCCCTTCTCGACGAACCATTGGCCGGAACGGACCCTCATTCCCGTCAATGCATGCTTAGAGTCATTCGTAATTACGCTCAGGATGGGGCAATCGTGCTTCTCTCCACGCATTTGCTGCACGATGTTGAAGCGCTGACCTCCAATATCCTGGTGATTGCTCAGGGCAAGCTGGTGGCGCAGGGGGGGATCGAGACGCTGCGCCATCAACTCAAAGGCGGCATGTATGCGCTGCATCTTTGTTGCGAGCATCCACGGCAATTGGCGGCGCAGTTGATACACCATGACAGCGTCGTGGCTGCCCACCTTGAGGCCAAAGACCAATTGCGCCTGGATATCCGCCATCTCGATATGGCCTATGAGCAACTCTATGCGGCCCTGAGAGAATCGCCGCAGAAGCTCTACTCCCTAACTCCCAACGAAGCCTCGCTTAGCAACCTCTTTCAAGATCTCATGGAGCATGTTCGTGACCACGTTAGACAATAGGTGGTTTTAATGAAGGGTGATCTCGCTTCTGTCTCTATGCCCGTGATATCTGCGATGATTGTGTTTAGGACCCTCTTAGGCCAGGTGCTCAGGCATATGCGCCAGCGGCGTTACCTAGGTAGTGCGCTTGTCTTTACTTTGCTGTTGATTGTGGGCACGGGGCTGAGCATCACGATGGCGCGTAACGCCAACTACGCTCTCGATGCCTCCCTACGCGCTGCTTTGTTTCAGGTGGCGCCCATCACGCTGGTGCTCATCTTAGGCGGACGGTTGTGGAGTGACTGGCATGCGTCGAAGTTGCTTCATTATTATTTTGGTCGTCCCCATGTACGTCGATTGTTCCCTTGGTCCATCGCTTTGCCAACCGTCGTTGGCACTCTGTTTTTGATAGGGGTGGGGGCATTGAGCCTGGGACTGCTTTTAACGCTGACGGATACCCTGGTTTGGCAGGACTACGCACCTAAACTCATGCGCGCCTTCTCGGGGCTTGCTCTGCTCACATTGGTATACACGGCGATGGCTGCCTTCTGGCATGCGTACCGTCCCCATACGGCCACCAACTGGATGTTGCGTTATTGGCTTGTCTTCGAGTTTGGCGCTTCTTTTATCCCAGGGCCTTTTCGTCTTCTCAGCATGAACTATCTCGCCCAAGGCTTGGGTGGATTGCCGCCTAAGGGATGGTTGGCGGATAGCACACCTCAGCTATCGACCCCCCTCGTGCTGCTGATCCTAAGCGCGGTAAGTCTGACCTTC
>CAYWAT010000185.1:0-2784 GCA_964456305.1 uncultured Polyangiales bacterium | reverse complement strand
CCCAGCCCGGTTGAGCTCGCGAGGCCTGCTTGCTGCATTGCACCTGCTTCTCTGAGCGTGCCAAGACGCGGATGCAGCCCGACCAGCCGTGCAGAAACACCACCACCTCGACAGGTTTGTTGATGTCAATGTGAGCGGGTTGAAAGACCACCGCGTGCGGTGCTTGCGTGGGCGTGTTGTGGCTGTGCTGGGCAAGGCGCAGCTCACTATAGTGTGCCTGCTGGGCGTAAAGTGGGGCAGGGCTATGGAGAAATGAACCAAGCCCCAGCGCGAGGCCCAAAAGCAATGCGCTGCATCGTTGCAGAGGTCGCTCAAGCATTGAGATGCGTGCGCACCGCCTCTCCCATTTCATGGGTGAGCATGGGTTTGGCGATGCTCTGGTCCAAGTCTGCTGTGCGGGCTCCCTCACGCAAGGCGGCTGCAACGGCTTGCTCCACTGCCTTGGCTTCGGTCTCGAGACCTAAACTGTGCCTTAGCATCAAAGCGACGCTCAGAATCATCCCCAGTGGGTTGGCAAGTCCTTTGCCTGCGATATCCGGCGCCGATCCATGAATAGGCTCATACAAGCCCATGCGTCCTTCGCCCAAAGACGCGCTGGGCAAAATCCCCAATGAGCCGGTGAGCACCGCGGCTTCGTCGGAAAGAATATCGCCAAAGAGGTTTTCGGTGACGATGACATCGAAGTGTGTGGGTGAAGTAACCAAACGCATCGCAGCCGAGTCGACTAGTTGATGCTCGAGCTGGACATCTGGAAACTCGCTTGCCACCTCTGTGGCTACCTGGCGCCATAAGCGCGAAGACTCGAGCACGTTGGCTTTATCGATGGAGGTGAGTCGTTTTTGGCGTGTCTGCGCGATGCTGAAGGCCAGGCGCATTACGCGTCGTATTTCAGCATCGGTGTAGACGAGGGTATCGATAGCGCGACGCGTGCCGTCGGCTTGGGTTTCGGTGAAGCGAGGTTCGCCAAAATAAAGCCCACCGGTAAGCTCACGCACCACCACCAAATCGACGCCACCTTGGAGGCGCTCGGGGCTTAGGGGCGAGGCTTCTGTCATCTCGGGCATGACCTGAACGGGCCTGAGATTGGCGTAAAGTCCTAGTGCTTTGCGAATCCCCAACAGACCTTGCTCGGGGCGTACCTTGGCATTGGGATCGTCCCATTTGGGTCCGCCCACCGCGCCGAGTAAAACCGCATCGCTCTCTTGGCAGCGTTGTAGGGTTTCGTCGGGTAGAGCATTGCCGGTCGCATCGATGGCAGCGCCACCCAGTAGTGCTTCATGCAGCGTCCAGCGATGGTCAAAGCGCTGGGCGATGTGTTCAAGCAGTAAGCGAGCTTCGTTGATAATTTCGGGACCGATGCCGTCGCCCGGTAGGAGCGTGAGAGTTGCGTGCATGAGAATTAAGACCTGGGAGTTGTCGAAGGCCTGCGATGATGCAGCCTGAGAAGTCCGTACTCGATAGCATCGCTAAGGGCTTGAAGCGAGGCTTCGATGATATTGGCAGATGCACCCACGGTGCTCCAGGTTTGGGGATAGCGATGGTCTGGGGAGGAGTGTGCCTGCATATCGACGAGCACGCGAATCATCGCAGAGGTGCCAGCATCACTGTCGAGAATGCGCACTTTATAGCCGGAAAGTTTGAGTTGCTCGATATCGGGACAAAGGGGCGCGAGTGCCTTGCGTAGAGCAGCATCGAGTGCGCCCACGGGGCCTATGCCTTCGGCAACCGTGTGCATGGTCTGACCTTGGATGCGTACTTTGATGCTGGCTTCGGTGAAGGCCTCCAGACCATGACGTTTGCCCACCATAGTGTGATAATCCAAGACCTCAAAAGCGGGTTGATAGTCAGCTTGCTGACGCACGATCATCAGTGCGACAGAGGCCTCCGCTGCTTCGAAGGATGCCCCGCGCGCCTCATTGTCTTTGACATGGTCGAGGACTTGTTTGGATTGCTGCGCTGAGAGCGCAACGCTGAGGTTTTCGGCAATGCTTTGCACATTACCGCGTCCCGATAGCTCGCTGACCACCATGCGCGATCGATTGCCTACGACTTTGGGATCGATGTGTTGATAGGAATTCGGATCGCGTCGCATGGCAGCCACATGCACGCCGCCTTTGTGAGCGAAGGCGCTTTTGCCCACGTAAGCCATGTGTTCATTGGCGGGAAGGTTGGCTATTTCGGCTGTATAATGAGCGAGATCGCTAAGCTGGCGCAGATGTTCTGGTGGCAGACAGCGTTTGCCCATCTTGAGCTCGAGGTCGGGAATGATCGCGCATAAGTTAGCGTTGCCGCAGCGTTCACCATAGCCATTGAGTGTGCCCTGCACCTGCAGCGCGCCGGCGCGCACAGCTGCCAACGCATTGGCGACGCCGCAGCCGCTGTCATCGTGGGTGTGAATGCCGATGGGGTGGGCGAGCTTATGGCTTACCTTGCTGACAATGCTTTCGATCTCCCAGGGCAGTGACCCGCCATTGGTATCGCAGAGTACGAGCACCTCTGCGCCCCCTTGTTTGGCGGCCTGCAAGGTGGCTAGTGCATAGTCTGGATCGGCGCGAAAACCGTCGAAAAAATGCTCGGCGTCGTAGATGACCTGTCGCTTTGCTTGGACCAATAAGGCAATGCTCTCCTCGATCATGCGCAGATTCTCGTCGAGCGTCGTGCGCAGCACATCGGTGACATGCAGGGTCCAGCTTTTCCCAAAGAGGGTGCAGGTGGGTGTCTGGGCCTCGAGGAGTGCCTTTAGATTGTCGTTGTGATCGGCACGTGTATTGGCGCGTCGCGTTG
>CAYWAT010000184.1:0-2836 GCA_964456305.1 uncultured Polyangiales bacterium | reverse complement strand
GTATCTTTAATACGCCTTCGTCGCTGTGGTCCGGGCGCGCTCAGGCTCAAAGCAATTGAGAGCGGGCTAGGGTTCTGGGCACATCTTAAATCCAGGCATATCCAAAACCTGCACGCCACAAAAATCGCCACTGCGGCTGTTGATGATCAGAACCTGTTCTTTTTTGCCAGTGCGCAAGCACACCCAGACCAAGTGTGAGCAACAGACGCCCCCAGGCATACTGGTATCCCGCTTCAGCTCCTACACCACCAAAGACATGCCTCTTAGGTTGCACAGGAATGTTCAACTCTGCCAAAGGCCCTATAAAAGGACCCTGCAAACCGTCCCGAAATAACCATAGATGATAACCCAGACGCTTATGCATAACATGCTCTCCCCGAAGGTAATGCCAACCCGTCTGCAAAAAGACAGCATGCATAGGCGTCAAGGCATACTCGATATGCAAATCATAGCGGCCCCATAGAGGCGCAATAGGCTCCGCACTCAGGGCGAAACGAGGCACCACCCTTTTGTGATCGCGTTCCACCGACAAAACATCCGGCGACTGAGCACTCGCGACACTACTTACGGCAAAACACAGCAAAAAGACCAAACGAAGAGAGGGCGTGAAAACAGGCATTGCCGAGCTTATCGGCACACAAGGCTGGTGAGTTGCGTATCTTTCCGCGTTGCACCTCTTTTCATCGCTAATGTCAGCATCCAAAGCGTACGCATGAATGCACCTAAATCGGGTGATAGGACCACAGCAACGGGGACAATTGTCCTCAGAATGCTGTCACCTAAACAAAGAAAGAGAAGGCAATTTTACAAACAACAACATAATATAGACGGCGCATAAATGGTACACCGCTTGCAGATCCCCCTCCCATGGCACGCCGCATTACGACCCGACAAGCGCGTTTCTTGACGCGTTACCATCACCATCGTCCTAGTCGTTCCCACACATCGATGCCCCCCATGCGTCCAGAGACTCTTCCATCACCGTCTACATGGCTAAGTCATCTTGGCATCCGCATCATGATGGCCACGATTTCATTATGTCTTTTGTTAATGCTAACCATGAGCCCGGCCCAGTACCCTCACTTGAGCGCGATGAATCCCATCGAGGCCGCGCATGATCGACACGACGGAGCAAAGCATTACCACTGTCACCACCCAGAAACACGCAAGCGCTATTATCACCATCGCGCCCAGCAGCTCGACTTTGGCCATTTGCGCGCTGCTCGCGACTTGCTGCGAGGACGAGTGAAACCGAAATGGATCGAGGCCGCTGGATTCGCCACCACAACCCCACAAACCTTACGTTGGCCGGTTAATGATGGCGGCTACGTGCGCGGATTTGGCTCGGGCACGGGCGGCTATCACCTCGCGGTCGATATTCACGGCGATATGGGCGCCGACGTTCACGCAGCAGCACCTGGTATCGTGGCTTACGCCGGCAATAAGGTGCGCGGATTTGGCAATATCGTGATGCTGGTGCACTCGGGAGGATGGGTCACGATGTATGCGCACAACCAGAAGAACTTAGTGATTGCAGGCGAAGTGGTGAGTCGTGGACAACGTATCGCCCAGCTGGGAAGCACGGGTATCAGCCGCGGTCCCCATGTGCACTTTGAACTGATGCATGACGGTAAAAATTGTGACCCGATGCCCCTCTTTCGTCAGCCCTTCGATCGCGAGGCGGGCATGCTCTCATTCGTAACCCCGATGGTATGGCGCGTTCCAACTCAGCGTCCGGCAGCCATCGAATGCCATCACAGACGACGACACCCTCATTCGCGCTACCACGCAAAACGTCCCCATGCACACCGTGATGCCCAGAGTTAGATCCTTAGCAGCGACCCTGTGAAAGGGGCTTTCACACCGAGGTTCCTGAGTTCGCGCCCCAGCGTCGAGGATATGCAGCAACACGACCTCTCTTTGCATACTCCCCCCTATGTGCACTGCCTTGTGTGAGGACCCTCTTGGATTTGCATAAAGACTATGGCACCATGAGCTCTAAGGGTGAGTGCTTCACAGCGATGAGCAACCAGGCCGACATGAAAAAACTCGAGGCCGAGTCAGAGTCGTCGTCGAATGTCTTATTTAAGCTCGCGATTAGTGACGACGGTGGGCATGAAACAACCGTGCCCCTAATTCGCGATGAGATCACGATTGGGCGCAGTGAGGGCAACACCATTCGTCTTACCGAGCGCAATGTATCGCGGCGGCATGCCGTTCTCCGGCGCGCGAGCGAAGACGGCTTCATCATCGAGGACCTCAAATCCTACAACGGAATTCGGGTCAACAATACGCCTGTCGAACACTCTGCGTCGATTCGTGCAGGAGATACCCTTAGTCTTGGGGATTACCGGATCACCCTGCAGCAAGAAAACACAGCCATCCCCACTTGGATGGGGCGAGACCAGGCAGCCAAACGCGCTAGTTCACGTGTTCCTAAGCCAGCACCCAGCAACCCGCCGCTACACCCGCAAGCTTCGGCAGCCATTTTGGACGATGACGAGGACGTCACGCTGGCAACCATCGGCAGCCAACCCCGTCCAGTCTTACCCAGCCGTTTGATCGTTCTAGGCCCTCCTTGTCCGGGGACAGAGTTTCCCCTCATTCACGCCCGCACACAGCTAGGGCGAGATGAGAACCTCGATATTTTTGTTAACCATCGCTCCATCTCACGCGAACATGCCGAGATCGATCAGCGCGAAGACGGCTTCTATGTTTTCGACCGAGGCAGCGCCAACGGCACACGCATCAACAATCGCGAAGTACGGCGCGCGAAGTTACAGCATGGCGATATTCTCGAACTGGGTCAGGTCGCGATGCGTTTCGTCGCGGAGGG
>CAYWAT010000183.1:0-2897 GCA_964456305.1 uncultured Polyangiales bacterium | reverse complement strand
TCGACGTATCTTTAATACGCCTTCGTCGCTGTGGTCCGGGCGCGCTCAGGTTCAACGCAAATTAAGAGCAGTCTAGTTGTTGTGGTCGGTTATTTCAGAACTTTTGCAATAAGCCCACACCAAGAACGAGGCAAAAGATTCCTAAAGCTCGTCCCCAATGCATGGGATGCTGAGCATAGCCAAGCCAGCCAAAGTGATCGATGATGCTGCTTGCCGTGAGTTGGCCGGCGATGATCAGCGCAAAGAAAAGCGTTGCGCCGAGCGTTGGCGCCAAAATCATCGAGCTCAGCACCAGTACAGCGCCGCATAAGCCGCCCAACCAATGCCACCAGCGCGTTTGGTTGAAGAGAGTTGGCGAGAAAGGCAGCAGTCGAAAAGCCACCAGGGCCAACAAAATCGCGATAAGCCCCACGGTGAACTGCATCAGGGCTGCGCGACCGGGGTGCTGTAAAGCCTGCGCGAGTTTAGCGTTGATGCCCGCCTGCATCGGTAAGAGCATGCCGACGCCAAAGACGATCAGCGCATAGGTCCAGTTCATGAAATGACTTTGATTAGAGGCTCAAAGAGCCTTGTGGGCGCCGTCGCAAAAGGGCGAATCCTGTGAGTGCTTGCAACAGCAGAGGGAATATTTCTGCGACTTATCCACGGAGAAGCACATGGGCTCGATATCGCTGCCTTGGTGGGCACCGTCGCAAAAGGGTTGATTTTTGGATAGGCCGCAGCGGCACCACCAGTAGTCTTTGCCCGCTTCGAGCTCGACCCAGATTGACTTTTTCGCGGCGATAACCGGTAGAGAAGACATGGGCCGGGCTATACGGGAAGAGCGAGGTGGCAGCAACGTAGAGGGAGCTTCTTATTGAATCTCTACATGCTGCATGGTCTTCGCATCGATATGAACGCAATGAACGCAGGTCGCATCACGATGCTATCCCGTGGGTGCACCAGCGCGGTTGAGTAACTTCAGCGCATCAATGCGTCCACGCAGTTGTGCGGTTTCAACGACATGGCGTAGCTCAGGACGAGCCCAGTCGAGCTTGGGCTTCATTGCATCGAGCAGCGCCTTAACCGCTGCGCTTTGCCCGCGATACACAGCATGGTTCAGAGCTAAATCGTTATCGTCGATTCGCCAAGGATTGGCGCCATGATTGATCAGCTGCTGCACAATACTGGGATCTTCGGTGTTGAGTTTGGCAGCCATGACGAGGGGACGCATAAAATGCACTGCCGTGACCTCCGGGTCGGCGCCTTTGGCAAGGAGTAGCTCAACCATCGCCGGATCGTTGGCTTTGATAGCGCTTTGCAAAGGCGTTTGCCGAGGGGCTGGATAGTTAACCGCGACGCTGTGTTCATCGAGCATATGCGAAACCCTTTCCAAGTCGCCGGCTTTGAGTGCCTCACTAAAGCGCTCGATGCGCGCATACAAATCCACCTGTTGCGCTGTATTGACCTCGCTTTTTGCTGTGATCTGCGAGGCGGTTAGGCGCGAGCCACCTAGCGTTGAATAGGTCCATGCTGTGTCTCCAGAGGCATTCGCTTGGGTAGGATCTGCACCTGCTTGCAGCAATTGATCGACCAGGCCTTGATGATCCCAAAGCACTGCGGTCATGAGCGGTGTATCGCCGCGATAGTTATGTTCAGCCAATGCAGCCTCAAGCTCTGAGCTGTTCAGAGGTGATTCATGATGTGGAGAGGATTGAGATTTCGTAGACTGAGAAAGCTCTAATCGCGCAATACGGCCATTAAGACCAGACATGGGCACTTGGCATAAAGGCTCAGGCTTGTCTGCAAGGAGTCGTTGCAAGGTTTGATTGACTTTAGTCCATAGTTTGCGCGGTGCAGAACCTACTAAGCGGTCTTTAATCTGACGGGTATCGGCATAATCTATGGCCGAACGATCATGGTAATCTCGGTGTTCAAGATTAGCCCCTGCCTCGAGCAGCATGCTCACTAAGTCGGCATCTCCTTTTTTGCAGGCGCTGAGTAAAGGCGTGAAGCCATCGCTTTCATCCAGGGGATCGGGGTTGGCGCCTGCCTCGAGGAGTTGGCGGACTAAGGTATGGTTCGCATGCGAGACGGCAAGGCTTAGGGGCGAAAGCGTCGAGGTGCGGCAATCGACATCGGCACCATGTCGCAGCAGCCAATCAATGGCTTGCTCATTTTTCTCGCGGACGGCAGTGAGCAGGGCTGAAGGCCCCGCGGGCAAGAGATTGATTAGGGCTCCTTTGCTGTGCAACGTTTCTAAGGCATCCACGTTGTTGCGCCCCGCTGCTCGTTCTAAAGGCCAAACCTGCCCTGTGCCCTTACCGGCATGACCGCCCCATGGCTCGTCACTGCGCTGATTTGGATCGGCTCCAGCCTCCAGCAAGCATTGCAGTATGTCCCCCTTGCTGTCGTAAAGCGAGTGTGAGGCTGCAATTAACGGCGTCCACCCCATGGCATTGGTCCCATTGACGTCGCAACCTTGCTCCAGCATCCGCGTGACGAGTGCAGTGCCGGTGTAGCTAGGGGACCCGGCAGCTATGACCAAAGGATTATCTGCCGCAAACCGTGCGTCAGCAGCACTAAGCCCTGCGTCAAACATCGCGTTGACGAGCGTTGAAGCGCCATCGTTGATCCAGAGCTTGAGCGTTTGTATGCGTTGAAGTTCGCCCAACTGTTTGTAGAAGTCGGTCGTTAGCTGACCATGACGTGCCGCGTATCGAGGTTCGAGCCCATGTGGACCGAGCGCCAGATCATGCTCGGCAGCAACGTTGAGAATCATACCGTCGGTTGCATAGGCATCCAACTCGGGGTTCATCATGGATGCAGTGTCGCGCACCCCATAGCCATGCGAATTGGTAGTCCAAAAATCAGCACCCGCGTGTACCAGCATGCGGTATATGCGCTGGCTTTGAGGT
>CAYWAT010000182.1:0-2982 GCA_964456305.1 uncultured Polyangiales bacterium | reverse complement strand
TTCTTGGAGGAAATTGAAAATGGCAGATTTAGAAAAACTGGTCGACGACCTTGGTAGCCTGACTCTTTTGGAGGCTGCAGAACTGACCAAAATGTTGGAAGAAAAGTGGGGCGTCAGCGCCGCAGCGCCAGTGGCGATGGGCATGGTGATCACTGCCCCAAGACTTGCGCCTAATGCGAGGCTATTGCCGCAAGTAAAGCCGGAATCCTCCTCCTCAAGTGCCTCGTCGTCGGGAAAGATAATCGTGCCTGTATCAAGAAATAGGCAGGGTATGCCTCCGACCAATGCCCCAGCTAAAAACCCTGCCGCAAAGCCCCCTAAGGATCCCAGCAGTCCCCAACCGATTTCGTGCCCAAGACGAGCGCCCAGCTTACTCGGTGCTGCACGCAGGGGTTCGGAGCGTTTGGTGACGGCAGTAGACTCGGGTTTTGCTGCGACAGCTGGTTCTGTTGGCGCAGCGGCTTCGGTTGGCGCGGCATCGGTGTTGGCATCGAGGGTTTCGTGGTCAGTTGTCTCGTCGCTGCTTTCAGTTGTGTCCGCATCTGTTGACGCATTGGTGTCATCGACTGTGGCTGGCGCGGCTCTCTCCTCAGCGGGCGAGGGTGCTTCTGCGGATTTCTCCTCATCTACCTGGGCATGGGCCACAGCGTTGAAAGAAAGCAGGCAAAGCAGAGTGCCAATCAAGATATCGCTTCTTAATTTCATCTGCCTATAGGACACCCGGTTGCCACTATAAACGCAAGTTTGCCTTGGCATTGCGTTATCACGACCTTGACCTTGCAAATTGAATTTCGGATATTCAGATTGCATGCGTTGGTTTGAACGTTCGCTGACCCCTACCTTAAAATCATCCCCTGGCGCAGAATCTGAGAATAGAGTGGCAAGCGCTTAGGTAGCTTGGTTGTAAAGTTGTGGTATAAGCATCCGGCGCTAACACTGGCGCTGCTTATTTTAACTTGTCCCTCGAGCTGTATAGAGGCCACTTAATGAATTATAGACTGAGTTGTATTCTTATATTACCCACCGCCCTTGCATTACTTAACGCCTGCGCTGCCGAGCCGCGTAGTGCAGGGATTAACCCAGGCGATAAACAGTCTGAGCGCGACATCTTCGAGGAGTATGAGTCCCTCGTTCACGCCAAAGTCCCCGAGGACTTTATTTCTATCTTCACCTGCACCGTCGAGGATAAGATCCATGCAGAGCTTTACATCAATCCAGATGATAAAGATGTAGATGGACGAGTTTTCGTAGGGCCAGGTGGGGCGTTTTACGTTGGTGTTGCCAAGAGATGGGAGCGCAATCCCAAGGTGCTTGACCTCTACTTAACGGAATCGCACCAGCCCAGGTACGACATACTGCCCGAGCACGATGCGGAGCCTCACGTTTTTCAGACTGCTGCAGGCGCGGAGCGTTCATCCCTTGAGCATTATGTGCGACCCCAAGGTGCTGGCAACAACGTGATCCCTCGGGATGGCTTTGGGTTTGACGGTGCTGAACTATATGGGCTCGGAGACGACCAACGCATGGTTCTCTACTATGACTACGAGGCGAAGAAGCGTCTGCTAACCCTCGGTCCTTGCGAGTAACAATCAGGTCATAGTTGCCAAGGGGAGGGTACAGATAGTGTCTCTGCGCCTTCCCATCGCGCCTCGGCTGATGCGCTGCCGAGTGAGTGCAGCGCTATCAAGCAGAGGAGCTTCGGTAGCGGTGCTATAAACGCTCTTTTTATCGAGCTACCTGCTGTATTAATGCAAGGCTATCGTGTCGCGAGGCTGGGGCATGTTGGGTTCATTTCATTCTTTTCTATATCGTCGCTGCGTCTTACTCCATGCGGTGCTTGCATGTGGGCTTGTCGCGTGCAGCGCTCAGCATGAGCCCGGCGATTCTGGGGTTAACAAGGCCAGCAACATCCCTCTTGCCGACGAATACAGTAAGGTCTTCACGCTCCCGGATTTAGAGCCCATCTTTCGTTGCGATATCCCTGAGGTTGCACGCGCTGACCTTTACGTGGAGGGGCAAGAAGCCATGCTCACCATCCTCAAAAGGCACCCGGAGCGAGGGCTCGAAGCCTTTATCAACGATGCCCAGCGCCCGCTTGTTTTTGACATCGATGCCTCTCAAGAAGGGCGCAGGCTCTACAATGCTCAGGTGGGTTCCCAAAGCTTTGCTAAGGTGACGCCCTATCAGCAACCTCTCAACGAGCAGGGCTTCATCGTGCACAAGCCTTTTGGCGTTGGTAGCATCGAGACTCGCTACAGCGCCGGCAACCGTTTCCTCGTGCTCTACGCAGGTCGTAAGGCCGTCACGAACGTGCTCACCATCGGCCCTTGTTCCGAGCCAAGCTCTGCTGGAAGTGAGTGACCCAGGCAGGTGTCTATGCGGGTCTACCCTTCTTAGGTTGACCCTAGACCGCCCTCACTTCACTCTGATCCTGGTTTTCGTCCGGTCCTCGCTTCTCGACGTATCTTTAATACGCCTTCGTCGCTGTGGTCCGGGCGCACTCAGGCTCAAAGCAAATTGAGAGCGATCTAGCCCTAGGTCATCGAGATCGCAGATTTCATACAAGCCCTGCGGATGACGATTAATGACCACCGCAGAAGCGATAAGGTCACTCGCTGCTGCGTTATAGAGGGTTACTTGACTAATAACGGCGGCTACTAAGAAATTATCGCCGTCGACTCAACGATTAAGGGGTTCGCCGAGAAAATTATCGCCTCCAGCCAAACGATTAAGGGGTCCGACTCAACGAATATCGCCGTCGACTCAACGATTAAGGGGTTCGCCGAGAAAATTATCGCCTCCAGCCAAACGATTAAGGGGTCCGACCAAGAAATTATCGCCGTTGACCAACGTGATGAAGGGTATCGACTACGGTTTGACGCCCTCGACCGCGCGGATGAAGGGTAGCGCCTCAGGATTGAAGCCCTCAGCCAAGCCGATGGAGGGTAGCGCCTCAGGATTGAAGCCCCCAGCCAAGCCGAT
>CAYWAT010000181.1:0-3036 GCA_964456305.1 uncultured Polyangiales bacterium | reverse complement strand
GAGATGGTGGCGGATGTGGTGGCTCAGATTCCCGCCTTGCAAGCCAGCGTGCGCGAGCTTGAGGTGGAGCGCATGCTATCAGGTCCGGTGGATCGCAGCGATGCCTTGGTGACCATTCATCCCGGTGCAGGAGGCGTCGAAGCCCAAGACTGGGCGGACATGTTGCTGCGTATGTATTTGCGCTGGTGTGAGAGCAAGGGGTATCAGATTGAGATTCTTGACCAGCAACCCGGTGATGAAGCGGGGATCAAAAACGCTTCATTGCATATCAAAGGGGCCTTTGCGTATGGGCGTTTGCGCGCCGAAAACGGGGTGCATCGCTTGATTCGCATCAGTCCCTACGATGCCAATGCCCGGCGTCATACCTCTTTTGCGGCGGTCTATGTGGTGCCCGATCTTGAGGACGATACCGAAATCGAAATCGCCACCGAGGATCTGCGCGTCGATACCTACCGCGCGAGCGGCGCCGGGGGACAGCACGTTAACCGTACCGAATCGGCCATCCGCATTACCCATGAGCCCACGGGCATCGTCGTGCAGTGCCAAGCCGAGCGCTCCCAACACAAAAACCGCGCTACGGCCATGAAAATGCTGCGTGGTCAGCTCTACGAACTCAAGCGTCAGGAGCAAGAAGCGGAGTTCGAGCGTCAGTATGGCGGCAGCAAAATGGAAAACGGCTTTGGTTCCCAAGTGCGCTCCTACACCATGGCGCCTTACCAGCTCGTCAAAGACGAGCGCACCGATCGCAAAGCCAGCAATGTGCAAGCCGTGCTCGATGGGGACATTGATGCTTTCATCGAGGATTTTTTGCTGTTATCGGCAAATCGTCAGTCAGAGCGATCATCGCAATCCAAGGAAGAGGACTAACAGGTGGCCACAGAACAGGAACTCCAGGCAAGCCGGCGCGCGCATGCCGAGCATCTCCACCGTCAGGGGAGCGCAGCCTATCCTCGATTTCAACTTAACGAAGCGCAGGATCGCGCCTGCGCCGAGATGTTCCAATACATCAACGATGAGGCAAAGCGTGCCGCATTGCCTATGGAGGCGGATGTCGCCGAGGATGCTGTTCAGTACACCGTCGCGGGTCGCTTGGTAGCCAAGCGCGGCCCCTTTTTTGTTTTGCGTACGCGCCATGGCGATGTTCAGGCCTTGGTACGGCCAGACCAACTTGAGCAGACACAGGCCCAATGGCTCAAGTCGGTAGATCTTGCCGATCACATTGCGGTGTGTGGTGCGTTGATGCGCACCAAGACTGGGGCGGCTGCATTGCGTGTGCGTGACTACCAGCATGTGGGCAAAGCACTCTTGCCTCCGCCCGCCAAGTGGCATGGCCTCAAAGACATCGAAAAGCGTTATCGCGAACGCTACGTCGACTTATTTGCCAACCCAGACATCGCGCAGGTCTTTCGCGCCCGCGCGCTGATCGTGCAGCAGCTGCGCGCTTTTTTGGATGCACGAGGCTTTCTCGAGGTTGAAACTCCGATGCTGCATGCGGTGCGTGGCGGTGCGACGGCAAAGCCTTTTCTGACGCATCACAATGCTCTGGATATGCCTCTTTATTTGCGTATTGCGCCAGAGCTGTATCTCAAGCGCCTGCTGGTTGGCGGGCTCGAGCGTGTCTACGAGATTGGTCGTGCCTTTCGCAATGAAGGGGTGAGCACGCGGCATAATCCCGAGTTCACACTGATCGAGTTTTACCAAGCCTTTGCCACCTGCGAAGAGTTGATATCGCTCACGGAGAGCATGCTGCGTCAGATCGATGCGGTTGTGTGCGAGCACTTCCCCCAGTTTGCGAGTGATCGCTCCTTTGCGCTGCACGCCCATTGGCAGCGGGTGACCATGCGTCAAAGCATTATCGATGTACTGCAGCAACAGGACTCCGATGCCTTGCTCACACCTGCGCATATTATGGATGCGACGCTGCTCGAAAAACTTTGGCCTTCGTATGTGCAAGATCTGCCCGCATCGCAACAAGGCGATGCACGTAAGCAGCAAAGTTACGGACGGCGAATCTTTTTTCTCTTTGAGTCCTTGGTGGAGACCAAGCTCACCCAGCTTTATCGAAGTGACGATGGGCAGCACTCTCTACCGGTATTCATCACCGAGTATCCTTTTGAAGTGTCCCCGTTGGCGCGTCGTTGCGATGACCGCCCCGATTGGGTTAACCGCTTTGAGCTCTTTATCGATGGACGCGAAGTGGCAAATGCCTTTGACGAGCTCAACGATCCCGATGATCAGGCCGAGCGTTTTCGTGCCCAACTGACCAACCGCAGTCAGGGCGATGATGAAGCGATGGACTTTGACGACGATTATATCCGAGCCTTGCAGCATGGGATGCCGCCGGCGGCTGGTTTTGGTTTGGGCGTGGATCGTCTTGTGATGCTTTTGTGCCAGCAAGCGTCGATCCGAGATGTGCTGCTATTTCCTCTGATGCGTTCCGAGGGTGCGTGAGCGCTTCAGCCATGGCTTCTTCTCCCCCTACTACACGCATTGTTGAGGGGCTGATTGCTTTCACCCTGGGACTTGCACTTCTTGCCTTGGGATCGCATCTGTGGGTGCTGTGGCAAGAGTGGCATGGTCTAAGCGCGTATTCGCCGATGCCGGCACTTTATGGCCAGGGGCTTTATTATCTCAGCGCTGCCTTGTGGGTAGGATGGTCGCTGGTGCTGATACTCAAGGCGCGCACTTTGGCAGTTCGCGATCCGCGTCGCGCTGCCATGATGCGATTGGCCTGGCTCATCGTTGCTCTGTCGTTGTGTTTGCTGGCACTTCATAGCCTTTTGGTCGCGCAGGCCGAAGCTTTACGAACTCCGCGCATGCGACTGGCAGATGCTTTTGTGCTGTTGGGTCCCCAGCTCTCCAGTTTGCTGGTGAGCATTGTGTCGGGGGCAGGTTTGTGTGCCCTGGGGTTGTTGCTTCAGAGTGTGCTGGCCTGGCGCTCTTTGCCTCTCGCATGGCGTTTTAGAGTTATGATCGTGTTCGATGGCCTGCTCCTTGTGGCCACGTGCATCGGGCTTTGGCTATTGCCTTGGAAGC
>CAYWAT010000180.1:0-3038 GCA_964456305.1 uncultured Polyangiales bacterium | reverse complement strand
CTCTCCAACCTGTGCACCGAGATCATCGAGGTGAGCTCGGCCGGTGAAACCGCCGTGTGTAACTTGGGCTCTATCAATGTAGGGCGTCATCTCAGCAAGGGAGAGCTGGATTATGCCAAGCTCGCCCACACCACCAAGTTGGCGGTGCGGCAGCTCAATCGCGTTATCGATCTCAACTACTACCCTATCCCCAGCACCCAGTCCTCCAATACGCGTTGGCGTCCGGTGGGCTTAGGGGTCATGGGCTTGCAGGATGTGTTTTTTCAGCTGGATTTACCTTTCGACTCCGACGCTGCACGTGAACTCTCGCGCCGCATTCAAGAGACGGTATATTACGCTGCTCTCGAAACCTCCTGTGAGCTGGCCCAAGAAGAAGGCGCCCATCCCGCCTTTGCCGAGACCCGTGCCGCACGTGGCGAACTGCAGTTTGATGCCTGGGGCGTTGAGCCTGAGGACAGTGCACGTTGGGAAGCGCTTAAAGCGCGCATCAAAGAGCATGGTTTGCGCAACTCGCTCCTTCTGGCCATCGCTCCCACCGCAACCATCGCGTCCATTGCCGGTTGTTACGAGTGCATCGAACCGCAGCTTTCCAACCTCTTTAAGCGCGAAACTCTCTCAGGCGAGTTTTTGCAAATCAATCGCTACCTGGTGCAAGCCCTCAAAGAACGTCAGCTATGGACCGAAGAAATCCGCAGCGACATCAAAGAACACGAAGGCTCGGTGCAGCATATCGATGCCATTCCTGAGGATTTGCGTCTGATTTATCGGACGACTTGGGAAATTCCCATGCGCTCGCTCATCGATATGGCCGCCGATCGCGGGCCTTTCATCGACCAAAGTCAGTCGTTGAATCTCTTCATGGAAAATCCCAACATTGGCGCCCTGTCTTCCATGTATTTCTATGCCTGGAAAAAGGGACTCAAGACCACCTATTACCTGCGTTCACGTCCAGCTACGCGCATTGCCAAGGCAACCCTCGGTTCTTCGGCAGCGTCTAGCGGACAGCAAGATCGCGATGCGGTGGCCTGTTCCCTCGAAAATCCCGAGGTGTGTGAGGCCTGTCAATAAGCTTAGAGAACTACAAAGGAGTTGTTATGCCTGATCCCTCTTTGACGCCTCACGATGCTGCATGGTCTGCTCAAGCCAATGCGTCCACGAAACGCATGCTGCTTGACCCAGGCATGAATCTCACCTTGCGACCCATGGCGTACCCGGTGTTTTACGACATGTACCGCAATGCCATCAAAAACACCTGGACGGTGGAGGAAGTGGATTTCGCTACCGATCTGGTCGACCTGCACAGTCGCATGAACGCGGCCGATCAGCATCTCATTCATCGGTTGGTAGCCTTCTTTGCGACGGGCGACTCCATCGTCTCCAACAACTTGGTGCTTAATCTCTACAAGCACATCAATGCGCCCGAAGCGCGCATGTATCTATCGCGCCAGCTTTACGAAGAGGCGCTGCATGTGCAGTTTTATTTGACCTTGCTGGATACTTACATTCCAGATCCAGGTGAACGCGAGAAAGCCTTCGCTGCTGTCGACAACATTCCTTCCATTCGCGACAAGGCGCAGTTTTGCATGAAGTGGATGGATTCGGTGCAAGGTCTGGATACGCTGCAAACACGTGAGGAGCGTCGGCAATTTTTGCTCAATCTTATTTGCTTTGCCGCCTGCATTGAGGGGCTCTTTTTCTTTGCCGCCTTTGCTTACGTCTATTTTTTGCGTTCGCGCGGCTTGTTACACGGTTTGGCTGCGGGTACCAACTGGGTGTTTCGCGATGAGAGCGCGCATATGGCTTTTGCCTTTGAGGTTGTGCGCACCGTGCGTGCTGAAGAACCCGATCTTTTTGATGCGCAGATGGCCGACCAGATCAATCAAATGCTCGACGAAGCCATCCAGTGCGAGCTGCAGTTTGCCGAAGATTTGCTGAGCTTGGGCGTCGCCGGATTAGGCGTACAAGATATGCTGCAATACCTGCAGTATACCGCTGACCAACGCTTGCTGATGCTGGGGTTGCCCAAACGTTACGGCGTTAACAATCCCTTTTCATTCATGGACTTGCAAGACGTACAGGAGCTGACCAACTTCTTCGAGCGCCGCGTATCGGCCTACCAAGTGGGCGTCAAAGGCGAAGTATCGCTTGATGCGGCGTTTTAGGAATGCAACGCGAATATTCTATTGAATGAATCGTTAGTGCTCGTTGGAGCGACGATAACTTGGCCTAATGGGGCCGATTTTGCACCAGAATTTCTGAAAGAGTTAATGCAAAATCAGCATCAAACAGCAGCCTAAACATGAAATCACCTCAAGTTACGAATCACTAAATAATACTGGGCTTGTATCCCGTCTACGATGAGCGCTGCTAAGCAAACTCCAGATACGCCGCGCGTTATGCTACGCGGGGTTCTGTCTTTGGTTGCAATCGCGGCATCTCATATTGTCTCTCTGGGTATTTGCTATTTGCTGGTGTACATTATCCATCGGCAAATCTTAGGGATTTCATCCTATGAAGACGATGCAGAAGCACTACTTATCGGCATCTTCTATATTGGAGGGATGCTGGTTCTGCAGGGCTGGTTATTTTTGGCATGGCCTTTCGTAATTCTTATGCGCCAGCGTCAGCATTTATTCCGCTGGCCACGCAGTTTGCTCACAGGGTTTATGCTCTCTTATCTACCTTTTTTCATCGTGCTCAAGTGCCTTCAAGCGATAGATGATCGTCCCTATGGAATATGGTACATGCACGTGTTTTCCTGCATCATCGGCCCGATATGGGTCAGCCTCTATGGCCGCCTTTGCCAGCGCGTCATTAAATCGTCTTCCGAGTTGAGTGATCGACAGCGCGTTACAAGCGATTGAGGCAGTTATAGTCTCTGCTAAGCTGCGAGCGCAGAATGATGCGTTTGGATTTTTCGACCCTTAAATAGGTCGATAATCAATGCACGAAAGCAGTAAAAAAGGGTAGTTATGCAGTATACAATAAAGTGTTTAAGCATCTTACTTAGTTTGGGTTTGGTATCATGTTTACCTGCT
>CAYWAT010000179.1:0-3097 GCA_964456305.1 uncultured Polyangiales bacterium | reverse complement strand
AGCACACCCCAGAGCACCACCAGGTCAAAGCCGCTCTGCTGCCACTCCGCCTCGACCTTGCAGATGTCACCCTGTTGCCAGCGCAGGATGCTACCGGGATGACGTGGTCTTTGCGCCTGCTTTGCCATGGCGATGAGGGCCTGACTCGAGTCGATCCCCAGGTACTCGATAGGTGCGGACAGCTGTTGCTGTACAAAGGCTGCGAAGCGCCCGTTGCCGCAGCCCAGATCCAAACAGCGCTGCTTGCTTTGCTGACTTGGCCAATGCTGCATTACCCGCTGCCAACCGGGCCAGGACGCTTGCCGGGTGCGGTCAAAATCCTGTGCGCAGATCCCGGCATAAAAGTCTGCGTTAATCGCTGCGAGCGTCTTTTGCGTTGAGACCTGCATGGGCCGAGTTTAGGTTAGGACGCCCCGGTGCGCGATGCATTGCGATGCTGGGGATGGTTTGTTCCAATGCCTCAGGTCTACCGTTCACTTGCCGATCGTCCGCCAGCCCGGCGCAGCCGTCCTCCTTTTGATACGCAGGCCGTGTTGCGGCATCGCGAGAATTTGGTCGCCATTCTCAAAGGGCTTGATGCTGCACTTGCAAACTGCGAGCAGGCGTTGAGCCCCCAGCAATTGCAGGAAAACATCCTGCGCCCCTTATTGCGTCGTTATCCCCGCGATGGCTGCGGCTTCTTTTCGCGCAGCGAACTTTTGGCTGGCTTTCGTTTGTTCGCCGAAGACGCGCAGATTGGCCTCGACGAGGGCAGTTTTACCCAGCTCATCCAGATGCGGCCCACCCGCACCCAAAGCGGTGTGGTGCCGGTGACCGTATTTACGCCGCCTTTTCCCTGTCCAGGGCAATGCATCTTTTGCCCCAACGACCTGCGCATGCCTAAAAGTTACTTGTCCGACGAGCCCGGCGCGCAGCGAGCCGAGGACAACGGCTTTCACCCCTATCTGCAGACCTGGAATCGCTTAGCGGTCTTTCGCGCCTTGGGGCATTCGACGCAGAAGGTGGAGCTCATTGTCTTGGGCGGGACCTGGTCTTTTTATCCGCGGCCTTATCAAAGGTGGTTTGTGGGGCAGTGTTTATTGGCGATGAACGATTTTGGTGCCGGTATCGATGGTCGGCAGAAGCCCTTGCCTCTCGATTATAAAACGTCGTCCTTGCCGCGCTTCGTGGACGGCCGCGATCTCAGCGAGTCCTATAACAAACGCCTATCGCGTCACCTTAAGCAGCATCAACACCTTAGCGATGACTTGATGCATGCGACTGAAAGGCCTCTGGGTTGGGATACACTGCGAGAGTTACAGCGCGACAATGCGCAGGCTGCCTGTCGCTGTGTGGGATTGGTGTTGGAGACGCGTCCTGACTATGTGAGCGAGGATGAAGTGCGGCATCTGCGTCGCTTGGGCTGCACCAAAGTGCAGCTTGGCATTCAAAGCCTCAACGAGGAGGTGCTGCGTCGCAACAAAAGGGGGCATACGGCGACCCAAAGCCGGCAGGCTTGTGATCTGCTGCGGCGCGCGGGCTTCAAGATCATGGCCCACTGGATGCCCAACCTGCTGGGTTCGTCCGTGATACGTGATGGCGAAGATTTTCAGCGCCTTTTTGATTCTCGCCAGGGCGTATGTCCCGACGAGCTCAAGGTTTATCCCTGCAGTTTGATCGAAAGTGCGGAGTTGATGCAGTTTTATGAGCGCGGGGAGTGGCAGCCTTATGCCCGGGATGAGTTGCTCGCACTGCTGATGATCGTATTTCGCTCCACGCCCCGCTATTGTCGCTTGAGTCGGGTGATTCGTGACATCCCCTCGGACGATATTGTGGCGGGCAACCGTACCACCAACCTGCGCGAGCTCGCGGAGCGTCAGCTGCATGCGCAAGGCCAGCGATCCCAAGACATCCGTCGTCGCGAAATCAAGAAAGAGTGCCCGGATGTGGACAGTTTGCATTTACACAAGACCCACTATGCCACTGCCACAGGCGAGGACGTCTTTCTGGAATATGTGGACGACGATGATCAGCTTGCAGCACTGCTCCGTCTATCCTTGCCTAGCGAAGCAAGCTTCATTGCCGAGCTTGCCTCGCATGCCCTGATTCGCGAAGTGCATGTCTATGGCCCGGCGATGGCGGTGGGAGAGCGTCAGACGACGCGGGTTCAGCATCAAGGCTTAGGGCGCGCCTTGGTCGAAGCCGCTCAGCAGCATGCACGGGCAGAGGGCTACGCTGCGCTTTGTGTTATTTCGGCCGTGGGTACGCGACAGTACTATCGCAACCTGGGTTTTGTCGATGGCGAGCTCTACCAGCATTACGACTTACACGCACAAAGCGCGGACGATTAACGCAGCTGGAAGAGAGCGGGTAAAATCGCCGTGGCGGTGCCTAAATAACACTCGCTGAAGGCGTGGGCGTTGTCTGGGGCCTCCGGTCCGATGTAGATGCGCCGTGTTGATCGCCCGCTCGCGGCAAGATGACTCACAAACCCCGCAGCCGGATAGACCGAGCCCGAGCTGCCGATGGTGATGAAAACCGTGCAGCGGTTGAGAGCAGCCATAATCAGGTCCATGGCAAAGGGCACCTCGCCAAACCAGCAGATGTGTGGCCTGAGTCGATGCCTGCAGGCACAGCGGGGAACCTCGTCGAGGCTTTGGTAAAGGCGTCGGTCGTCGATGATGCCCTGATAGGGGCAGGATGCACAGGCTTCGCGCTCCAAGCGACTCTCAAATAAGCATCCATGCATGTGCACCACCGATGTGCAGCCGCTGCGTTCATGCAGGTCGTCGACATTTTGTGTGCATAAGAAGAAACGCTCGCTCAGTTTTGCTTCGAGCTGAGCTAAGGCTTGATGCGCCGCGTTGGGTTGCACTGCAGCGGCTTGTGCGCGCCGGTCGCTGTAAAAGCGCCACACCAAGGCCGGGTCGCGCTGCCAAGCTTCAGGCGTTGCGACCTCTTCGACGGCGTGATTTTCCCACAAACCATCGCCATCGCGAAAGGTTTTGAGACCGCTCTCCGCGCTGATACCGGCCCCGGTAAGCACAAAGACACGATCATTGGGGGCGATGGAAAGAGAATAGGTGATGGGAATAACTCAAAGCGCTAGACTGCCCTC
>CAYWAT010000178.1:0-3166 GCA_964456305.1 uncultured Polyangiales bacterium | reverse complement strand
CTGTGGCGATGGCAATAACTCGTCGCGCAAGAAGGCTCCCGAGCCGGCAACCAAAACGCGGGCAGAACGCGTGGCAGCTGCGGGTCCATTAGCAGCACCATCAGCGCCATTTTGGCTCATGGCGCTGTAGGTCAAACTGGGCACCTTACCTTCAAGCGCAACCATCAGGTTGAAAGGGCCAGACTTGCTTTCTTGTGGCCATTCTTGGGGTCGACGTGGCTCTAAACCGACGGACTCTCCCTCAAGAAACCACGAATTTTCTGAGGACTGAACCAACACCGTACGCGTGTAGCTCTTAGGCTTGCTTTTGCTTAACAAACGCAGCTGCGAGACAAAGGGCAAGGCCGTGGAGGTGAGCTTAAACATCACCGGATGCTCCATCTGCTCTTCACTGGGGGTGACGATAGGCACGGCCGGATAAGGCACTGCTACAGGGATCCCCAAGGGGCCACGCATAGGCGCCCGACTGCACTGCCAATCGGCCACGAGGTTGGCTTCCATCGCAAGATCCCAAGGCTTGAGCAGAGTATTGATGTTGCCTTGAATTGTTTTTGCCTGCGGTGGTCCCTGTCCTAGGGCAACTGCCATCGCGCCGCCAAACACGCCTAAGCCACCGCCCTGCATCACAAAGTCGTTGAGGTGTTTTATTTCCTGGCTGCTCAACTCCCCCTGAGGATCAATAAGCAAAACAGCTTTGAGCGTTGTTGGAATCGCTTTGTCGGCAGACACTTCACTCAGCTCATAGGTGAGAGAGGCCTGCCGCAGCGAGCTCAGTCCCTTGGCCAACGTGGGCCCCTGATGCCCAGAGATAATGCCTACCGAGGTCTTATCGCCGGTGAGCTGACGCATCGCCTGGGTGATTTGATACTCAAGCCCCGAAGTGTCTTCGATGACGGGAATGGCATGTTGCTTGCCCAAGTACTTGATCACCACGCCGCGATAGCCTTCGCGCACGCTGACGTTGTCGTTCTCCACCACTTGGTGAGAGACCCGTTGCACACCATCGGCTTCGGCATCCGCACGCTTGTCATCCGTATCTGGATTGATGAAGCGAGTGTGGATCTTGCCCTTCGAAGCCGACTTGTACTCGGCCAATATGTCCCGGACGTAGCGCTGCGTCGCATTAAAAGGAGGCGGCAGGTCATCCGTAAAGTAAGCGGTGACCTCCATGCGATCCTTAAGGTCTCCGGCGAGTGACTCGGAACCTTCGGAGAGCGAGAAAAGCTCGTTGCTCGTCCAATCAACGCGGGCTGAAGCAAAGATTCCGAGGACGTTGAGGACAACTAGAATGGCCGCGAGAATAACGAGAAAACCAATGGACTCGCGCGCCTTGTGACGAGGTGATTTCGCAGATGCCATAGTTATCTCCACCGACGGCTTTCTAAGGAACGGAAGGCAAGCACGAGCGCAAAGGCTATCACCGAGATGAAATAGATCAGGTCGCGCGTATCAATGACCCCGCGCGCCATGCTGCGGAAATGGTAGTCAAAGGAGAGCCACTCAAACACCGAGGCAGCAGCCGTAGGCAAAAAGGGCAAAAAGCGGTCAATCACCCAAAAGGCGAAGCAAATCGAGGCTCCCGTAAACATGGCCACCAGTTGATTGTCCGTCCAACTGGACGCCAACAGCCCGATAGCCAGCATCGCACTGCCCTGCAGCAGCAACCCAAGGTAGCCCGCCCATACCGGACCCCAGTCCAAGTGACCCAAGGTCGAGACGCTGATGGGATAGGACAAGGTAAGGACTAACAGCACCGCATAGAGCAGAAAGACGCCGAGAAACTTGCCCAAAATGACATCGCTGTCGCGCAGGGGCATGGTGATCAACAGCTCGATGGTGCCGGTGCGCTTCTCCTCGGCCAGCAAACCCATGGTCATGGCCGGTGCAGCAAACATCAAAAAGATGGGGAAGAGATTGAAAAGCTCTCGCAGCGTGGCTTTGCCAAAGAGAAAGAAGGTGTTCCAAAAGAACACGCCCAGAAGGGTCAGCACAATGCTGATGACGATGTAGGCAACGGGTCCGTTGAAATAGCTGCGGAACTGGCGCTGCGCGATAATCCACATATTACGCATCCTGAACCTCCTGAGGCTGAGACGGTGCGTCGGCGGGCGCAGCATCGTCGGCCGTATCGCTGAGGGTAAGCTGACGAAAGATCTGCTCGAGGTTTTCACTTTCGCGACGCAGCCCTACAAGCACCGCCTGGGACTCGACAGCTGCGCGGAAGATATCGGCGCGCAGATCGCGGTCTTCTTGCGGCGATATCTCCACGTTGATTTCGCCATGGTGAGGGGCTGACACCTTGATCTGCGACTGCGCTGCCAAAGATTGAAAGAGTTGCTCGGCTTTGCGCACCGCATCAGCATCGTTGTCGGCATTCAGCGACTGCGCCAGCAGGGTCGCAAAAAAGCGCGCCTTGCCCGTCCGAGCTTGCAGCTGATCGGGAGTGTCATCGGCGACGAGCTTGCCCTTAGCGATGATCAAAACGCGTTGACACGTCACTTGCACCTCGGCGAGATTGTGCGTCGACAAAATCACGGTGCGCTCACGACCGATTTCGCGGATGAGATCGCGAATCTCGGTAGCCTGGTTGGGGTCCAAACCGCTCATCGGCTCGTCTAAGATCAGCACCGAGGGCTCGTGCACGATGGCCTGCGCCACGCCAACCCGCTGCCGGTAGCCCTTGGAGAGCTGGCGTATCTCTTTATGCAGCACGTCGCCGATGGAGGTGCTTTCGATCACGCTCTTGATACGCTGGTTGAGCTTGTCTTTAGGCACCCCGCGCATCTGCGCCATGAAATGCAGATACTCGTGCACCTGCATGTCGACATACAAAGGTGTGCTTTCCGGCAGATAGCCAATCGCTTGGCGAGCGCCCAACGAGTCTTCGGAGACATCGCACTGATTGACGGTGGCGATGCCCTCCGTAGCTGCGATGTAGCAGGTGAGGATTTTCATGGTGGTGGTTTTGCCGGCACCGTTAGGTCCCAGAAAACCGAGGACCTCTCCCTTGTGCACCCGAAAACTCACATTGCTCAACGCAAGCATGGAGCCGTAGCGTTTGGACAGCCCCTGAGCTTCGATCATGACGTCATTCATAAGCGATGATGCTCCCTAATGAGTCTTCCTCTTTAGTCATCTCTGTGTCGATGTCCAGACTATCTGTACG
>CAYWAT010000177.1:0-3203 GCA_964456305.1 uncultured Polyangiales bacterium | reverse complement strand
GCTTTTGATAGGTGGCGCGCAGCAGCTCGATGGGCTGTCCCATGTTCTCTTCGACGCTGCGAATGGACTTTTCGGCCTCTTTGAGGGACTCGTGCAGCAAACGCAGGTTAGCCAAGGAGATGCCGTATTGAGCGCTGAGCTTCTTTTGCGCCTCTGGGCTCTCCCGCATCGCGTCGATGGTTTCGGGCAAGTCACGCGCGCTGAGCTTGCCGCCAAGACGTTGATCAATATCGGCAATGCGCCCTTCGGCTTCGTCGACACGACGAATGTATCCCTTGATGCGGGCCACGATGCGGTCGACCTGTTTTTTGCTGAGTCGTACGGCGCGCACCGCCTGCAGTCTCTCTTTGCGATTTTGATCGAGAGTTTGCTCGAGTTTTTTGCGCTCTTTGTCAGCCAGCTTGGCCTTGGGCGCCTCTAAGGTGCTGCGGATCTTGCTGTTGTCCTGCTCGAGTTTTTTGATTTGGTCGATCAGACGAAAAAACCGTGTCTTGGCTTTCTCTTCGTTGACGTCGCTCGCCTCCTCGCCTTCGGTGTCTTTGCTCACGTCGCGCACGTTGAGCGTGCCTTCACTGACGTCGTCGCCCAGCTGGATGATCTCCGCGATACCCACACGCGAGTTGAGGATCACGTCAAAGACATGGTTTTCTCCCTCTTCGATGCGCTTGGCAATCTCCACCTCGCCTTCACGCGTAAGCAAGGTCACCGAGCCCATCTTGCGCAGGTACATGCGCACGGGGTCGTTGGAGCGCGATTGCATGGCGTCGTCCATGGAGGGAGGCACCGAGCTGCGCGCAGGTGCGGGTGTCGAGGCAGGGGGTTGCACCGAGCGCTGCGTCGCATTGCGTTTGGCCGCACCGCGATACTGCGAGGGGTTCTCCACCACCTCCACCTGGGCGTGATGCAGACGCGCGATCAGCATATCCACCTGCTCGATATCGAGGGATTGCGCGGGAATGCTTTGATTGATCTCTTGGTAGGTGAGGTAGCCGCGTTCTTTGCCGCGGTTCAGCAAGAGGTCGAGCGCATTTTCGGGCGTGGATGCCGCCGCGCTTGGCGCACTGGAGGCCGCTTTGCGCTTTCCTGCAGCCTTAGGTTTGGACGAGCTTTTGGCGGCGGGAGCACTTGCCTTCGCCTTGCTGGAGCGTTTGGGGGATGTTGCTGCGGGTTTGCTCTTGGTCGCCATTCAGTCTCTCTCCTCAGGGGTTTGGTGCGGTTGCCATGCTGCGGTATAGGTCCATGCGCTGTCGCATCAGCGCGTTTGCGCGATCGGCATCACCCTCGCGCCGAGCCTGTAGGATGCGTTGTTGCAAGCTGCGTAACCGAGCCTCGACGCTGCGTTTGCGCAGTTGGGTCATGCCGTGCACCAGACGCTCGCGGGCATCGTCGAGGGCATGCTCTTGCTTGACGAGACGCCCGGCAAGCCATGCTTTGTGGGCATCATCCTGCACTGCGGCAAGCAGTGGCGCGCTATCGGCGTCGGCGTGCGATGCTTGCGAACGCAGGTGATTCACAATGTCGACAAGTGGCTTAAGACTTAGAAGGTCGCCGAGTGAATCCAGGTCCGGCAGGTTAATCAACGAGGGATGCTCCAACACCAGGCCGACCATAGCATGCTCTAGGCTTTCATGGAAATCATGTGTTGTCGTGGAGTGCAGCGCCGCGCCGTCTTGATTCACCCTGCGCGACGCGAGCTCTCGGGTCAGCAGCTCTTTTTGCAAGGTGCGGATATCGCGGATGTCAAAACGCTGGGCAATGCGTTCGATATACATCTGCCGCGTCATGGGATCGCGAAGACGCTGCACAAAGGGTCGCAAGGCACGGATGGCGAGACCTTTGGCATGAGCGTCACTGCCCACCTGCCTTAGCTTGCTTTCGATCACATCATCAAGGGCGGGCAGCGCGCGCGCCACACGCTGACGCAACGCGTCGGCACCCTCGCGCTGAGCAACACTATCCGGGTCATCGCCTGGCGGCAGACGCACGATGGCCACCTTAAGTCCCTCCTCGAGCAAGATATGACAGGCCGACTCCGTGGCTTTTTCGCCAGCAGCATCGCCGTCTAAGATCAGCGTCACGTTGGGGACAAGACGTTGCAGCAGCTTAGCCTGGGCCGTCCCCAGCGCGGTTCCCAAGGGGGCCACCGCGTAACTCAGTTGAGCCTGATGCAAGGCGAGCACGTCAAAGTTGCCCTCGCACAAGAGCACCTGCTCCTGCTTGCGCATGCTCAGACGCGCTTGGTCGAGACCAAAGAGCACCTCGCCTTTTTTGTACAGACCATGCTCGGGGCTATTGATGTACTTGGGCGGCGCTTGCCCTTCTGCGCTCTCCTTTGTGTTCTCGATGGCGGGCAGAATGCGCCCGCTAAAGGCGATCACCTCGCCCCGGGTCGTACGGATAGGAAACATCAGGCGATGGCGAAAGCGGTCGTAATGACCAGCGCCGGATTTTCGCGCTGCAATCAAGCCCGCATGTTCTGCAGCGCGCAAGGAGGCGCGCTGCGTCTGCAGATAGCGGGTCAAACCATCCCACTCGGCGGGCGCATAGCCCAAGCCAAAACGCGTGGCGAGCTCATCGCTGATGCCGCGGTTGCGGTAGGCCTCGAGCGCGAGGTGTCCATGACGATGGCGCTGACATTGGGCGAGGAAAAAGCGCTGAGCGAGGGTGTGGATAGCCAGCAATGCCTGGCGTTGCGTTTGGCTGCGACGCGAATTCCTCGCTTGTCCCTGTTCTTCATGCACCTCGATGCCCGCGCGCTCGGCCAAGCGTTGAACCGCTTCGATAAACTCACAACCCTCGATCTCCCTCAGGAAGGTAATGGCATCCCCCGACATCTGACAGCCGAAACAATGAAAGCGATTGCGCTCGGGATGCACATAAAAGGAGGGCGTCTTTTCCCCGTGAAAAGGACAAAGGCCGCGCATGTTCACCCCCACCCGCCGCAAGGTCACGTACTCCTCAATCAAGGCGACCAGATCGGTGCGCATGCGAATCTCGTTTAAGGTTTCGGGTGAAATCTGCCCCATGCTGCCCTCGAATCATGGCAACGCTCAACAGAGAGGCAAGCGGGCATTGCATCCCTGCACCAAAGATCGCGCCACCCAGGTCCCTAACCTGCCCCGGGTGCTTGTTTTTTGCCCACTGGCCACTCTCATCCTGCTCTGCCCCTTGCTGATTTCGCTCCTGGTACCTGGCGATAGCTA
>CAYWAT010000176.1:0-3366 GCA_964456305.1 uncultured Polyangiales bacterium | reverse complement strand
GTCGCGGCCACCAGGCCCTTGTTGGTGGTGGGCGGGGTGGGCTCGAAAGCCAGTCACCTATCCTATCTTCGTGACGGGGTGGTTGGCGATGGCGTTAACATCGGCGCGGGTACCATCTTTTGCAACTACGATGGCTTCAAAAAACACACCACTGTGCTCGAAGACGGTGTAATTGTGGGCAGCGATTCCCAGCTGGTAGCACCCCTGCGCATCGGCAAAGACGCTTATGTCGCAACCGGGACCACCGTGACCCAAGACATCCCTGCCAATAGCCTGGCCCTAAGCCGCACGCCCCAATGCAACAAAGACAACTACGTCCCCAAGCTCAAAGCGAAACTTAAAGGGCAATAAATTCAAACACGCTGATTAAATTCTCGTGTGATTGACTTTTAGGTCAGCTCGGTTCACTGTAGGCCTCTACTAATCTAGATAATTATTGTCTTGAAATGGAGGTTTATTTCAATGCAATCGAAGCTTACTTATTCATTGTTTATTTTATTGATGTCTTTTTGTTTACTTAGCGGATGTGCAATTGATGAGGATACTCATATGGCTGGTGAGTTGATCGATAATGCGACCAACAAAAGTCAGCCCGATTGGTTTAATTCATGGATTTGTGCATCTTACCAAACTGATACAATGTCAGCGAGTGCAGTCGGTCGCAGCCATATAAGGTCAGAGAATCCCGATACGAATATCAGTGGCATGAGAATAGAGATCGCAAGCCCTAAAGGTGATATATCGGCATCTTATTGGTATAAGAATACGATTTACATTAACAATAATCGCGAAGAACGCGCACTTGTTTATGTACCTAATAAGACAACTTACCTTCTCAAGCGTAAGGTGATAGAAGTGCGTCTCCCAGAGAGCGTGAGCTACAACCAAATAAGTATCGCATTAGGTCCGAAAAAACGTCCAGGATATCTTTTATTGAAAGAGTGTTTGCTTCCTCTGATACAGTCTCCGTTTACGAATTAGTTTCTATGCCTTAGCGTTTTAGGCTTAAAGGGACTAAGCGAACGGAAGCATGCCTGGTAATTCCTTCGGTCATTCTTTTCGCATCACCACGGCGGGTGAGAGTCACGGTCCTGCTAACGTCGTCATCATCGATGGCTGTCCGCCGGGGATTGCCCTGAGGGTGGAAGACCTGCAGGTCGACCTCGATCGGCGGCGTCCGGGGCAAAGCAAAATCGTCACGCAGCGCAAAGAGCCCGATGCGCCTGAGATTCTCGCAGGTGTGTTTGAGGGCCTTACCACCGGGACCAGCATCGCTATTATGGTGCGCAATACCGACCAGCGCAGCCGTGACTATGGCAACATCGCCGAACTCTATCGCCCCGGTCATGCTGACTTCACCTACGATGCCAAATATGGCTTTCGCGACTACCGGGGCGGAGGACGCAGCAGTGCCCGCGAAACCGTCGCGAGGGTCGCGGCAGGGGTCGTGGCTAAGAAAATCTTGCAGCAGATGTACGGTGCCGAGCTGCTGGGTTATGTGCTGCAGGTGGGTGACATCCGTGCGCAGGTGGATCCCGCCTCGGTGACCTTACATCAGGTCGAGCACTTTGCAGACGGCAGCCCCAATCCCGTGCGTTGTCCCGACGAAGCCACTGCTAAGGCCATGATCAAGCGCATCGAGGACGTGCGAAAACAGCAAGACTCCATCGGCGGTGTCGCGGAGATCGTTGCACGCGATATCCCTGCCGGACTTGGTGAACCCGTTTTCGATAAACTCAAAGCGGATTTAGCCAAGGCCCTCTTTAGCTTGCCTGCCGTTTTAGGCGTCGAGTATGGCATCGGCTTTGGTTGTGCGACCTTGCGCGGTAGCGAAAACAACGACGTCTTTGTTCCCGACAGCACCTTGCCCCACGGCATTGATACAAAAAGCAACCGTCATGGCGGGATGCTAGGGGGGATTTCCAGTGGTCAGCCCATCGTGCTGCGGGCAGCGCTTAAGCCCACCAGTTCCTTGCCCTTGGAGCAAAGCACGGTGGATCGCGCCGGAAACGCGACGACGATACGCACCAAAGGACGCCATGATCCCTGCTTGTTGCCCCGTTTCGTTCCCATGGCCGAAGCCATGGTGGCCATCGTGTTAGCCGACCATGCTTTGCGCTGGCGAGCACAGCAAAGTGTAGTACAAGCCTGACCCACCCCCGCTGATCATCAGCGCCCTATCAGACGCGAGCACTGCCATGGAATTTCTAGTCCTCCCCGTTGTTCTCATCGCCTTTGGCTTGATTTTTCTCAAGTCCATGGTCCTGGTTATCAGCCAAAAGACCGCCAAAGTGGTGGAGCGTTTTGGTCGTTTTCATGACGTCAAGCAGGCGGGTCTACGTGTCAAAGCGCCTTGGCCTATCGATACCGTGGTTGGTGTGGTCAACCTGCGCGTGCGCGAGTTGCGGGCCAATGTGAGCGTCAAAACCCAGGACAACGTTTTCGTCACCCTGCCGGTAGCGGTGCAGTATGTGGTCGATCGCGAAAATGTCGCCAAGGCTTTTTACGAGCTCGATAATCCCGAACAGCAGATCGAGTCCTACATCTTGGCCAAGATTCGCTCCGAGGCGAACTCCATGGATTTCGATGAGCTCTACTCGGATAAAGACAAAATCCAAACGGTGATCGAGCAAACCTTAGGTCGTCAGCTTTATGATTTTGGTTACACCATCAAAGCCGTGCTGGTGGATGAGCCTCAACCCACTGAAGATGTCGTCGATGCTTTCAACCGCGTCATTGCTGCAAAGCGTGCTCAAGATGCCGCTAGCATGGAGGGCGAGGCCCTGAAAATTAAGTTCGTTAAAGAAGCCGAGGGTGTGGCTGAATCCAAGCGTTTGCAGGGTACCGGTATCGCTCAGCAGCGCATCGAAATCGCGCGCGGTTTTGCCGAGAGTATCGACGAGCTCAAAAAAGGCGCCCCCAACGTAGACGAATCCCTACTGCTTGCCTTCATCACCATGACCAACCAGTGGGAAACCATTCGCGATGCTTCCAACAACGAAGGCACCACCATCCTGCTGCCCTATGCAGGGGATGGCTCCATCGATGACATGCGCCGTATGGTTAAGGGCATGGCAGCCTTGGGCGGACAGTTTAAAGACTGACAGTGCTAGATCGCTCTCAATTTGTTTTGAGTTTGAGTGCGCCCAAAATCCCCACAAGGGATTTTGCCCCAAGCCGTGCCAGCTTTATAAGCTGGCGGTGCGTAGCACTAGGCTTTGGATAGGTACCAGGTGTTGGAAGTTCCATCGTTACTACGCGCTGCTACCTGCTTTGCAGGCGCTCGCTTCTGAAATTTCTAGGCATGCCAAGCGTTGCTACCCATTTCATGGGCGCTCTCGATGCTTTTCCTATACATGCCAGGCG
>CAYWAT010000175.1:0-3385 GCA_964456305.1 uncultured Polyangiales bacterium | reverse complement strand
AGGAGTGCCTTTAGATTGTCGTTGTGATCGGCACGTGTATTGGCGCGTCGCGTTGCACCAAAGGCGGTGATGCGAGCGTGCTGCCATTGCTCCTGTTGTGCGCGTTCGAAGAACTCCACATCTTTGGGATTGGACCCTGGCCATCCGCCTTCGATGAAGTCGATGCCCAGTGCATCCAAACGGCGAGCGATACGAAGCTTGTCGTTACAGGAAAGCGAGAGTCCCTCGCGCTGCGTTCCATCGCGTAAGGTGGTGTCGTAAATGCTTATCCGGTCTGACATCGCGCTTCGTAGTGTTTGATCTGCTCTTCCATCGAGAGAATATATCCCAGTTCATCGATGCCATTGAGCAGGCAATGCCGGGCAAAGCTGTCGACGGGAAAGGTGTGGTGACTTCTGTCGGGCAATTGCAAGGCTTGGCTGTTGAGATCGACTGTCACCTTGGGGTGACTCTGATCCTGAGCGAGGGCTATGAGTTTGGCATGGGTCTCAGCATCGACGACCACAGGAATGAGACCGTTCTTGAGGGCATTGTTGCGAAAGATATCGGCAAAAGAAAGGGCGATCACGACCCGTATGCCCCACGCCACCAAAGCCCATGGGGCGTGTTCACGCGAGGAGCCGCAACCGAAGTTGTTGCCTGCAAGCAAAATCTGAGCGTCTTGCAAATCGGCATGATTGAGGATGAACTCGGGATTGTTCTCGCCACTGGGCAAGTAACGCCAGTCCGAGAAAAGCTTGTCGCCCAAGCCTTCTTTGGTGGTGACTTTCAAAAAGCGCGCGGGGATGATTTGGTCGGTATCGACATCATCGGCCAACAGGGGAATGAGATGGGATTGCACTGAAGAAAAGGTAGCCATGGTCAAAAGTCCTTTTTAAGCCGAGGTGAGGGTGCGAGGGTCGGCGACGGCGCCTTTGATTGCCGATGCGGCAGCAGTGAGAGGAGAGGCTAGGAAGGTGCGTCCGCCGCGACCTTGCCGTCCTTCGAAGTTGCGGTTGCTAGTGCTCACCGCGTACTGGCCAGGATCGAGGGCGTCGCCGTTCATGGCAATGCACATCGAGCAACCTGGCTCGCGCCACTCAGCGCCCGCATCGATGAAGACTTGGTGCAAGCCTTCGGCCTCGGCATCTTTTTTGATTTGATGCGATCCGGGAACGACCAAGGTACGTACGTTTGAGGCTACGCGTTGGCCTTTGAGCACGCTGGCGGCCTGGCGTAGGTCGGGAAGCCTGGAGTTGGTGCAGGAGCCGATGAAGACTACATCGATGGGTTGCCCCAGAATTGTTTGACCCGGTTTGAGGTCCATGTACTGCATTGCTTTATCGAAGGCTTTGCGTTGAGCTGGGTCGCTAAAGTTGCTGGCGTCGGGCAGGGGAGCGTCCACGGCAACACCCATGCCGGGGTTGGTGCCGTAGGTGATCATCGGTGCGAGCTCGCTGGCGTTGAGGGTGATGCTGCGATCAAACGCCGCGTCGTCATCGCTCTTGAGGCCAGACCAGCGTGTGATGGCCTTGTCCCAGTCGGCGCCTTGGGGCGCGAACTCACGGCCGGCAATATACTCAAAGGTGGTGGCATCGGGGGCGATCATGCCGGCACGGGCGCCGCCTTCGATGCTCATGTTGCATACGGTCATGCGTCCTTCCATCGATAAGGCCTCGATGGCGCTGCCGCGATATTCGAGCACATAACCGGTGCCACCGTCGGTACCGATGCGCGCGATAAGCGCCAAGATGATGTCTTTGGCGGTGACCTGATCGTGCAGTGCGCCTTCGATGCGCACCTCGAAGGTTTTGGGCTTGCGTTGGAGCAAGCACTGGCTGGCCAAGACATGCTCGACTTCGCTGGTGCCAATGCCAAAGGCGAGCGCGCCAAAGGCGCCGTGGGTGGAGGTATGGCTATCACCGCAGACGATGGTTTTGCCGGGTTGTGTCAGGCCAAGCTCGGGGCCAATGACGTGAACGATGCCATTGCGGTCGTCCCCCATCGGGTAGAGACGAATGCCGAATTCCTTGCAGTTGTTGGCCAGCATGGTGAGCTGTGCTTCGGATTCGCGGTCCAGTACCCGTAGATGCTTCGGTGTGGTGGGCGTGGAGTGATCCATGGTGGCCACGGTGAGATCGGGGCGCCTGACCTTGATGCCGCGTGTACGCAGGTTGGTGAAGGCCTGAGGAGAGGTGACTTCGTGGATAAGATGCAAGTCAATGTAGAGTACGGCGGGCCGCTCGGGTTGCTGGGCGACAAGATGCTGATCCCAGACTTTATCAAAGAGTGTTTGTGGCATGGTCGTTCACTGCGTGTTGAGAAGGTGAGGAGGATGGGGTGGCATGTCGCGCCGCGATCATGCGATTAAGCGCCGCGATATAAGCTTTGGCGCTGGCCATAAGCACGTCGGTATCGGCGCCATAGCCATGAAAGATGGGGTTGTTATCCTGTCCACGCTGGGGGTTGAGGCGGGTGTGGGTGTTTTGTGCGCGCAGACGAACGCTGACCTCGCCAAGGGCGTCGATTCCTTCGGTGACGGCGTGCACGCTGTACTCCAGGAGTTCAACCTTTTCGTCGGTGAGGGTATCGATGGCTTTGAACAGTGCATCGACGGGCCCCGTGCCTAAGGCGGCCTGCGCCTGTTCGGACCCATCGGCAAGACTGAGACGCACCGTTGCGGTGGGCATGCCTGTTGAGCCCGAGCTGATTTGGATCGCCTGGACCGCGATGAACTCCTGCGCATGTTGACTATGGGCTGTGACCAAGGCGAGCAAATCGGCGTCGGTGATGACCTTCTTGCGATCCGCGATGCGTTTGAACTGCTCGAAGGCATTGTCCAATGCCTCGGTTTGGAGGGAGTAACCAAGTTCGCCCAGGCGGGCGCTTAGAGCGTGGCGACCTGAGTGCTTGCCCAGCACGAGGTGTGAGCGACTCACTCCCACCGTTTCTGGGCGCATGATTTCGTAGGTGGCTTCGTTTTTGAGCACCCCGTCTTGATGAATGCCCGCTTCATGGGCGAAGGCATTCGCGCCGATGATCGCCTTGTTGGGCTGCACCATCATCCCGGTACGATTGCTGACCAGTTTGCTGGTGCGCTGCAGTTGTTCGGTGACGATGCCGGTGCGCAATCCGTAAAGCTTAGGGCGTGTGTGCAAGGCCATGACCACTTCTTCGAGAGCGGTATTGCCAGCACGTTCGCCAATGCCGTTCATGGCTACTTCGACTTGCCGCGCGCCCGATTGAAGACCTGCCAAGGAATTGGCTGTCGCGAGGCCCAAGTCATTGTGGCAATGCACCGAGAGTATGACTTTGTCGATGTCGTCCACGTGCTGGCGGATGCCGGCAATGAGTGCTCCAAACTCGGCCGGTGCGGTGGAGCCGACCGTGTCCGGGCTATTGAAGG
>CAYWAT010000174.1:0-3569 GCA_964456305.1 uncultured Polyangiales bacterium | reverse complement strand
CTAGGCCCGAACCACGATGACGACCGACGGCATCGATTTCGTCGATGAAGATAATGCAGGGGGCTTGCTTCTTGCCCTGCTCGAAGAGGTCACGCACACGCGAGGCGCCCACACCCACAAACATCTCCACGAAGTCCGACCCGGAGATGCTGAAGAAGGGAACACCGGCTTCACCGGCAATAGCCCGCGCCATGAGGGTCTTACCGGTCCCCGGAGCGCCCATAAGCAAAACCCCCTTGGGGATACGGCCACCGAGGCGCTGGAACTTTTTGGGGTCCTTGAGGAAAGCGATGATTTCTTCACAGTCATCTTTGGCTTCGTCGATACCAGCCACGTCCTCGAAGGTGATTTTGTTGTGGGACTCGCTGAGAAGCTTGGCGCGTGACTTGCCAAAGCTCATGGCCTTGCCCCCCGAAACCTGCAGCTGACGCATAAAAAGGAAGAGCACCACCAAGAGAAAAATAATGAGCAGCCAAGTCGCAACCATGGTGACCGAAACGCCGTTCTGGTCCGAGGCCAGATAGTTGACCTGCACCTTTTGATCGACCAGCTGTTTATTGAGATCCTCGCTGAGGATACCGACGGAGACCTTGCGATGCCCTTCGGGACGGGTAGAGCTTTTGACCCAGTAGAGGTACTCCGCGCTGTTTTCCATGGGGCGGATTTCTACCTTCTCGACCCGATTTTTTTGTACATCGATGAGAAAATCGCTAAAGGCGACGCTACTCGGCTGGTCCCCCCCGGCCACCAGGCGGTAGAGCACCACAAACATAAGAATAACGAGAATCCATAGTAGTAGAGTTTTGTGACTTTGCTTCACGTCGGCCTCAATTTGCCCTTGAATAGGGCGATTTTCCGAAGGCTAACATAGCGCGCTTTGACACCAAAGCTAGAGGGGAGACGCCTGTAACAAACGCTTTAAAGTCTGGCCGGTATAGCTGTGGTCGACTTGGGCAATCTGCTCGGGGGTCCCCTTCGCGATAATCTGCCCCCCTTTCTCGCCGCCCTCGGGACCTAAATCGATGATCCAATCGGACTGCCAAATAAGGTCGCTTTGGTGCTCGATGACCAGCACACTGTCACCGCGCTCGACCAACTGCTGCAATACATCGATGAGCTTATAAACATCGTGGCGATGCAAACCGGTGGTGGGCTCGTCCATGACAAAGAGGGTGCTGCCCTGTTGTGCGCTGCAGAGCTCGCTGACGACTTTGAGGCGCTGGGCTTCGCCGCCACTGAGGGTGTTGGAAGCTTGCCCCAGCTTGAGGTAACCCAAACCCAGATCGCATAAAAGCTGTAGGGGACGCCGAATCTTGGCAAAGTCGGCAAAGACCTCGACGGCTTGCTCGATATCAAGGTCCAGCACTTGGGCGATGTTGCGACCATGCCACTGCACCTCACAGGTGGCGGCGTTGAAACGACCGCCTTTGCACACTTCACAAACGATGCGGGCGTTGGGCAAAAAGCTCATGTCGACGGAACGCTGACCCTGCCCCTCGCAATGGGCACAGCGACCGGCTTTGGCGTTGAAGGAGAAGCGCGACGCCGTGTAACCTCGCTGCCGCGCTTCAGAGGTGTTGGCGAAAAGCTTGCGAATCTCATCCCAAATGCCCAAATAGGTGGCGGGTACCGAGCGAGGAGTGCGGCCAATGGGACTCTGATCGATTTCAATGGCGCGGGTGAGATGCTCCGCGCCCTGCAAGGTCTGGTGCTCGAGGGGAGGCTCGCTGCTGAGCTTGAGGGCACGCCGCAGCGCAGGCAGAAGCACCTGGCGCACCAGCGTGCTCTTTCCGCTACCGCTTACGCCTGTGACGCTCACACAACGACCCAGGGGAATATGCATATCCACCTTCTTGAGATTGTGGGCACTCACCCCTTGCAAACGAAGCATCGGTGTCTTCTTACCCTTGATGCGCACCTCACGGCGCAGCGGATCAACACGCAGGGGCTGCTCCAGGGCCTGCGCGGTCAGGCTATGCTCGGCAAGTTTGGTGGGCGGGCCGGCACTAACAACATCCCCGCCGCGACACCCGCCCCCGGGTCCCATATCGATCACATGGTCGGCGGCCGCGATCAGGTCGGTATCGTGCTCCACCACCAGCACCGAGCTACCTTGACGCACCAAGTCGCGCAGCGCCTGGATGAGGGTGTGGGTATCGCGAGGATGCAAGCCGATGGTGGGCTCGTCGAGCACGTAGAGCACTCCGGTGAGACCACTGCCCAGTTGAGCGGCCAAACGCACCCGTTGTGCCTCGCCGCCGCTCAGGGTGGCAGCGCTGCGTTGCAACTGCAGGTATCCCAAGCCAATGCGCTCGAGAAAATGCAAACGCTTGAGTACCTCCTGGCAAGGTAGAGCAGCGATAGCCTGCTGGCGGGCATCCATATCCAGCGCGCCCACCTTAACAATGGCCTGAGAGACGCTTTCGCAGAGAATGTGGTCGATGGACATCTCCGCGATGCGCACCGAACGCGCCAAGGGGGAGAGACGCGTGCCATCGCAGTCCGAGCAAACGAGGGCGGCTTCCTCGTCGGTGACACCCTTGCCCTCGCAGGTGGAACACATCCCCTGCCGCGTATTGAAGGAAAAGAAGCGCGGATCGAGCTCGGGGTAGCCGGTGTTGCATTGGGGGCAGGCATGGCGGGTAGACAGCAGCAATTCTTCTTTGCCGCTGAGCACACGCGCACTGCCCTCCCCTGCATCGAAGGTGGCCTGCAGCTGCGCTTCCAGTTCTGCATCGCCCGCTTTGAGGGTAGCGATGAGCAAATCGATATCGTGCTCGCGATAACGGTCGAGCTTGAGACTCGCGCTGAGTTCCACCCGCTCACCATCGATGCGTGCCGTGCCAATTCCTTGGCGCCTTGCTTTGGCTAAGAGCTCGCGATGAGCGCCCTTGCGACCGCGCACCACCGGCGCGAAGAGTTGCAGGGAACGCGCGGCGGGGAAGCGTGACCGGAGATCATCGCAGAGAGCCTGAACCGGACGCGGGGTGATGGGAATCGCGCAAGTGGGGCAATAAAGAGTACCAGCGCGGGCAAAGAGCAAACGCAGGTAGTGAGCTACCTCGGTCATGGTGGCCACAGTGGACTGCGAGCCTCCCCAAGTGATGCGCTGCTCCAAAGACACACTGGGGGGCAACCCGCGTACCCGCTCCACATCGGGACGCGGGAGCTGCGGCATATATTGACGTGCATAAGGGGACAGGGTCTCCACAAAGCGGCGCTGGGCCTCGGCATAGACAATATCAAAAGCGAGAGTGCTTTTGCCGCTACCGCTGGGCCCGGTCACCACCGTCAATCCCTGGCGAGGGATTTGCACATTGAGGTTACGCAGATTGTGCTCGTTGGCCCCTTCCACATGAATGGCGGGCGCGGTGGGCGTCTTGTCAACAGCGCGCGTGGTGGCCTTCTTGGTGTTGAAGCGAGACCTGAGCATGGCAGCCAGAGGGGCGGCAGTGCGTGAGTCGGCATGCTGAGCCACCTGCTCCGGTGCACCCTCGGCCACTATGTGCCCACCGGCCTGACCCGCGCCTGGTCCCAGATCGATGATGTGGTCGGCATAGGCCGCGGCA
>CAYWAT010000173.1:0-3578 GCA_964456305.1 uncultured Polyangiales bacterium | reverse complement strand
TTCATATCGACGCCGCAACTTGCCTGATTGAGAGGGTTGCTGGCTCCTTCCCAGCCACCGCCCACGCAGCGACCACCACTGTCATCCAAACACCAACCGCAGTTGAGGCCTCGTTCTTTAGCTTGCGCGCAGGTGAAGCAGTCGGTGATCTCGCCGCATTGGGTGTCGTCCTTGGGGATACAGTCGATGGGGTTGTAACACCACTGACCGCTTGCACGGGTGCAACTGCCGTCGCTACTGCGGGACCAGCCGCCTTCGAGACAGGTGTTGCTCTCCTTGCACCAACCGCAGCGGTGGGCTTTGAAGCAGGCGTTGGCGCTGGTGTTGGTTTCGCAACCCGCGGTGCGGTCGAGATGCGATAGGTTAACGGTTTCGCCGCCGATACCCACGGTGCCTACAACGGTGGGATCGGGAATCACAATGTTCCCTTCGTCTGGTGGAGAGAAGGCAATCTCGCAGCGGTTCCCGGCGGTACAGCTGAGGTTGGGATCGTTGCAGGCGCTTGTTTCCGTGTTGCTGGTATCGCAGCAGGCTTGCCCTGTGCCACCACAAGGCTCGCAAAAACCAGACGTTGAGTTGCATACTTCGGCCGGAGACGAGCAACCCGTTTGCACGCAGTTTGTTTGGGCTGGGCTTCTGGGTTGGCAGATACCTTCTCGGCACTCGTCGGTGGCACTGCAGCAAGAGCCGAAACCTGGGCACTGTCCTCCTGAGGGAATGCAGCAAAAGCCTAGCTCGACCGTGCGGTTGTTTTCAGCGGTATGACCCACTTTTTGGCAGGTGGCGTTGGTATCGCAGCATTGTTGGTTGTCGCTGCAGGTGAATTGCTGTTCGCGCAAACTCACGCTTTCGCTTGAAAGAACGGTCGAGGGAGTGCGCGACTTCATACAGCAGGTGTTGTTGCGATCGCTGCTCGAGTCATCGATGCACATCGCTTCATCGCTAGCCTGAAAAAAGCATTGATTCCCTTCGCCATTGGCTGCGCAGCATGCTTGCCCGGGTTTACCGCAACTGCTGCTATCACAGCCGGCCTGAAGCCAAGCCATCGTCACAACCATGCTGGCCAGGAGAAAGCGGTGAAACCAAGAGAATGAATAAGCGTGTGCGTGCATGAAATGGGTCCTCAGCAAAACAAACAAGTGGAACAGGAGACTCCTGAGAGAAACATGTCCGTAGCGATGTAAGTGCAGGTTTTATGCCACGCACATTGAGCGTAAAAAGCCTACATTAATCGCCATACCTGCCTTTTGTTGAGGTGTACGCGCCTCAGCTATCTAGAGCTGTTGGGTACGTTGGACCTCGGCTTCAATTTCGGCGGCCAAGAGTCGTAGGGCGCTGCTACTACGGTTTTTCATATAGAATCTTTCCTTCCGCCAAGGCTCGTTTGAGGATGGCTGGGCGAGCGATTTCGCGGGGGACCAAATCCACATGGGCAGGATAGAGATGCTTTTCGACTGCGAGCGTTGCATCGATAAGCCGGTGCACAGCTAAGCCAGTGATAAGCAGATCCACATCGCTGCCTTCGCAAGCTTTGTTTTGCGCAAAACTGCCAAACAAAATCACCGAGCTCACCGCAAATTCTCTGACCAAGCAATTGACTGCTGTTTCAAACCGGCTCTGCACTGACTCAACATAGGCAGCATCGCGTGCCTCTTGACGCGCATCACGCGCACGCAAACCACGTGCATAATCCTCGAGTTCTGCCGTGCTGAGAGGTCGCATGGCTTAAGTAGCGCGTGGGGGCTCTAGAGATGCAAAGGCTGATCGTTCTCTCTGGCTTTTGCATACTTCGAGCAGGTTCCAGTGCACGACCATTCCAACGCGTATACTCGAATCGTCGGGGTATTTACCACGCAATGGGTTTGCCATCCCATGCGAAAAAGCCGCCGTTGTCGTCGCTGTCGAGTCCTGCGATGACTTGCAACAATTGCTTGGCTGCTTGCTCGGGAGAAAAGAGTTTGTCTTTGGGCACGTGGCGTTGAAAGGGGCGGGATAAGTCGGTGTCTACTGTGCCCGGGTGCAGTGCGACGCAAATGATACTTGGGTTAAGACGGCGTAGTTCGATCGCCATGGTTTTGGTCAGCATGTTCTGCGCGGCTTTGCTGGCGCGATAGCCATACCAGCCACCTAAGCGGTTGTCGTCGATGCTGCCCACGCGTGCTGAGCCAGCACGGGTCTTTGACGTTTGCAAAGCAGGGGGTGAAAATGCTTTGCGACTAACACTGGACCGATACTGTTGATGGCGAAAAGGGCATGCAGTGCTGCGGGGTCAATGTCGGCTAGCTTGCGCTCGGGCCTGATAGCGATGGCCCCTTGCTCTGCGCTTTGGTGATGTAGCAGCCCGCTAACATTGATGAGCAGGTCGAGATGCGTCGTCTCTTCGCGCGTTTGTTGTGCTGCAGCAACTACGGATGTCTCTTGGGTTATATCCATAGCGATCAAGCGCAGCCGTTTGGCGTGAACCCTATGCAATTGTTGCAATGCTTCGCTGCGTTCGGGATGGCGACTGGTTGCAATGATGCGCTGCGTGGTGGGTTGTGCGAGCAGTGCTTTGACCAGAGCCAGGCCAATGCCTCTGCTGGCGCCTTGAATGAGCAAGTTGTTCGTTTGCATCAGTAGAAGCTAGGGGCATCACGCGTTCAACGCTTCTGCGAGCTGCATCACAATATCTTGATAAAGCTTGCTGCACTCGAACTTAAATTTTTTCCCACTGGCCTTAAAATCGAGTCGAATGTCATAAGAACGCACCTTCGTCCTGACATTGCTAATGTCATTTCGTTTGAACACACGATTGGCCTTGTCCGCGCTCAGGTGTTCGGCTCTCAGTTGGTCCTCTTGAATCGCTGCTTCGCTCGAGAGAACTTGCGTCATGCAGTTTTTGACGACTGCGTTGATCGCCATATTAGCTAGGCTGCCCTCAGCCTGTCTTAGTTGTAGAAGCCCTTGGGTATAGATCCGCTGTGATGCGACACCGGGCCCTGTTCGTAGGATGAAAAGGCAGTTCTCTTTCAGTACGAGTGTAAACATGCTTGCACTGGCAATCCATCCAGGTGGTCTTAGTGCGGCGTCGAGTCGAATGATCATAACGACGGCGAGCCTATCACGTGTGACGCGAACTGCGCAGCCGGTAATCGTGACTAGCGCTCTCTTGTTGACCTTATGTGGTTCGCCACTACACTGCGCCGACATTTTTAGGATTAGTCTGTAAGAAAATCTAGGAGTACAAAATGAGCATGAAGTTGATGCGTCATTGGATGATGTTTTTCTTTTTTGTGGGCTTATTTTCAGGGTGCACGACAAAACCTTCGTCTATCAGCCATCATCATAAAAATGATGAACCCAAGTGGCATGATGATCTGTCTCAGTCGTGTTCTGTAGGCCTGCGATCAATCCAAGATAATCATTCGCGTTGCGGCCTCGGAAAGACGGCATTGTTTCGTTTTGTCAATGACAATAGTCCAGAGCATTTTGCACCGCCAATTTGCAATAATTACCCAGATCTTACTTCGCAGAGTATTGATGACTTATTGGCTAATGTAAGAGCCAACCATGTGTTTAAGTGTTGGATGGCTGGCAAT
>CAYWAT010000172.1:0-3622 GCA_964456305.1 uncultured Polyangiales bacterium | reverse complement strand
TCAGTGCCACCGCGGGTTTCGAGCCCATAAAAGCAGCCGATAAGAGCCACCAAAAAGCCAAACACCGGGGTCTTGCCCAAGCCGCTGACATAGTCGCGCATCTTGACGATATTGATGGCCGACTGGAGAAAGTAATCCATGGGCACGCCAAAGCTGGTGTAGGAGATCAACATCGCGCTCAGCACGCCCAGCACCAGGGCAAAGGCAGTGAGCATGGGCATGCCAAGGGTCACGGCCAAAAGACGCGGCACCACCAGCTTGCGCACGGGATTGGCCCCCAGGGCGCGGATCGCATCGACTTGCTCGGTCACCATCATGGAGCCCAACTCGGCTGCGACTCCCGCTGCGATGCGGCTTCCCACCACTAAGGCAGTTAATGAAGGCGCCAGTTCGCGCACCTCGGACAGTCCCACAATGCGACCGATGGTGTCCTTGGCGCCAAAGCGCTCCAGCGTAAATGCAAACTGGATGGACATCACAATGCCCACAAAGACCGCTGTCGCCGAGGCAATGCCAAAGCTGCGCACCACCAGCTGATCCATCTGATAGAGCAGGGCACGCCATTCCAAGGGCGTGGTGAGCAAGGACACGGCGCTGCGCCAAACCAGCTGCGCGATACGACCGATGACCTCAACCCGAGCCACCACGCTTTGGGCGCGCTGCTGCATAAAGGCCCGCCGTGTCGAAATAGGCTGTCCCTGGGTGCGGCGACGCACACGTTGAGCGCTCATGAAGAGAGGCGTCCCTCCGTATGAAAATGCTGCAGCAATTTCTCGTAAACCTGCTCGGCCTGGGACCAGGCGGGGCTTGATGATGCCATGATGAGAGCAAAATCAAAGGCGCAGCCGTTTTTCTTCATGACGGTGAGCAGCATCCGACGTGGCACGCCATCAAGCTTGGCCTGCAATGGCGTGTGTAGCGCCGCGCGACCGTCCAACATGCGCTCTTCTTCCTCGTCCAGCTGTACGTCGGTAAAGCCGATAAGCAAATGATGGCGCAAGGCGCGCAGGGGAATATCCTGCTCAGCAGAGCATGAGGCATTAACTTGAATCAGCGCGGCCCAACCGCGGTGAAACCAGGCCAGATCGTTTTCGTCCTCTAGCGTCAGCTGCTCCCAATCGGCGCCGGGTGGATCGATGCGATAGTGCACGGCGTCTTTGCGAAACTCCCCCGCGCGCAATTCTCCCGAGGTGGCGCAACCAACCCACAAAAGCAGGCAAGCAAGGCAGCGCATGCACGCCCCGTATACATGGCCCTGCCACTGCTGCACAGCTCTCAACTTCGCTTTACGCCGCCTTCGCAATCCCAGCATGTGGCTCGCAGCCTAGAACTCATTTCACAAATCGCTAGTAGGGAATTTTAGGGCGCGGCATGCCAGCGATGGCGTGCTTTTGTTACTCGCTAGGCGGAGAAGCATCCGAAGGCGCCGAGGGATCATCTGCGTCTTGGCAATTGTCTTGAGCGATCGTGTCTGCTTGACAGAAAAAGGTGTCGGTCACGATCCCTAGGTCGCCCGCATCGCGATTGATATCCACCCGCAGTAGGTGCGCTTTGTCGCTTGCCCATAAGATATCCAGATCTTGCACTGGGGCTTTGCGCTCATCGGCCGGGAGATGGGCATCCGCAGCGTTCTGAGTCTCCTGTGCAGCTGAGACGATACGAAATACAGGCTGTTGATTGCACACAGCATGCTCCCATAGCTGTTTCAGGACTTCTTGGCCTATACCGAGCGAAAGCTGGGTACGGTAGGAGCACCACAGCATCCCTTCGTCTTCGTCTTGGGCATCCTTAACGGCAAAAGCTCCATTACACTGTTCTTGTTTTGTTTTTGTGAGTATCAGCATGTCTGTGCTGGTGATGTCGATCGAGCTCGATGCCGGCGCATAGGCGAAGAGCTCCTCTGCATCGCTTAGGTGATGTGCCTGATGACAGGCCAAAGGCAGTGTTTGCGTCTCATTCTTGGGTGCCTGCAATGCATCGCTTTTGTTGAGCGACAATTCTATCTCTTGCCCCGCGCTACAGGCAGTCATCGTCATTAAGACAAGTGTTCGCCAAGGTCGATTAAGGTATTTCATAAGCCATTTATCCCAGAGGTTACGTGTTTAGGTTAAGGTTCCGGGCATTGCCGGGTAGGCAGGAGGCTACTCGAAGCCACCCGCGATTCAAGCGCAGGCCTTGGGTGATAACAGCCCACGCATGCTAGGTCTCTCGTCCATGTCAGAGCCAGAACAAGAGCTTGGGGTCTATGTGCACTTCCCCTGGTGCTTGGAGAAATGCCCCTATTGCGACTTCGCCACACGCAAGATCGAGCGCGACAGCATCCCGCATCAGGCCTACGCCCAGGCGATATGCGATGAGCTGGCGTGGCGTCACCACGCTGTGAAGGAGCATCGCCTGAAATCGATATTTTTCGGCGGCGGGACCCCCTCCCTCTGGCAGGCCGAGGCCATCGCCAAGGTCGTGCAGGCCATCAAGACGCATTTTCCTAAGCATGTGGAGTCGATTGAGGTCACCCTGGAGTGCAATCCCAGCTCCCTCAACGACAATCCCTTGGACGCGTTGAGAGACGCAGGCATCAACCGCATCTCGTTAGGCATCCAGTCCCTGCATGACGACGCCCTGCGCTACTTGGGACGTTGGCATAACGCCGCGCAAGCCCTGCGGGCGCTGACCCAAGCGCTGCAATGCATGCCCAGAGTGAGTGCCGATCTGATGTTTGGCATGCCCTCGCAAAGGCTTCAACAGTGGCAGGATGATCTCAAACAACTTGCCGACACCGGCATCGAACATCTGTCCCTCTATGCTCTGACGATCGAAAGCAACACCCCTTTTGGCGAACGTTTCCGTAAGGGGCGTTTGCCCATCGCCGGCGAGGAAAGCTATGCAGAGATGTTTGCGCTCAGCCGGCCCATCCTAAGCCCCTACGGCTTCGACCATTACGAGGTCTCCAACTTCGCCAAGCCGCAGCAGCAGTCAGCGCACAATGCGCACTATTGGCGGGGTGGCGATTATCTAGGCCTAGGGGCAGCGGCCGTGGGTTGTGTGGCTAATCATCAGACCCGGCAGGCGCGGCGCTGGCGCAATAGGCCGGTCCCGCATGATTACATCGCCAAGGCCCACACTCCCGAGGTGGAGCATGAGCAAGAAACGCTGGATGCGAGCACCCGCGTGCGCGAGGCGATGATGCTTGGCTTGCGCAGTGCCCAGGGAGTTGACCTGCATGCGCTGCAGGAGCGAACAGGGCGAGATCCTTTACACGGTCGCGAGAGAGCTATCGCCACCCAATGCGAGCGGGGCAATCTCAGTCACGAGGGTCCTATCTTGCGTGTGCCCCAGGCGCGTTGGTTGCATCTCGACGGAATCATCACTGCATTATTTTAGGGTTATTCGCCAATAGGTCATCCACAAAGGCTGCGGGCGAGAAGCGCGATAAGGCATACTCACGGGCATTAACCCCCAACCGGGCGCGCAATTCATGATCGCGCAAGAGCTGTTCGAGCACCTTGAGCAATCCCGGCTGGTCCCCCCAGTCGATGAGCATTCCCGTCTCGCCATGCATGACCGCATCGGAGACACCCCCTACACGCGTGCCGATGGAACAGGTCTCTTGCAGAGCGGCCTC
>CAYWAT010000171.1:0-3721 GCA_964456305.1 uncultured Polyangiales bacterium | reverse complement strand
CCCTGCAAGCGTCGACCCCGTAACCCGAGCCGCAAAGGTGGATGCATTCATCGAATGCTCGGCATGCAAGGTGAGAGCAACATCAAACACCCGCGCCATCAAAGGTTCGGGCTCCTTGCCGCTCAGCATATAAAGAAAGTTGGCCGCGTGATTGAGACGGGGACTGGGCTGAATGGGTTCGTCTCCGTTACGAATGCGATGCCATGCTGCCACAATAGTGGGCAACCGAGCCAAAATCCGCACCACCGAAGAACGCCGAAACTGTGCATCGTTAACATGATCGCCAGGATAAAACATGCTCAGCGCAGCTACGGCAGCCACCAGTGCGTCCATGGGATGGCCGCTTTCTGGCAAGGTTTTGAGCATGTCAATCACGCGAAACTTCAGCCCTCGGGCCTGACCGAGCTCATCATGAAAGGCCTGCAACTGCGCTGCGTTAGGCAGGCTACCGAACAATAAAAGGTAGCTTACCTCTTCAAACCCACAGTGCTCGGCAAGGGTTTCGATGGGATAACCGCGATATTGGAGCACTCCCTGTGCACCATCGATGTAGCAAATGTTGGAATGAGCAACCGGAACGCCTGCCAGCCCCGGAACATAGGTCATAGATTCTGTGTTCGCCAATGATTCCCCCGCATCCAATTGTGTCGCCCCACCCATCGAGACGCTAGTTGGTTTGCACCTGCAACCCTTAACTGGAACATTTTGTTCCCCATGCCACGAGGATGTCACATCCACCATGGATTCCATTTATAAAGATCAACGCAATCATGAGGTCGCTTGTGCCGCAAAGGATGAATTTGCGGCGCTTAGGATTGCTTCGTTAACGATTTGGCCGCCGGTGGTGCTTGCTCCCATGGCCGGGGTGACGAATTGGCCCTTTCGCCAGCTTTGTCGGCAATTCGGTGCAGGGCTTTACGTGAGCGAGATGATCACCGCACGACCGCTAGCAGAGGGCAATGCCAAGACCCTACGACTCAGTGACTTTGGCGAAGATGAAAGCCCGCGTAGTTTGCAACTCTATGGAGTGGATCCGGAGTACGTAGGCCGCGCCGTGCAGCGTCTTGTGGGCGAGGGACGCGTCGATCACATCGATATGAATTTTGGCTGCCCAGTACGGAAAGTAACGCGACGTGGGGGCGGCTCAGCGATTCCAGCCAAGCCCAAGCTGTTAGCAAATATCGTACGTGCAGCGGTCAAACACGCAGAAAACATTCCCGTCACCATCAAATTTCGCATGGGTATTTACGATGACTGGCTCACCTATCGCGACGCAGGACACATCGGCGAAAGCGAGGGCTGCGCGGCGGTCACCTTGCACGCGCGCACGGCAGCTCAGCTCTATGACGGTGAAGCACGCTGGGAGGCCATCGCCGATCTCAAGTCGCGCCTGCAGCACATTCCTGTGCTGGGCAATGGCGATATATGGGAAGCACACGACGCCCTGCGCATGATGCGGCAAACGGGCTGCGATGGAGTGGTAGTGGGCCGCGGGTGTTTAGGCCGGCCATGGCTTTTCCGTGATCTGGCCGATGTCTTCTCCGGCAAGGAGCCCAGCAATCCCCCGAGCTTGAAACAGATTGCGCGGATTATGCGCGAGCATGCCGCCAATCTTTGCCAATGGCTGGGGGAACCCGTCGCGATGCGCAACTTTCGCCGCCACGCGACCTGGTACACCAAGGGCTTTCGCGGCAGCGCAGCACTGCGGCAAGAACTGATGCGTATGCAGAGTCTCCATGACTTGGATACGGTCCTTGCTGGCTTAACCGAAGATGAGGCCTTTCCGCCCAGCGCAATGCGTGTGCCACGGGGCAAAAGTGCAGGAACTCAAACCGTGAGCCTGCCGCATAACTTTGCGCAGCGATGTCACGATGACACACCGCCACCTGCTGAGGCCGAGCTGGACATCTCAGGTGGATAGAAGACAGACCCAAGTGAGACATTCTCGACAAAGAGATGAATCACTTTGAGACAAATACAAAGGCTTACTTTTCATAAACAACTGAAATTATGAATACTAAAAAGTTGGCACAGCTTCTGCTTACTTATGCACCATGAACTTATTTGTATCACCCATTGTGACTGTGGAAGGAGAAACCCATGAAAAAGTTATCGTATAAACTAGGCCTATTGGCCTTTATCACAGGGGCTGGTCTCAGTGCCTGCAGTGAGTCAGACGACACCTCGAGTCGCATCAATGCCCTTGAGACCGCTATGAAAAACAGCGGTTCTAAGGCTGCTCTTGCCTGCCTCGATCCCTTTGAAGCCTGCGTCGATAAGGCAGAAAACAGTGACGAGAGCGATGCCATGCTCTTACAGTGCTTCGAGTCAGGTCTCGATTGCGTCGTGAGCGCCCTGCATAGTGAAGAAAAGATCTGCGGCGCATCGGATGACGGCAGCGTCGAGTACTGTACCGACTGCTTCGAAAAAGCAGCAAACTGTTTCGAAGGCAACCCAGAGCATCCAGGCATCTGCGAAGGCATCATCGAGGAGTGTGAAAACTTACGCGATGGCGGTGCCGAGCCCCCCGTTTACGAAGATCCTCATCTCGACTGCGAAATGGACCTTGAAGCGTGTCTCTCAGAGTGTGACTTTAGTTACTCGAAATTTTCTGAATCAGGTATGGAACTGCCTCCACCACCGACATCAGGCAATGAAATGCCTTTGCCACCGGTGCCACATTCCGACCGTTGTTTCGAGCGCTTTGAGCAATGCATCGATGGCATCGAACCTGAGCCAGCTGACTGCAAGAAAGCGCTGGATCAATATCGCGATTGTACCCGTTACGACATCGGTCCTGACGGTGAAAAAGAAATCATCCCCGCTTGTGAGGAGGAATTCGCGAGCAGCTGTAAAGTCGACAACGATGAACGCGACGAAGTATGCGAGTATGCCGAGCACACATATACCCTTTGTGGAAGCCCCAAGGCTGATTGTGAGCCAAGTGATGACGGTCAACTCGATTGCGTTGTACCTGCTGTATGCGTACCCATGTTTGTGCCAGAGGTGTGCAAACGTGCACCTGAGCCAAGCGACTGCAAGCAAGCGATGCGTCAGTTCCGCGCATGCAGCTCGGATACTGTTGATGCAACGCCTCTGATCTCTTGCAATCAAGCGTTTGAGTATAGTTGCCCAGAAGGCAGCGAGCGCGATCACGTGTGTGTGCAGGAGCTCGAATCTACCTGCAGCATCCCCCCTAAATGCCCACCCTATGCATCCAAAGATGGCAGCGTCATAAGCTGTCAGAACGACTGCATCAGCGGTCTTGTACCCAATGTTTGTAACGTGAAACCAGAGCTCAAAGACTGCACTGTCGCGCTGAGGCAATACTACGAATGCCGCCGTGCAAATGCAGGCCTATCCAGCAATGCATGTGACGACGCATTCGAACTTGCCTGCCCTAATAGTGCTGAGCGTTGGACCACCTGTGACGGGGCGCATGGAAGCTACTGTCAGTGTGTCACCAGCGATGATAGCGGCGATAAGGTCTGTTTCGAAGCGCCCAGCGTCTGCGGTGACGTGGACTGCGAACCAGCTCCCGCTGATTGCACACAAGCAATGCGAGACTACCAAGTTTGCGAGCTGGAGAAGCACTTCGCCGATCCGAAGCAGCCCAGCTGCGAAGACGCGTTTATCCAAGCTTGTGCTGAAGGAGAGGGTCGCGATATTGCTTGTGCAGAGCTGGTCAGCAATCCCAAAGATAAATGCAAAGGCGGGTGTT
>CAYWAT010000170.1:0-3751 GCA_964456305.1 uncultured Polyangiales bacterium | reverse complement strand
TCCCACTCAAGCGCAATTATTCATCCCCACACACCTTTCCAAGGCAAGACCTAGTTACCGTATAAATCAATCACAGAGGCAAGTTGCATGACGCCGGTGCGTGTCACCTGGCCGTTGCTCAGGGTTTCTTCGTAGTAACCCACCATGTTGCCGCGAACCATGCCGCTTTTGTCGACAACAGGAGCGCCGCTTTTGCCCAGCTCGGTTTGGCAGTTGGGCATGCGGGCTAGGTTGCCCTTTTCTACGGGCTGAACATTACAGACCAGGACCTCGGCGCTGAGGCCAGCGTCACCTCGGTTGGCAGCGGTAAGACCTGCGTTGCCTTGTGTCCTGAGGCTAACCACAGCGAGCGCCTCGTTATGCTCGGGGTCGTTATCATCGACTTGGAGTGCGTAAGAAGGGGACTTGTCAATTTTGACTAGGGCAACATCCACGTTTCTCTCTTTATGACCAGCAATGTGGTGTGCATAGACCAGTGCTTTGCAGGCAGACACACTGCCGTCACCCCACTCGATGCGTACGCCGTCGCAGGACTTGTTTTCTAGGTGGCTGTCACGTTTTTCGCCTGGTTTGCGCGAAGGAAAAAAGAAGTGCCCCACGGTGAGTGCATAGTTGGCGTCGAGAGCAAAGGCCGTTGCTGAAATGGTAGCGCTTCCTTGATTTTTGCTAATGCGGCCGGTTGCACTGACGATGTCCTCCATCATCGATGGGTCGATTAAGGTGTCGTTGTCGACCACCTCCCATGATTGCAATCCTTGGGCGTTTTCCGAGGCGCAGCCCATACCCATCGCTGTAAGCATAAAAACCGATAAAATCGCCGTAAATCTAGTCATAATCGTCTCGCACGTAGGTGGTTTCAATCTCTACAGCTATGGATTGAGCAAAGGCCATGCCGGCTTACCAAATTTTCTGCAAGGATCAAGTCTCTCCCCGATAAGGTGAGTGATCTCATGTTTCTGCAATGGGGGCGTAGGTTCCAAAAGCCCTCCCTAAAGCTGCATCGATGTGGGCGCTTTACTGACCTTTGCCCAGGGTTTTGAGGCCCCAAATTCCAGTGAGAGGGGACTGCGGTGCCCGGTGATAAGGGAACCCTCGACCCGCATGGGGACTCGAGTAGAGTAGCCGGCATGCACAGGATTTCCTTGCGGGGCGCGCAGACACACAATCTCAAAGAGGTCGACTTAGACCTCGAGCCCAACAGTTTTGTGGTGGTGACGGGTCGCTCGGGGGCGGGCAAGTCTTCCTTGGTACGGCATACCCTGCATGCAGAAGGACAACGACGTTATGTGGAAAGCTTTAGCCCCTATGCACGTCAGTTCTTGGAGCGTTTAGCGCGACCACCAGTCGAGCAGCTTGAGCCCATCGCTGCCAGTGTGGCGGTGGATCGCCAAGCGCCGGTGAAGAGCAGCCGTTCTACCGTCGCTACCATGACGGATTTGATCGACTACGTGAAGAATCTTTGGGCCTATCGCGCCCGCTTGCACTGCCCCTGTTGTGGTCGGGAAGTGCATGAACATTCTGCCGAGAGCGCGTCTTCCACCATTATTAACGATGCCAACGATGCGCGCGTGGTGGTGACCTATCCTATGGCGGTGGAGGATACCAAGCAATGGCTTGGGGTGCGCGATCAGCTGCTGGCGGATGGATATCGCCGCGCTTGGGTCAAACAGGAAGTGCGCGACCTTGATTCTCTCCGTCCCAGCGATCTCGATAGCACCCTCAACGTGGTTATCGATCGCACTGTGGCTAAGGCTAGCCAGCGCAAGCGCATGACCGAAGCCCTTGAACAGGCGATGGCGCGGGGGCAGGGCAAGGCGTCGGTGTGGCCTTTGGAGCAGGAGGCTCTGCATTTCAGCAAGGGCTTGCATTGTACTCATTGCAACCTCGATTTCCCAGCGGCACAACCGGGGCTCTTCTCCTTTAACCACGTGCTAGGTGCCTGTCCCGAGTGCCGTGGCTTTGGTCGGACGATCGAGCTCGATATCGACAAGGTGATTCCCAATCGCAGGCTCTCCCTTGCCCAAGGTGCCATTCGCGCCTGGGAAGGCAAGTCTGCAGCCTGGGAGCGGCGTGAGCTCAAGAAGCAGGCTGAAAAGGCTGGGGTGCCCTATGACCAACCCCTGGATTCATTAAGCCAAGAACACTGGCAATGGCTGCTCGAGGGCGATGGGCGCAAAGGTCGCGGTGCGTGGTGGGGCATTCGCGGCTGGTTTCGCTGGCTCGAGGGGCGCACTTACAAGATGCACGTACGGGTTTTTCTCTCCCGGTACCGCAGTTATGAGACCTGCTCTGCCTGCGATGGGCGTCGTTTTAAGGCCGAAGCCCTCAACTGGCGCATCGATGGGCGTCATGTGGCGGATTTCTATGCCATGAGCATTCGCGAAGCGCTGGACTTTGTCACTACCCTGAAGCGCGATACCCCTAAGCGAGAGCATGCTTTGCAACGAGTGCTGCAGGACTGTCAGCTGCGCTTGCAAACGCTGGATGATGTGGGTTTGGGTTACCTGAGCTTGGATCGCCAAGCCCGTACGCTATCGGGGGGTGAGGCTCAGCGCGTGAGTTTGGCTGCTGCCCTAGGTACCTCATTGAGTGGGACCCTCTTTGTGCTCGATGAGCCCACCACGGGTTTGCATCCCGCCGACGTTGCGCGCCTGAGTCGGGTGGTGCGTGGTCTTGCCCAGGCCGACAATGTGGTGCTGGCCAGCGAGCATCATCCGCAGCTGATTGCCGATGCGGATCGCGTCCTGGAAATGGGACCGCATTCGGGGGATGCGGGCGGTGCGCTCATCTTCGATGCGCCGCCCCAGGCACTCAAGCGAGCCAGCACTCCCACTGCGCTTGCGCTCAAGCAGTCTTTGACCTTGCCCAAGCGCCGTCCTCCTGTGCAGGGGTGGCTCAGTCTTCAGGGAGCCTGCGGTCATAACCTTAAAGAAGTCACGGTGCGTTTTCCCCTGCAGCTTGTCACCTGTGTGACCGGGGTAAGCGGTTCTGGCAAAAGTAGTCTAGTCTTGCACACCCTCAAGCCGGCCTTGCAGCGTGCGCTAGGGATTACTGAAGCTCCTCATCCCTTAGCGATGCAGGGGTTGAGCTGGCCACAGGGGTACAAAGAGGCGCCTCTCGCCCACGTGTTGCATATCGATCAGGCTCCTCTGGCCCGTAACGCAAGGGCAAACGCTGCGACCTACCTCAAGGCGTGGGATGTGCTGCGCAAACGTTTGGCGGCACAGCCTGAGGCGAAAGCGCGCAACTACGGCCCCGGACACTTCTCCTTTAACGTTGCCGGTGGACGCTGTGAGACCTGCAAAGGTGAGGGCTCGGAGACGGTGGAGATGCAGTTCCTGGCCGATATTCGCTTCTCCTGCCCGGATTGCGGCGGCAAACGGTTTCGCGGCGACATTCTCGAGATTCGTTACGGTGACCGCAACGTTGCGGAGCTCCTGCAAAGCACGGTGGATGACATTCTCCTGGCCTATCCCGATGATGCCGAGCTGCAAAAGCGTCTGCGCTATCTCGCCGAGCTGGGCTTGGGTTACCTGCGCCTAGGGCAACCGCTGAGCACCTTGTCCGGAGGCGAGGCGCAGCGCTTGAAGATTGCCTCGCTGTTGAGCACGCCTCTGCGAGGGCCCACGCTCTTCTTGTTGGATGAACCCACGGCGGGACTGCACGCCCAGGATGTGCTTTGCCTGCTCAAACTGCTGCATCGCTTGGTGGACGAGGGCCATAGTGTGGTGATGGTGGAGCATCATATGCT
>CAYWAT010000169.1:0-3844 GCA_964456305.1 uncultured Polyangiales bacterium | reverse complement strand
GGTCAAACCGGGGATCGGTATAGGCATCCGCGATGGAAAGAATCTGACCGCTTCGTGCGACCCAACCAGCAATGCCATCGCCCAGTTTGAGGCGAATCTCATGCACATCGGAGCCCTGGGCGATTTTTGACCATAGCTCTTGCTTGTCTTCGTCGAGGACGTAGATGGTGGAGCGCTCGGCGTACAAAACATCGCTAATCCGATCGACCACCAAGCTCAATAAGGCATCCAAATCGAGGCTGTGCGATAAGGCTGCCGCGATGTCCTGCATCGCTTGTGATTTTTTGCGTTCCCGCTTGAGCAGCTGAAAAAGCTTTTCGTAGTGCGCTTCCTTGGATTTAGCGCTCTCTTTCGCGGCGGGTTGATTCACAGACCCATAATCGCCGAAGAAAGCATGAAAAATCAACTCAGTTCGATGCGTACACGCCAATTTCGCGAAACTTTGCGTAGCGATCGCTGATGAGTAGCTCTTCGGACATGACATCCAAGGCTGCCAGATTTTCCGCAAGCATGCCCTTGAGTGTTTTCGCCATAGCCTGAGGATGCCTATGAGCGCCGCCGAGAGGTTCGGGAATAACTGTATCGGTCACGCCAAGCCGCGCGGCATCATCAGCCAGTAGCTTTAGCTGTTCACTGGCCTCAGGTGCCTTAGAGGCATCGCGCCACAAAATCGAAGCGCATCCTTCCGGGGTAATCACGCTGTAGGTTGCGTAACCGAGCATAAGCACGCGGTTCGCTACCCCGAGTGCCAAGGCTCCCCCCGAGCCACCTTCGCCGATAACGGTGGTGATCACGGGAACACGCAGTTGTGACATGGTGAGAATCGCTTCACCGATGGCTTCGCTTTGGCCGCGTTCTTCGGCGCCCAAGCCAGGATAGGCTCCAGGGGTATCGATGAAGGTGAACAAAGGACGCTTGAAACGGTGGGCTAGGTTCATGATGCGACAGGCTTTGCGGTATCCCTCAGGGTGAGCCATCGCAAAATTGCGCTTCATCTTTTGCCGCGTGGTACGACCTTTTTGTTGGCCGATGACAGCCACATGACGCCCTTCGAAACGGGCAAATCCAGCCACAATCGCCGCATCATCACCAAAACGACGGTCGCCGTGCAGTTCGACAAAATCGTCGAAAAGATGCTCGACATAATCGAGAAAATAAGGGCGATTAGGGTGCCGGCTAAGCTGCACCTTTTGCCAGAAACTCAGATTCTCGTAGGTGTCCTTTTCTAGCTTGCGACATCTGCTTTGCAGGCGTTTGAGTTGCTGTGGATCTGTGTCTTGCTCGCCTTCGTGCAGGGCTTCAATCTTGGCATCGATTTCAGCGAGGGCTTTTTCAAATTCGAGATAGTTCATGAGCGCTGAGAGGAGAAGCGTAATGGGGGTAGTCGACGCGGTAGAGGGGAATCGCTCGTGACTTACCTTTGATTTGCAGTGGAGGCAACGCAACACAGGGAAGGTCCCCATCTAGACTTTGAGCGGTACTCTGGCTGATGAGTATCTCACCACTTTTTGCTGCATCACAGAGGCGTGCGCCGATGTTAACCACATCGCCAATGACGGTGTAATCGAGGGTTTGAGTGCTGCCTACATAACCCGCGACAACTTCACCCATGCTGATGCCGATGCCGATATCAATCTGCTCCTCGTCGCGTTCACACCGCTGTTGGTTCCAGGTGTCTAGTGCGTTCATCATGTCCATGGCTGCTTTGACCGCGCGTGTTGCCGGATTGTGCTGGGCGATGGGAGCGCCAAAAACCACCATCATGCCGTCACCAAGAAACTTATCCAAAGTGCCTTCATGGCGAAAGACAACATCGACCATGCGTTCAAAGTAATCGTTTAACATTTCCACCACAGCTTGAGGTGATTTGTTTTCACTCATGCTTGTGAAGTTGCGAATGTCGGCAAAGAGCACTGCAGCTTCGCGTAATTGGCCGCCCTTAACGACATCGACCTTGCCTTCGATGATTTGCTCCGCGATCGCTGGCGAGACCAATCGACGCAGCCCTTCACGTGTGACCGCCTCTTGTTCAAGACGTCGGGCAAAGAGGCTGTTTTGAATGGCCACTGAGGCTTGGTGCGCCATGGTTTGGAAGAGCTGCAGGTCTTTATCGGTGAAGGCGTTGGTGTTTACTTGGGAGTCGATGACCATCAGGCCAAACACCGTCTCACCGTATATCAGCGGTACTGCCATAGTAGAGCGGATGCCCTGCATAATCACCGAGTTTGCCTCTTGAAAGCGCGAGTCTACCGAGGCGTCTTGGGATAAGACCGCTGCACGATCACGCAGCACGGTATCGATGATGGTACTGGACAACACCAAGGCCTCTTGTTGACTGCGTCGCCGCGTCCGGCTGCAGCGAATCTTCAACTGATGCTGCTCGTTGTAGAGCATCACCGCGCCGCGATCGGCGGGAAGCATTTGAAAGGCGCAATCGAGAATACGATGCAAGATGACATCCACATCCAGCTCGGCACCGATAGCTTGCATCAGCTGGTGACTGGCGCGCAGCTTGTCGTAGTCGCGTTGCAGTGTGCCTACGTCTTGAATCGCCGCTGACGGTAGAAAGTTGCGCGTGTGCGTAGCGGTGATGGTGGTCTGGATATGGCTCTCGACGTGCGTATCCGAAACCTGCAGAGAGGGCGGGGTATGTCCTGGTTGTGAGCCGAGTTGTGCGCCTTGATGGCTAGGTGTTTCGAGGGGTGCATCCACGATTGTTTGCAGGTGCTGCAATTCGGCATCGAAAACCAGCTTGGTATTACCCAGCGTGATCACATCGCCGTCACGCAGGGTGTGGCGGTTAATGCGTTCGCCGTTGATGAAGGTCCCGTTCAGCGAGGCCAAGTCGGTAATGGTGTAATGACCATCCTGCCAGTCGATATGGCAGTGCTCTTTGGAGACAATCCGATCGAGCACCTGCAAGGTATTGCTGGGGTGTCTTCCTACCGTGGTGTGCGGCGGGAGAGAGTGTTCTTGAGTGCCTTTGGCACCAAAAATGGTAATGCGCGCCATTGTTTTTCGTTTATGGTAATCGCCCTTCGCGCAGAATGAAAAGAGAACGGTGTTGGATTCGCTAAGCTTAGAGCACCTGGAGTGGCCTGCAATCATTGCCGAAGTGCGTGCTCGCTGTGTGGGTCCGCAGCGCGAGGAAGACTTTCTGCCCTTAGCTCAGGATTTCGATGAAGCCCGGCATATGTTGGCGCAAACCACCGAAATCGCCGAGCTGCAGCGTTTGGGTGAGAGACTTCCGCTGGATGCCTTTGAGGATATCGCCGATATCGTGGACTTTGCGCGTCGTGATGGGGTGCTGGATAGTCAGCAGCTTTTCATCCTTTTGAAAGTGTTGCGCCAGGTGAAAACCCTGGTGTCCTTTGTCGAAACGCACCGTGCGTTGCTACCTACCTTAGCGCCCCAGTGCACGATGGATAGAGCCCTCGATGCTTTGCGAGGAACGCTCGACCATGCCCTCGATGAGAACGGTCTCTTAGCTGATGATGCCAGTACCGAGTTGAGGCGTTTGCGACGGGAGCTGCATCAAGGACGTGAGCGCATTGTGGCAAAGCTTGAAACTTTGCTCGACAAGCATGCCGATTTGATGAGTGACCGTTTTTACACCTTGCGCAACCAGCGGTATGTGTTGCCAGTGCGCGCCGATGCGCATGAGCGTTTTTATGGCATCGTGCACGCCACCAGTGCTAGCGGCGCCACCCTTTTCATCGAGCCGCGCGATGTCATCGACCTAGGCAACCGCCTGAAAATGGCAGAGCTTGAGGTAGCCCGTGAAGAACAACGCATTCGCATCGCTCTAAGTCAGGAGGTTAAAGCTCTGGCTTCTTCTCTTGGT
>CAYWAT010000168.1:0-3872 GCA_964456305.1 uncultured Polyangiales bacterium | reverse complement strand
TCAACCGGTACTTGGGGATCACGCTGCATTGTTATGGCCGGAGGGGCAGTCGGCACCGCAGCCGCAGCCATTGGCGATCGCGTACGCGCCATTGCCGGCCATCTCCTCCAGGCCAAGCCCGAAGATATCCAGCAAGCGCTAGCCTTAGGCCTCAATGCGCTTGATTGGCTTTCGCAGGACTCTGCGCTGATTGCGATTCGGGCAAAGAACATCGAAGATCCGGCGCTTGAGGTGCCCTTAGGGGTGCAGCAAGCCGAAGCCGAAGCGCGCAGTGCCGCGGAGTCACGTGATAAGCAGGGCGTGCAGGATGCGCTCGCCAAACGCCAAGATGCACTCGAGGCCTGGGACACAAAAAAGTCAGTTTATCGCTGGTTTCATATCATCGGTCTACCGTTGATCGTCGGTATCTTTGGTGCGCTCCGTTGGCGGATGCGTCGACGCAGTTATCAAAAGCCAGCCACCCAAAGCTAACCCTTATCAAGTCATCAAGGAGCATCTGCAAATGCAATGGAAGAAGCATCGGTTAATGATTTCATTCGCTGTCTTAGGCGTATTGAGCATGCTTCTCGTGTGGGCGATGGTGAGTCGCAATCAGAGCAATCGAGAGGCCGAAACAGAGTACGACGAGACTCTGCCTAAGGTTGAAGCCTCGGCATTGCGTTCCATCGAAGTGAACTTCCCGAAGCAGTCCGACATCAAGACACCAATGATTCGTGTTGAGAAGCAAAAAGACGACCAGTGGCAGGTTGTTAAGCCTCTGCGTGCGGATGCCGATAAAGATGGCATTCAATCGGCGATCGAAAAGCTCAGCGACTTCAATATTGCCAGCATCGCTGCAACCCAAGCGACAAGCCACGCTGCGTTGGGTGTGGACGAAGCACAGGCTCTTCATATCACAGCATCCACCGCCAAAGGTGTCGTATTGGATGTGCTGATGGGCGAGGTGCGAGACGGCAACACCATGCTGCGCGAGAAGGGCAAGAACACGGTTTATGCGGTGCGCGGGTCGCTGCGTTATGCCTTCAATAAAGACACCAAAGACTGGCGTGATCGCAAAGTCACCGATCTCGAAGTCGATAAAATCCAAGGCATTAACTTTACAAGCAAGCAGGGCAGTTACGGCTTCGTTAAAGAAGATACAGGCTGGAAGCAAAACCTTGGCAAGCCCGTGCGTCAGTTGGATGTAAGCAAGGTTGGGCTTTTGGTGTCTACTCTGGCATCGATCACCGCCACCGACTTTGCTTCGGCCGATGCAGACCAAGCGTCATTGGGTTTTGCAACGGAAGCTGTGGCCTTTAGCAAGGTAGTTATCGATTACGCTGCAGACAAAAAGGAAGACGAAGCACAATCTCTAACTCTTTGGGTGGGCAACTCAGTTACTGCTTCCGAATCTTCTGATGATGCGGCCGCCGCCGATAAAAATCGCGATCGTTATCTCAAGCGCAGCGACAGCGACATTGTTTACATCGTCTCCAGTGGTCTTATCGACCAGCTAGCGCCAGCCGAGAGCGCATTTCAAGCCGACAAAAAAGAAGAAGCACCGCCAGCAGCAATCCCATCTGCTTTAGGAGGAACTGGTGCAAGCCTAGGTTACTAGAGCGTTTGCGCAGGCGCTCGTTCCACTCGCATGCAGCAGACAGGGCAGCTTAGTGTGGTTTAGCTATTGGTATTGCTTTGAAGCGCCTTCTCTAGTTCGCCATTTTCGTACATCTCGCGGATGATATCGCATCCACCGAGAAACTTGGCGTTGACGTAGAGCTGAGGAATGGTGGGCCAGTTGGTAAACTCTTTGATGCCCTGGCGAATGTCTGGATCTTCAAGAACGTTGACATCCTTAAAGCTCACATTCAGACGCCGCATGATTTCAACTACGGTTGCGGAAAAGCCGCACTGGGGAAAGTGCTTGGTTCCTTTCATGAAAAGAACGACGGGGCTTTGTTGCACAATGCTTTGAATGCGCTCATGAACGGGGTTGTTGTCTGCCATACTCGATTCCCTTCTTTTGGCTCCAGTGTACTGTGCAATCCCCCAACGTCGAGTCTAAAACAAAGCGCCGCGCGCCCGTTTACGCAGCGCTTGTGCATTATCCGATACGCAATCGCGACGATGAGACCATTGCCACCGCGGTGACCAATACCGACGTGCATGATTTAGCCCGCAGCGCATGCACTTATGGCCTCCATGGCTTGTTCATCATCACCCCTGTTGCGGCGCAGAGCGAGCTGGTGCAGCGCATCCTCAATCATTGGCAACCTGGAGCCGCCGGTGCGATGCGTGTCCCCAAACGAGCGCAAGCAATGCAGCTGTGTCGTGTGAGTGCAAGTTACGAAGACGTTTGCGCATGGATCGGCGAACAGCATAAGGACACGCCCCGCGTATTAGCCACCGCTGCAAATCCTGCCTCTTCTTATTTGGTCTCAAGCTACCGAGATGAATACGAGCAACTTAGTCTCAGCAGCAAGCCTCGATTGATCCTGTGGGGCACCGGGTACGGCCTTGCCAAACGATTGCTCGATAGCGCCGATGCCTTACTGCCGCCCATTCGACCTGGCGGTCCTTATAATCACCTCTCCGTGCGTGCGGCAGCTGCCATTATCCTCGATCGTCTGTTTGGCGATGCGGTTTCTTAGATCGCCAAACTAAAACATGACTTAGGGAGTCGCAGCGGGCACTGCGATGAGCTGCTGGCCTTGCAGTTGCACGAGGTCCACAACATGCAGTGCCTCGCCTTGGGCCGAAAAGCCAGAGCCGCGGCCGCTCAAGCGGGGCAGGCGTGATTGCTGCAATGCATCGAGCAGGGTGTCGCTGTCTTCGGCTTGCTTTTCATACACCGCATGCAGCAGCTCAGCGCAGGCGTCGTGAGCAAAGGCGGCAAAGAAGTCCGCATCTTGGTTAAACTCCCCTTCCATGCGTTGCACAAAGGCTTGCACTTGGGTTTTGCGCAAATGTGTGGGCGGAAAGGGGTGCGCGAAGAAGGTGCCTTGCAGATAACGCAGGGCATGCTGCAACAGACGGGGCCGCAATGTAATGCTGGGCGCTAATAGCGTGAGCGATTGCTGGTTCTTGGCCTCGGGCGCGCCCTGACTCCAAAGACCCACGGCTGCGAGCGCCGGCGCAACGCTGATCAACGTGCGGGCATCGCTCACGACGAAGAGAGCATCGGGTCGGGCCTGTTTGATCGCATTGACCTGCGGGCCAAAAGAAGTGCTGCCGCTAGGGTAAGACTCCTCGATGACCAAGCGCAGGTTGTGTTTTTGCAGTACCTTGCGCCAGGCTTCCTGCATGCTCTGACCGTAGGCATTATCGGGGAAAAGAATGGCAAAACGTCGCGCGCCTCGCGCATGAGCCACTTGCGCGAGGGCTCTGGCTTCAGCCTCGGGCGTAACAAAGAGTCGCAGCACGCCTTCGCCCAATAGACTGCGTGGGGCAGCGGGGCTGAGAGCCACCATGGGCATGCTCTGGTCTCGGGCGATCGGGGCCAGTTGCAGTGCGCGTTCGTTTTCAAGCGGTCCAACGATGGTTTGCAACCCTTCGCTCTGACTGCGGGCCGCAAGGGTGGCGCTTAAGTGTTCTGGTGACTGGGTGCTGTCGAGGACGTAGAGTTCTGGCATGGCCTGTTGCTCGCCCCAGCGTTCACGCGCTTCGAGGAGGGCGATTTTGGCGGCGGCGATGACGCGTTGGCCAATGCTGCGGGCAGGACCGCGCAAGGGGGCCACGAGGTTGACGACCAGTTGCGGCCTTGCTGGTGGAGGTTCTGTCTCTGTATCATTATCGGGCGCGGTGTTGAGATTGACGTGACCCTCTTGTTGCACTTCGCTTCTGAGTTCGGCCTCCGATCCCCTTTACTGCCTTTGTTCGGACTGGGTTGCGTC
>CAYWAT010000167.1:0-3876 GCA_964456305.1 uncultured Polyangiales bacterium | reverse complement strand
CCTGCGCTAGGCTCTACCTAATCGATTTAAAGAAGCAATCGACATACAGCATCATCAAAGACTACGCTTCTTTGTTAAGTGAGCTGAGCAATCGATTCGTAGATGTGCTTATCGGGGTAAAGCTCGCGATCAAGGCTGAAAAAGGGTCGTGTCACCCCTGCTATCGTTATGTGAGCGAGATTCACCTGGGATTTCTCGACTTTCTGCAGCGATACTTTCGAGTCATGTCGAAGTCGCCGGTTTTGCGTGAGTTTAGCGCGCCCTTTTTTGATACCAGACGCGCCATCTACCGCGCCGATTGGTCGGAACTGCTGAGGCGACTGATTAGTCTTTAGGCCTGTGGGCTTTGCTCGGCGCTGTGCAACAGTTGCTTAAGGCATGGGCATCCGGTATCAGCCTTTGCATGCTTGCGCTCAGTTCGCTTCTGACGGTCTGTTTGCTCAGTACCGTGCAGGATGCTCCCGCGGTCTTGGATCCCCTTGATTTGGTCTTGGCCGCGCCTTTGGTGGTTAAGCTGGTGATGATCAGCCTAGTGGTGATGTCGCTTTTGTGTTGGTTTATCATCGGCGCCAAGACGCTGCGCATCGGGCAAGCCTTGCGCATGAGTGAGGTCTTTGTGCGGCGCTTTTGGGACAACGAAAGGCAAAGCAACTGGAGCAGCGAGCGATTCGAATCGATTTACGCGCAAACGCCGCGCTTTCAAAAGGCGCCTTTGGCCATGATGTTTCAGAACGGCTACATCGAACTGGCCAAATTGCTCAACCATCGCGAACTCAGCGAGAAGCAGGGCAAGCCGGAGGCTTCCAAAGCCAGCGATTTGGACATGGTGCATCGCAGTTTACGCCGCAGCGCCACCACCGAAATCACCCAGCTTGAAAGCATGCTTTCATTTTTGGCCACCACGGCATCCACCGCGCCTTTTATCGGTTTGTTTGGGACCGTGTGGGGCATCATGCATTCTTTTTTGGCGATCTATGGCAACAAAAGCGCCGGTCTCGATGTCGTCGCCCCTGGCATTGCCGAAGCTTTGATTGCCACGGCGATTGGTCTGGTTGCCGCCATCCCCGCCGCGATGGCCTACAACTATTTTATCCGTCGCATTCGTATTTTGGAGACCGAGATCAACGCCTTCGAAGATGAATTTCTCAACGTAACCCAACGTTATTTCCTGGAGGCCTAAACGATGGCCATCGGCGCGGGCAGCACGCGGGGCGCAAGCCGAATGACGCTCAGCGAAATCAACGTCACGCCTTTGGTGGATGTGATGCTGGTGCTGCTCATTATCTTTATGGTCGCGGCCCCTATGATGACGCATGGCGTCCCTGTTGACCTGCCGCAAACCACGGCCGAGGTGATGCCCATCGATGAGCAGAAGCTGCTGCTCTCCATTACCCGCGAACGCAAAGTCTTTTTGGGCGAAGCGGAGATACCGTATGCGCGTCTCAAGTCTGCTTTGCTGAGCAACGCCCGTTTGCAGCGCGAAAAAGAGCTCTATGTGCGCGCCGATGCCGAGGTGGCCTACGGATTTGCGATGCAGGTGCTCAGCATCGTCAAAGAAGCCGGGATCGAAAAGCTGGGACTGGTCACCGACCCTGCCAATGCAGAACATCCATGAGCAAACTGGGCCTCGCGACCTCTGCCATGCAAAGGCCCAGCACGCGGGTCATCCTTAGCGCTTCTTTAGACCGACCGGCATGGCTCTCGGGTCTGAGTTTTGTTGGACTGACGCATTTGGTTGCGCCGCTGGTGGCCATGCTGATTCTCGGCAGCAATGCAAAGCCCGACAAAGACACAACGCAAAGAGAAATCAGTACGCCCGTCATTGCAGCGCGCTTTGCTCGCCTAGGCAAAAAGCCCGACCCGCATCAATTGCCAAATCGCGATGTCCCGCAGCTGAAAACCGCGCCCACCGACGCCGTTCCGGTATCCGACAAGGCGCAAGAAAGGCCGCCCGAGCCCAAAACGAAGCCCGAACGCGATCCCGATGCCGTAGACGATGCGCTCAAACGCCTTGGCGACCGCGCGCAAGCCTTTGCCGAGCGCAACAAGCAGCGCGAACGCGAGGGAGATCCCGAAGGCATTGAGGAAGGCAGCGAAAAAAAGAGCAGCGAGGGTAATATTTACGCCGGCAAGCTTTATGCTTTCTTTCGCAGGCATTGGTCCGTTCCCAGCACCCTTAATATCGACCAGGTCAAAGCACTGCAGACCACCGTTTTGGTTGGCATCAACGCAGAGAGGCAAGTGCTGAGCATCGAGGTCGCGAAAAGCAGCGGCAATCCCTTGTTTGACCGTTCTGTGCAAGAGGCCATCACGCGCATCATCGAAGGCGGGCTTAAAGTCCCCGCGCCGCCCGAGAGCATCGCTTCCGATTATCTTGGCAAACGCGTGCCGATGCGATTTTTGGGCCGACATGCACGCTAAAAAGCTTAAACCCAAGGCGCGAACACTATCTGGGATGGTTTTTTTGCTTCTATCCTGCAGTCTCAGCAAAAGCTGCGCGCATAATTCCCTAAGCGAACAGAAAACAACACAAGCCAAGGGCGAAAAAACACACAACAGCCGCGCAAAGAGACTAGCCAGCAGAGATTATCGCCCAGCAATGCGTTATCTCGAAGGCGGCGAGGTGATGCTGGGCTCGCCTGAGCCAAATAAAGACGCTCAGCGCTTTGGCACCAGTTCTCAGAGCCCGCCGGCACGCAAAGCAACCATCGAGGCCTTTTGGGTTGCGGAAACAGAGGTAACCCAAGGGCAATTCAAAGCTTTGATGGGCTACAATCCGGCTGCGCAACATCCCGAGCGTCAATGCGAGCAAGGAAAACTGGGCGATACCCTGCCCGTCGTCTGTGTTACCTGGTTTGAAGCGCTGCGTTATTGCAACGCCCTCTCCAAACGCGAGAAAAAAGGCATCGTTTATAAGATCGATCGACAGAATGTTCGCATCCAAGCCAAGTCAACGGAGGGATACCGGCTTTTATCGGGGGACGAGTGGGAATATGCCGCCAAAAGTGGCCAAGACTTGATTTACGCGGGAACGTCGCAGGACAAAGAGCTTTGCCTCTTTGCCAACGTGAATGATGGGCTCGCCGATTGCCGTTCCAAGCACGCGGGGCTGGCTCCCGTCGCCTCCTATCGCCCGAATGCCTGGGGACTTTACGACTTCTCGGGCAATGCCGAGGAATGGGTGGCCGATTGGCGGCATCAAGGCAGTCATCGCGAAGTGCGGGGCGGATCCTACGATATGCATCCCTACCAGTTTACGCGCGTCTATGCGCGGGCAGGTAGAATTCCCACGCATCGCGACAACGCACGCGGCTTTCGCGTTGCACTAAGAGATGGGTCCTGATCGTTATGCGCTAAATAAAATAAGACCCTGCGAGCGACAGCGCGCTAACAGGGTTTCATTGTATTTATGGTCGCTGATTTACTGGCAATCCGGATCCTGCGCGTCGACCAAGCCATCACAGTCGTTGTCGATGCCATCGAGGCATTGGTTAGACCCGAAGTCTACATCAATGGGATCTTCTGAGGCTACACACTTAACTTCGCCAACAGGTTTAATGCCATCACCGTCTGAATCGAGAAAATCTGGAGCACCATCGCCGTCTGAATCAGGCAATGGCGGCACAGGCAGACAAACATTGCCTGAACCTCCTCCACAGGTTGCAAGACACGGCTCCTCGACGCCGTCACAATCGATATCGATGTTGTTGACGAAAGACCCGCAGGTTTTGGGCGCACCTGGAAAGATTTCGTCGTTGCTATCGCCGCAATCGGTATTGTCCGCGACGAATCCTTGGGGCGCTGTGCTGCCACAGCGCTCTAGCGTGGCGTTGGGGTCACCAAAGCCGTCGTTGTCGACGTCCCGATACCAGGTCG
>CAYWAT010000166.1:0-3899 GCA_964456305.1 uncultured Polyangiales bacterium | reverse complement strand
AACGCCATTGGTGCTGCCCAAATCACGGATGTAATAGGCACCTTGGTGGTAAATCACCGCGGCGTGACGCCGAGAAATGTTGCCATCAGGGATGGACAAGTCGATTGCAGTGGTCCCGCGGCCAATAATGTATTCGGACTTGGTGATGGGAAGGCGCTTGCCCTGAAACCATAAAAACAAGGTGGGCTGTTCGCTTTGCGCAGCCGTCGATGATGGCGGCAAAGGCGGGTTCGATGATGCGATAGGCATCGGCGGCACGGTGGAAGGCGTGGGTGGAGGCCCAGCATAAGAGGGCGAGGGCGCTGCAGCACCGGCCGGTGTCTGATACGCGGGAGATGCCGACAAAGAAGCCCCTATATTGAGCTCATTAAAAGAGGGCGGCGGCATGGGAGAAGGCTGCGCGTTGCGCATCGAGGGCAATGGCGGCGTGGGAGGGGGCACGCGCCGCGGCGCTGCCGGTGAATGATTCGACGATGCGTTAGATGACGATAGGGCATCGGCTGAAGGCGGCGATGGTGGCATCGCAGGCGGGTTGCGATCCCAGGTTGGCAAGGGTGTGTTGCCTCCAGAAGGAAAGGTTAAGGGCGAAGACAACTCGTTACTGCGTGACTTGGCGTAGTGACGCATCGCTTCATTGATGAGGTAGTCGGTGGAACACTCCAACTCGCTGCTCATGCGCGCAAAGTTGTCCCACAAGTAGTCGCGACATTGAAACTGTCGCAGTGTTTTTTTGCTTCGGTCCTGCGTCATAATGAGGGCACGCAATTCAAGCGCCGGAGTCCTTCTTCTTCGTCAGAGCAGTCATCACTTCGTTGGCAACCTTGCCAACGGTTTGGTCTTTAGGCCACCCTTTGCCCGCAAGCGCCTGCGCATCTGTCATCAGTGGACGAATGGCCGCTTGATCGCCCGCGTTTCCCTTACGCTCGAAGTACCGCAAGGCAATAATTTTATCACACCAATCTGCTGATCCCAACTGCTTCGCCACTTGGATTTTGGGACTGGGATTAATCTGCGCTAAGCGAGTTGCGTAAGACTGCAGCTCTGCGGGAGAAAAGTTTTCGGCCGTAGCAGGCAGCTTCTCGAAAAAGGTTTCCACCGCGCTCGTACCACCAAGGGACAAGACAAGCTCCCCTGCCCGCCATCGTGAACGCTCGTTGTCAGCATTTTCGACCAAAGGCCATAACTTAGGCAGTGCGCTGCTATCTTGGGTATCGCCAACGCGATCGAAGGCATAATCCCGCAACACATCGGGCTCTTCTTCATTGAGCGCGAGGGCCAACAACGCACTCAGGTGCTCTGGCTTGGCATTGCCTTCCAGCGCTTGCAACGCCAGCTTGCGACGTTCGATCATGACTTTGCTTTTGCTCTTTGCCGACGCAATCGCGAGCAGACGTTGTGCCACCACCGGTTGAGAGGCCAAGTGTTTCATCGCGGGCAACGCACCGTTATTGATAAACTCTTGCTGCTTTTTGGCAGCCACACTCATGAGCTTCTTATCGCTTACCTTGGTCTCCGGCTGGCGCTTGAGCTGCTCGCGCAACTGTTTCTCAATCCATTTGCGGTAGTCCGGAGCTTCCATACTGAGCTCGATCTCCACCAAACGTCTACCACCTTCGGCCTTGGTCGCGACATCACCCACATTTGCGATCAACTGGGCAACCTTCAGTAAAGCCAAGTAGTGCATATGCACATCCAGACTCTTCACCAACTGTGCGGCAGCAGGGTGCCCCAGGTTTTGCACCACCTGTTCAGCACTGAAGTTTCCGGACAAACTGCGTTCGTTGAAGTCTTCGACAAACCATGCAATCACCGCGTCGGTGAGCTTTTTCTTAGTCTCGTCTTGGCTAAAAGGAATCATTAAAAAGGCCGCGTCCTTAGCTCGCGTCTGTAGAGGCGTCGCTCGGCTGCCACGGTTAAGACTAGCGGTATCCTCGGAAGCGTCGTCATCGGAGTCTTCGAGCATCAGCTTGATGAGCCCAGGAGTCATTGAATTGAGCAAATCGGTGCGACGCTTTTTAGGCAGCTGTTTGATCCCGTGCTGCAACTCCGCAACACCGTCCACATCTTGGCGCTCCATCTCAACGAGCGCCAAGGCAGCTTGGGTGCGCAGCGACATGTCGTATTTATCGCTGCGCATAACGGCAACTAGCTTGCCCGGACCTTTGACGGTCCCCTTCCAACGCTGCACGTCTTGGGGGGTCACTTTGCATGCGCTGGCACTGAGTACGAGCAAGCAAAGCCACCCTAGACTCAATGCGTGCTTACCATCTATCCCTGTCGTCATGTTCCCTACCGTAGAGCAAAATCCCTAACCTTGTCGAGAGATTCACAATCTTGACGATCTATCATGGAGATCCCTACCTTGTATAGCAAAAGGAGCTGTGTTGAACCGTCGCCGTACATCAACCTCTTCATCGACACCATTGTCACAAAGTAGCAAAGGTCATGAAGTTACCGCTGTGCTTGTTGCAGCCGGAGCTTTGTTGCTTGGCTTAGCACTTTTGTCCGATGCAGTAGGGTCCGAGCATAACTACGTGGGTCCCTTAGGTCAGCGCATGGCCGGATTCCTCAACAAAGCCTTTGGTCATGCCGCATGGATAGGCGTGATCGAGCTTGGCACCCTCACTCTGCGTCTTTTTCTGCGCAAACCACCTCCCCTCGGGCTTGCCACAGCCGCTTCTACCGTCGTGATTATCTTGGCCTGTTGTATGATGCTGCACCTCGGTTTCGCAGAGTCACATCATGCAACATTGCCCGGAGGGTTATTCGGCGAGCTTCTCAGTGAGGTATTGCGCTCATTGGTGGGCACCCCCGGAACCTATGTCATTGGAATGACTTTATTGTTGCTCACCCTGATGATGCGGACTTCACTGTCTCTAGTCAGCACTGTGCATCGTAGCGCTCACTTGAGCGGCAAGGCATGGCAAGGGCTCCGTCAGTCAGCACGTCATATCCCCCTTCCTCAATGGCGTTTCCAGCCCTGGCGCACGCTTCGATCAAACGAGAGTGAACTCGCAAAGATCGATCATCACCAAGATATCACTCTGCCAGTAGCACAACCTACCGGTGCTGATGCCGAGGCAGTTGATGTGCACAAAAATCTTGTCGCAAACGAAACTGTTGATGAAAACATCCTACCAGAGATCTCGGCAAAACCTGCGACAGCTGCCTCCGATATACCCTCGGAGCCTCAAGACAATGCTGATGCAGGTATTGGCAACGATGAAGGTATCGACGACGAAGAGAAAGAACACGCTCAACAACCAACAACACAGAGCGCTTCTTCCGATAAGCCACGCATTGTACCGAGTGCGCCGCCTCCCACCCTCCCGCAGACACCAACGCTAGAACCCAGTAGTCAGCCCCCTATCCCCGACCTCAATCTTCCACAGGGCTATGCATTCACATTGCCCCCCTCATCACTGCTGAACACAACAGCCACACCAACCCATTCGCACGACCCTTCGCAATTACGTCGCCAGGCAGCGCTTTTGGTTGAAAAGCTCGCGGCGTATGGAGTCCGTGGCCGTGTGGATGAAATCCACCCAGGCCCTGTGGTAACGATGTTTGAATTCGAACCGCAAAGCGGTACCAAGGTGGCAAAGATCGCCAGCCTTGCAGATGATTTGGCGATGGCGATGGCCGCACAAAAGGTGCGCATCGTGGCGCCCATTCCAGGCAAGTCGCGCGTTGGATTTGAGCTCCCCAACCCAACACGTCACATGGTTGGGCTACGCGAGGTGATGGAGTCTCGCGAGTGGACTCAAAGCAAAGGGTTGCTCCCCATGGCCTTAGGCAAGGACATTGTCGGTCAGCCTGTGCACGGGGATCTCGCTAAAATGCCACATTTGCTCGTGGCAGGTGCCACAATTGGAGAATCAAATCAAGTGATTTGTTTA
>CAYWAT010000165.1:0-3919 GCA_964456305.1 uncultured Polyangiales bacterium | reverse complement strand
AGCGACGAAGGCGTATTAAAGATACGTCGACCTCCGGCTCCGCCGCACTCTGCTGTCCTGCTTCCGCAGGCGCTCGCTCCGCTCGCACGCATCATGAGGACCGGACGAAAGCCAGGATTCAGCGTGAAGTGAGTGCGGGCTAGGGCAAATCGCACACGAGGTGTTCACTATGCTCGTCGATTAATGCACCGATGTAGGATTTAAGTGTAGCGAGTCTGCTGATGACACCCTGGAGTTCGTTTTCCGCCAACCAGAAGCCTTCTTCCATATTGCGGCCACGATCAAAGGCGTGGTGCAAATCTTCGGCGCGAAGTGCTTTGATGGCAGCGACAAAACGCTTTGAAAAACGTTGAACGCGTCGAAGTTGATCGAAGACGCGAGTGTGCAAGCGCTCGGGCAAAGGAGCAGCGAAGGCCGCATCGTGATCGCGAACATAAAGACGCGTCGCCTCGGCATTGCGAGCAATGTTACCGCCACTGAATCGGTCCCAGTTCCCGATTAAGTAATCAAAAGCCAGCATGCTGCTGATATCGGCGGCAAGCTTGCGTTGATCGCCCGGAATCGCCCCTCCGGGCTTGAGCCAGACATGCCAGCGCTTAGTCCAGTTGGGTGTTTCTAGCTCGAGTTTTTGTAAATCCTTGATCCAGTAAATCACCGCACCGCGTGTCCAGTTGATCTTGTTCCATTTGATACGACCAACGAGTTCATCAAGCTGGCGAAACTGTTTCGAGACCAAGCTGCGGCTCAGCTGCTCTTTGTTGATGCCGCGGATCGTCGCAGGAGGAACGTTGTCCATGCCCAAAAGACGCGCCAAACGATAGGCCGCGACCTCAGCGCGATAGCCACGCATGCGCGCTTTAGCCATAGGCTTGTAGGCTGCATCGATGGGGGCAATAAGACCCATGCGAAACACCGTCGAGGTTGTGCCCACAGATTCAAGGGAGCGAAACTTCGCTTCACGCAAATGCTTGAGCAACGCCTCTTGATCCAGCGCACTGCCCACAAAGGTTAAGGGAGACTTCGTCGATGCTGCGGAATCCGCCCCCTGTGCAGGCGGATTCTCTTGAGCCTGCACAGTCAATGTGGCCTTACTCAGGTCACCACAGGCATTACTTAACGCGAAGCAACAAAGAAAGGGGACAATGCAGCGCGCCTGCCGTCGCATGCACACCGCCTAACGACGACCGGCCATCAAATTGCGGGCGATCACGATGCGCTGAATCTGGGAGGTGCCTTCGTAGATCTGCAAGATCTTGGCGTCGCGCATGAGCTTCTCGACCGGGTACTCGCGCATGTAGCCATTGCCGCCAAAGACCTGCACAGCATCGGTGGCCACTTGCATGGCGCTGTCCGCACCAAAAGCTTTGCTGTAGGAGGCCACTATCGAGTTGCGCGACCCTTCATCCACCAAGCAGGCGGCTTTCCACACCAGCAAACGTGTTGCTTCGTAACGAATGGCCATCTCGGCCAACATGGCCTGCACCATCTGATGGTTGGCGATAGGTTCGCCAAAGGTTTTGCGCTCAGCGGCGTAGGCCAGGGACTCTTCCAGTCCACGGCGCATCAGGCCGCACGCCGCCGCGCCAATATCGGGACGAGTGCGATCGAAGGTTTGCATCGCTAGCTTGAAACCATCGCCGGGCCCAGCGAGCACATTCGCTTTAGGCACCTTGACCTCATCGAGAATAATGGTGGCGGTGTCGCTTGCGCGTTGGCCCATCTTGTCTTCTTTTTTACCTACGCTGACCCCCGGCATGTCGCGATCTACCACAAAGGCCATGATGCCCTTATGACGCAGGCTGGGATCGGTGGTGGCAAAGACGACGTACCAGTTCGCCCACGATCCATTGGTGATGTAACACTTCTGGCCACTCAGAACCCAGTCATCTCCATGTTGCACACAGCGGGTTTGCAGCGCGGCGGAGTCACTGCCGGCACCCGGCTCTGTCACCGCATACGCCGCATAGACCGGCTCAGAACCCAGCATGCCGAGGTATTTTTTCTTTTGCGCGTCACTACCTGCAATCATAAGTGGTGCAGCCGCTAGAGCGTTGGCGGTCATACTCGTTTGAATGCCGGTACAGCCGTAGGCGAGTTCCTCGGTAAGCAACACATGATCCAGCTCGGACAAGCCAGCGCCCCCATAGGATTCGGGAATATTGGGAGCCACCAGTCCTAGTTCCCATGCTTCTTTAAAGACATCGTGCGGAAACTTCGCCTCCACATCGCACTCTGCAGCGATAGGCGTGATACGGTCTTTAACAAACTTACGGGCGGTCTCGACAAGGGCTTTTTGCTCATCGCTCAGGTCAAAATTGGGCATAGCTGCAGTGTACAGAGATTCGCCCACAAGATGCAATTCACATGCGCCGAGCGTCGGTTGACTCGGCGTGCGAAGTGGCGTACGCCTTCGCCCACCTTTTGAGTGCACACGATGCACCTTTAGATTGCTGAGGAGCGAGCATGTTTAAATCCATCTGCATTTTCTCGGGACGTGCCCATCCCAAGCTTGCAGAGCAAATTGCGTCGTACTTAGAATTACCCGTGGGCCGCTCGCGTATCTCTCGCTTTTCCGACGGTGAGATTTTCACTGAAATCCAAGAAAATGTGCGCGGCGTGGACGCGTACGTCGTTCAGCCCACATGCAGCCCAGTCAACGACAACCTGATGGAGCTTCTGGTGATGACCGATGCGCTTAAGCGCGCCTCGGCAGGCTCCATCACCGCCGTCATGCCTTATTACGGGTACGCACGCCAAGACCGCAAGGTAGCGCCGCGCACGCCCATCACCGCCAAGCTGGTGGCTGATTTGCTCAGCAGCGCGGGTTGCGACCGCGTGGTATCGATGGACCTGCATGCCGGGCAAATCCAGGGCTTCTTCAACGTTCCTTTCGACCATCTCTTTGCCATTCCGGTGATCCTCAAACACCTGCAAAGCCGCTTTCGCACCCCGCCGGTTTTTGTCTCCCCCGATACGGGCGGTGTTGAGCGCGCGCGTGCCTACGCCAAACGCATGCAAGCCGATATTGCCATCATCGACAAGCGTCGTGAGCAGGCCAATGTAAGCGAGGTCATGAATATCGTCGGCGACGTCAAAGGACGGGAGTGCGTCATTCTCGACGACATGATCGACACAGCCGGCACCCTCACCAATGCCGCCCAAGCACTCGTGGACCACGGCGCCGCGAAAGTTTACGCCACCGCCACGCATCCCGTCTTCTCGGGACCGGCGCTTGAGCGGATTTGCAACTCCGCACTCGACGAAGTGGTGGTCACCGATACCATCCCCCTTGCCGAGGAGTTCACCAAAACAGGCAAATTTACTGTACTTTCGGTTGCGCCATTGCTTGGCGAAGCCATAAAAAGGATCCACCATAGCGACTCCGTGAGCTCGCTTTTCGTTTAGCTCGCATTTTTTCTTCCTAGGTTAGTCATGCAAACTCAGACACTTCAGCTCACCCCTCGTCACGAAACCGGCAAAGGCCATGCACGTCGCCTGCGTGCCCAGGGTGCCATTCCCGCCGTGATTTATGGCAACAACACAGCGGCTCAATCAGTTTCTCTCAATCCGCGTGAATTCGTCAAAGCGCTGAGCAGCGACTACGGCCGCAACGTGCTGCTACAGCTTCAGCTCGAAGGCGATGCGATCAACGCCATGGTCAAAGACATCGCAGTGCACCCCGTCCATCACAATCCTTTGCATGTGGACTTCTACCGTGTGCAGCTCGACCAAGTAGTTGAAGCCAACGTGCTCTTCAAAACCAAAGGACGTGCAGCCGGTGTACAGAAGGGCGGCAAAATGAACGTGGTCTTTCGCGAGCTGCCCATCAAAGCAACGCCCGAAAACATCCCTCCCTTCATCGAAGTGGATGTTAGCAACATCGACATCAATCAATCCTTTTTGGTGAAAGACCTGCAGC
>CAYWAT010000164.1:0-3928 GCA_964456305.1 uncultured Polyangiales bacterium | reverse complement strand
AAGTGTGCTAAGTGCGATGAGCAGGCCTGCCAGCGCTACAACCTTGATGATGAAAAGATCATTCCGCCGTCGAGCGATGAGCCACGAACTTAAGAATATCGACAGCTGTGCCAAGGTTTGGAACCAAGCCAGGCTACTTTCGCCGAGGTCATAACTGATCGTACATGCATAAGAACTTTGATTGCCAGTCGCCTGCAAGGACCATTGCTGTGCCTGAGCGTGCGATTCTGGAAGCCAGGCACAGGGCCAGGGTATGCATTGAATTAAGGTCCACACCGAAGCGATGCTCAGAATCACAGCGATTAAGGGCAAAGAGCTGCGAAAAGGACTGCCGTATACAGCGATGCTTAGACCCAAGAGTCCGAACGACGAAAGCGTAATGCCAATGATGGCCCAATCAAAAACGCCTCCTAAGAGATGTGGGGCCAAGATGCAATGAAGTGACCACCAGCTAATAAGCAGGGTTTCGCGGGCTTTGGAAAAAAGCTGCATGGGAATTATCGATTCATTAATTGGATTTGCTTACAGTATGGATTAGGCTCGCGGCTGCTTACGTCAATTCAAATGAAACATTCTTTGTATAAAATTGCTCTCATTGTGATCGACATTAGCTTGCTCATTCTTGCTTTTGTGATCGGCTATCTTTTGCGTTTTGATTTGCAACTTCCTGACGACATGATGCCCCGGTTATGGCTGACGTTGACTTATGTCATTCCCATTCAATATGCATCGTTGTGGCTCTTGGGTGTGCCGCGCTTTTCATGGCGTTATATCGGTCTAAGGGAAACATCACGCATTTTGATTGCTTTAAGCCTGGCGACTGTGGGTGTGCTTATTGCGCGTTATGCTTTTTTGTTAGCCGGGCGGTATGTGGTGTTGGCAAGCGCTTGGATTATCCCCTTAGGTGCTTTAGCAATCGACTCGTTTTTGGCATTTCTAGGAATTGTTGGTGCGCGCGCATTGTGTCGCGTGATGTTAGAGAGCAAGGACCGCTCGCGCTTGCGTCAGTCTCAAGGCACGGTTGTGCGCCAAGCGACTCCAGTATTACTCATCGGCGCAGGGCAAGCAGGGTTGCTCGTCGCGCGCGAATTGTCAGCTCGCCCGGATCTGTTGTTACAACCCGTCGGCTTTATTGATGATGATAAACTCAAGCATCGTTCAGTGATTCACGGCATTCCGGTACTTGGTGACATCGATACAATGGCAAATGTTGTCCAGCAAAAGGGCGTTAAGCAGGCTTTAATCACCATGGCTAATGTTCCGGGTGATACGTTGCGCAGCATTGCTTCTCGCTGTGACGCAGCGGGTATCAACCCCAAAGTGATTCCAGGATTATTCGAAATGGTCGGCGGACGCATCAACCTGGCCAATATTCGCAATATTAACATTGAAGATTTGTTGCGTCGCAATCCTGTTCAATTGGAACAGGATGTGATTGAGTCGTTAATTGAGCGCAGCACGGTGATGGTAACCGGAGCAGGGGGGAGTATCGGCTCAGAGCTTTGTCGTCAGATTATGCGTTTTTGTCCAGCGCGATTGATTTTAGTGGAACAGGCCGAAAACCCACTTTTCGATATTCATCGAGAGTTGGAAGCGATGCAAGAAGGCACCGAATTGATCCCGTGTGTGGCGAGTGTTTGCGATTCTCTGCGTATGCGTCGTCTGCTAGAAACCCACACACCGCGCATCATCTTCCACGCTGCTGCACACAAGCATGTGCCGCTGATGGAGTGGAATCCCGACGCTGCAATCAAGAACAATATTTTAGGCACACAAACGATTGCCACCCTGGCACACGAACTCGGTGTTGAACGTTTTTTGCTTATCTCCACCGACAAGGCGGTTAATCCCACCTCGGTCATGGGCACCAGTAAGCGTTTAGCAGAGCTTGTGATTCAACGTTTGTCTCGGTCGAGTCGGACCCGTTTTGCTGCAGTGCGCTTTGGCAATGTGCTGGGTTCTGCAGGTAGCGTCGTGCCTATTTTTCAACGTCAGATTCAAGAAGGTGGCCCGGTAACCATTACACACCCTGAGATGCGTCGTTACTTCATGACGATTCCCGAGGCCTGTCAGCTGGTTTTACAAGCATCGGCGATGGGCGAGGGCGGTGAGGTTTTTATTCTTGATATGGGTGAAGCGGTTAAGATTATCGATCTCGCAAAGGATCTCGTTGCTTTATCTGGACTGCGTTTGGGAGACGATATTGAAATCAAGATTACTGGCAAGCGCCCAGGCGAAAAGCTGTTTGAAGAGCTTTCGACAGACGATGAACATGCTGATGCAACGCGTCACCCCAAAGTGTTTGTAGCTAAAATGCGCCATTTTGATGCTGAAGCTTTAGGTGTACAGCTAGAGTCTCTCAAAGGTCTTCTTGACGCGACCACCAGTGAGGAGCAGCTCGTGCGTAGGTTGAGTTCGATGGTTCCCGAAAGCGCTTTGCAACTTAAGAAAGCTTCATGATACGGATTGCTTTGGCGTCTCAAGCATAAGCGTGCTTTCTTGGCTCACTTTAAGCCCCGATACGCCACCCGAGACAGCAAATGCCATGGCTTGAGCTCCGTCCACATGCAGTGGGTGCACCCGTTCACGCGGTACAAGCAATAGGTTGCCTGCAATCGCATAAGACTGGGGCAAGTACACAGCGACGTAGCCTTCCAACTTAGGATCGGCGAAATTTTGGCAGGTGATAAAGCCCATGACTCTGACCTTTTTGTCGACAATCAGATCGACCAATACGGGTTGGTTAAAGCGTTTTTGATCGCCCATAAACGCACTCATCAAGTCCTTCAGCGACGAGTAGAGCAGCGTGACAATGGGCAATCGTTTCATGAGCTCTTCGATCCATCCCACCAAGGTGCGACCCACCACGTTGGAAGCCAGGATACCGATGAGGGTGATAACGATGAAAGCGATGCCGATACCCACTCCAGGAATAGGAATGTGAAGCAGCCCGTCGACGTAGGTGACGGTTGTGTAAAGGATGTAAAACGTACCGACGATAGGCGCTAAAATGATGAGCCCTTTGAGAAAGCTACGCACAATCCAATTCATGGTGTTGCCGAAGGTGAGGGAGGAGGAGATAGTCGGCGAATATGCTGAACCAACGCCTTGATATGCGTCTTTGACAATTGCGTGCCAAATGCGGGCATCAAATTTTTGCCCTCTTTGATGATCCTATGAAGCGATGCCTCATCGGCGCGTTTTTGCCAGGAAGGTTCACTAAAGTTAGGGATAATCGCCCCTGGTGGAGTCATTGTTCCTTTGCCTTGGCCCATGTCGCCATGACAGCCAGTACAATGGCGTTGCCATAAAACGCGACCAATTGTTGCTTCGGCTGTCATTTGGGTGGGTTGTTGCACAGGAGGAGGGCTTCCCTGGGTGTAGCCGACGTGATCGCTTGGTTGCCACGTGCGCACGGGCTTAGCATCCTCGCAACCGATGTTGACTAGGCTCACCGTGTAAAGAATGACGAAGGCGCGATAGTTGCCCATACCTTTTGTTACCTGCCATGCTGTAAAAGCCTGAGCAATGCTATCACCTGCATTGTCCTAGTTATGTTTGAGGAATTGAGTTTTGACTTTGCTCAGGTTGTCGAGCGCACGGTTTCGCTGCTTGCTGCCCTGGATATCGTGCTTGCGCTGGTGATGATTCCCGTGGTTTTGGCGCGTCGCAAAGAGTCCTCAAGCACGATTGCCTGGATTCTTGTCCTGCTTTTTTTACCTCTTGTGGGAATTCTTTTATTCTGGTTTTTAGGACGCGATCGTATTCGCTGGCCTGCCAAAAAGAAACGCATGATGAGGCGCAGAGTGCGGCGTCGTTTGGATGCCCTGGGCTTGTTATCGAGCGAGCACACTGAACCTGCTCTTGCTCACTATGACCCCTGCCACCGGGGAACCATGCGATTGGCATCGCGTGTGGGTCGTATGGA
>CAYWAT010000163.1:0-4121 GCA_964456305.1 uncultured Polyangiales bacterium | reverse complement strand
AACTGCTTAAGCGCCCCATGCAACATGGGCCCACGCCAGATGATGGCCGTCTCGGGACTCTCGAGCAGAAAGCCCACACTCATCAGCTTGATGTCAAAACGCTTGAGAGGAACAATGCGGTTGCCCTCTTTCACCACCGGCTGCCCGGTGATACCCATCATCGTCGGAATCGAGGGCCCGTAAAGGTCCGCATCCAAAAGGCCCACGCGATTTCCCGAGCGCTTGAGGGCCAGAGCAAGATTGGTGGCCACCGTGCTTTTGCCCACGCCTCCTTTGCCGCTCATCACCAACAGCACATTGCGCACCTTGGGCAGCGGATCGTCGGCCAGAACCTCGCGGACGGGCACCTGCACATCCCACTGAATCGCCAGCTCGAGCTCGGCGGGCAAGTGCGCACGGATAGCATCTTGCAACTGCTGCTGCAGGCTTTCGGAAGAAGCAAAGACACGCAGTTTGAGCTTGAGCAGCGAAGCGTCTAACTCGCATTCAAGCAGCGATCCCAGTTCGCCCAAAGGTTTATCAAAAGTGGGATCGATGACCTCTTCAAGCCTTTGCCGCAGTGCGGCGATATCAACAGCGCTCATAAAGGTTGAGCTAGGGCTTGCCTTAGGCTGGTGCAAGGTCTCACTGCGCACGCAGCTGGTAATAACGCCGCAGCACATTCGGCACATAGCGCTGAGTCTCGGCATAGGGGGGGATGCCGTTATGGCGGCTCACGGCTTCGGGGCCCGCATTGTAGGCCGCCAGGGTATGCACCAGTGAACCATTAAAACGATTGGCCATCATGCGCAGATAACGGGCGCCACCATGAATATTTTGCTCGGGGTCCCAAGCATCGATGACCCCCATCGCTCGTGCCGTTTGCGGCATCAACTGCATCAGGCCCATCGCACCCTTGGGGCTCAAGGCACGGGTATTGCCGCGGCTCTCCGTCCACATCACGGCTTCGAGCAAATCCGCCGGCAGCACGTAACGCGCCGCTGCGGCTTCGATGATGATGCGCAGCTCACCTTTGACGGCATCCTTGCCCTTTGCTGCACCTTGAGTGGATGCCTGCATCTTGCTGGGTAGTGATGGCGATGTGGTGGACACAGGCGGTCTAGCTTTTGAGGCAGTGTTTTTGCTTTTGCGCGGTGCACGCTTTTGGGTTGAAGCCTTGCGTTTGCTGCTTTTAACCACGGCGGTGCAGCGTTTGCCGCGTTGTTTGCGATTGGTGTACTGCACCGAGCCGTCTTTAGAGCGGCAGGCATAAATATCGGCTTGCAGTTGTGTTGGGCCAAGTAGCGAGACCAAACAATAAAGTCCTATTGCCAGACAAAGTGCGATGCCCAGGGTTGAGCGGCGCTTCATTGTAAGCCCAGCGCCTGCAGGCGCGCGCGAATCTCGGGCAGGCGCTGGCGGAGTTCGTCGGGATCTTTGACCGGCAGAAAACGACTTTGATCACCACTGCGTGACACATGTAAATACTGCGTTGGGGTATGTGCGGTGAGCTGCCCCACCAGGCGCTCGAACTGAATGACTGCGTGATCTTGCACCTCTTTACGCACCGCAAACCAGTCTAGCTCGATGGCTTGGGCAAAAACCGCAAGATCGAAGATAAAGCTATTGGTGTTGAACACCTCGATCTGAGTGGCGTCGAAATCATTGGGCAGGCGAAAAGCCTCAACGATCTGCACCTTATCATTGACATTAAGGGGCGCTCCGCCTTGATCACCCGGCATTTTGCTCACCACTTCGGCGCTAATCCTCGTTTTTGCCTGCAGATGCTGCCCCAGGAGCAGGGGACTGGGAGTGGCACCCAAGTTATCCACATTAGAAATATGCAAGAAGCGACCACCTTGTTGCTCAAACCAGGTCAGCAAACCCGCTTGCTTCAGGGCAGGTCCGAGATCGCCGTGACCGGGGGCGTGGGGAGAAAGACGACCATGGGCATCGCGAAAGAGATCGCCATGAGGGGATACACGCAGAGAAATAAACTGCGCAAAGGGGGTGATGGGACAGAGCTCGCTCTGCAAATGTACACAGGCCTTGCTGACCTCGTCGTGGGTGGCGAAACTGGTCATCACAAAGATGGGGATGACGGTGTTCAACGCCTTGGCTTGTTGTTGCACCGACTGCACTTTGAGGTCCAAAAAAGACTGCCCTTGCAGCACTGGCACCAGGGCTTTGACCGCCCCGTTGAAACGCGTGGCCATGCCCCCTGCCAAAATCACCACCGCGAGCTCACCGCGACTCAAGGCTTGGTCGCCAAGCTCAATCAAGGGAGCGCTTAGATCAGAAGACAGCGCCTCCATATCGTGACAATGATTGCTGCCAAGGGGCTGAACCGTATGCCGCAAAGTATTGAAGTCAGCGATGGATTCGCCCTCGGCTAAGCGCTGTCGCAGCGCTGCAAAAGGAATCGCATCAAAGTGAAAACGCTGCAGCAGGGCTCGCATTTGCGGATCGGGATCGAGGCCTGCACTCATCCCATGGTGATGCCGGAATTGGCTTCGCAGTTCAAGCGCTACCGGCGATCGCGCCGTAAAAGAGCGAGATGATTTGAGCTCCACCTGGAGGCACACAATATTCACGAAAGGGAGGGAGGTTATCCCTTGCTTCACCCGCGGGGGCTATGATAGCGATGCTTGAATCTGCCGGTGCGTGTCGGGCGCATGGGCTTCTTAAAAAGGGAGATGGGTCGATGTTAAACGCAGAGCTGCAAGCCAATGTTCAGGAAGCACATACTGAGGCCGCAGGGGCTGCGTCGAATGAGGGAGGCGCACCCAACGGGGGTGAACGACGTCACTCATCACGTCCTCCCACCAGCATGCACGTGCGCAAGCGCAGCGGTCGCAGCGAGCCGGTTAATGTCAGCAAAATCGTGCGCGCGGTGGGACGCTGCTGCAGTGGCCTGACCTGTGTGGATGCCAACCGAGTCGCGATCAAAACCATCAGCGGCTTGTACGACGGTGCAACCACTCAAGAGCTAGACCAACTTTCCATTCAGACCTCCGCGTCTCTGATTGCCGAGGAGCCCGAGTACTCCAAGCTCGCCGCTCGTTTGCTCAGCACGTATATGGACAAAGAGGTGCGCGGCGAGGGCATTCAGTCTTTCTCGCAGTCGGTGCTGACGGGCCAAACGCTGGGTCTTATTAACGATCGCCTTGCTGATTTTGTGCAGGCCAACAGCCGTAAGCTGGACGATGCGATCGAAACCAGTCGCAACGATTACTTCGAGTATTTTGGTCTGCGCACCGTCTACGATCGCTACGTGCTGCGTCATCCACAAAAGCGGCACATCATCGAAACCGCGCAGTACTTCTTCATGCGGGTGGCTGCAGCGCTAGCTAAAGATACCCATGAGGCTATCGACCTTTACCGTCTCTTTTCGCGCCTCGAGTACGTGCCCAGTTCGCCCACGCTGTTCAACGCGGGCACTTGCCACGAGCAGCTTTCCTCCTGCTTTTTGTTGGACTCTCCCGAGGATGAGCTCGAGCAAATTTATCGCCGCTACACCGATGTAGCCATGCTTTCCAAGTTCTCCGGCGGCATCGGTATGGCCTATCACCGGGTGCGCTCACGTGGTTCGCTTATCGCCTCCACCAACGGTCACTCCAATGGCATCGTGCCTTGGCTCAAGACCCTGGATGCATCGGTATCGGCGGTTAACCAAGGCGGCAAACGCAAAGGCGCCTGCTGCGTGTATCTCGAAACCTGGCATGCCGATATCGAGTCCTTTTTAGAGCTGCGCGACAACACCGGCGATGAAGCTCAGCGCACGCACAACCTCAATCTTGCCAACTGGGTGCCCGATCTTTTCATGCGACGCGTCGAGGCCGATGCGATGTGGTCTCTCTTCGATCCCAAAGATGTGCCTCGGCTCACCGATCTCTACGGCGACGCCTTTGAAAAAGCCTACGAGGATGCCGAGCGCGAGGGACTAGCCAGCAAAGAGATCAAAGCCCGTGACTTGTACGCCCGCATGATGCGTACCTTGGCGCAAACGGGCAATGGCTGGATGACCTTTAAAGACGCCTCCAACCGCGCCTGCAATCAAACCGCCGACGCTAAAAACGTGGTGCACCTCTCCAACCTGTGCACCGAGATCATCGAGGTGAGCTCGGCCGGTGAAACCGCCG
>CAYWAT010000162.1:0-4141 GCA_964456305.1 uncultured Polyangiales bacterium | reverse complement strand
CGCGAGCTGGGTTTAGAACGTCGTGAGACAGTTCGGTCCCTATCTGCCGTGGGCGCAGGATACTTGAGAGGATCTAGCCATAGTACGAGAGGACCTGGTTGGACGTACCTCTAGTGTTCCGGTTGTCTCGCCAGAGGCATAGCCGGGTAGCTATGTACGGAACGGATAACCGCTGAAAGCATCTAAGCGGGAAGCCGGCCTCAAGATTAGGTATCCCTGGACTTCGGTCCCTAAAGACCCCTTGAAGACGACAAGGTTGATAGGCTGGATGTGGAAGCGTAGTAATACGCGGAGCTAACCAGTACTAATAGGTCGTGAGGCTTACGTGCTCCTTAGGCACGTATATGATTAAGTTGAGAACAGAGTTCGAGGCAAGAGCCTCAAAATTTTCCGGTGGCTATGTCGGAGAGGCCACACCCGATCCCATCCCGAACTCGGAAGTTAAGCTCTCCAGAGCCGATGGTACTGCACGGGAAGCTGTGTGGGAGAGTAGGACGCCGCCGGGTTTTGTCTGGCCCACCCAAATGGGTGGGCTTTTTTTAATTTAGCCAATGGATCTTTTTCACATTGCTTCATAGGTTTGAGTTCTGAAGAGAGCTCATATCGACTTTAGATTTCTCATGCCTGGGTCGCAGTAGCGAAACTGCGTATTATAGAAGGTTTTTTTTACTTGCTAGGTATTGTTTAGTTGCTTCGCAAACGCTTGCTCTATTCACATGCATGTCGCATCCAGGCCTGACGCTTTGCAGTGATCGTTGTGGTGTGAGGTTGGCGCTCTGCATAGAATCCAATACGTTGCAGTCATCGCACGAAGTCTACTGCTTTAGGCTTGTCAATGCGTGAACCAAGATCTGATTAAGGGGAGAGACCTTGGTGGCTTGTTAGAGCTCGACTTAGATCAAGAAGCAAAATGCATTACTGTGGGTACGATAGCTCGATGTTATGCGGTAAATGACGGCTTAACTGCATGCGGTAGTTTCCTAACATGGCATCCGCTGTGCGTAATCGTCGACTTAACTCACGGGCGATGTTCATCATAAAAAGTGCATAATCTTCATTATTGCGCTGATATAACAGTGTACGAACATGGCCTGGGCGCATGCTCATCAGCAATGATGGCGATAACGCCAGAACAGAAGCCGAACGAGGCTGAGTATCCAAGATGGCCATTTCCCCAAACCAATCGCGTGGACCCAAACGCGCGATGCGATTGCTCTGTCCCGACCCATAGGCTTTGTAAACCTCGAGTTCCCCTGCCATAACAATAAACATTTCATAGGAAGGCATGCCTTCGCGAACAACAAGAGTGCCCGCCTCAATGTGATGCTGTGGCAGTTCTTGAGCTAAGCAACGCAGTGAGTCATCGCTCAGCCCACCAAATAAACCAACTGTTTTTAAGGTCTGCGTATTGATGCTCGTGAGTGTGCTTAGGTTGCTGGCAACCGCGGTCATGTGTTGTCCTCTCTACCATCGTGCATCATTTCACTCAGGACGGAAAGTGCAATGCGCATAAATTAAAAGGCAAAGCACATTTAGACTCAAAACATGCGCATAAGGTTCTTTACCCTACAATGCAAAACCCGGTAACCTATTTACGTACAGAGAAAGTAGCGGTTTTCACTATTTTAGCCGGCGAGACAATAATTTAGTGGTGGGCTTAGGGATCAATCTACTCGACTTACCCAGGCAATTAGGGCCTTACAGTCTCCTTAAGCGTATTGCGATGGGAGGCATGGCCGAGGTTTATATTGCCAAGGCTGAAGGTTTTGGTGGATTTGAGAAACTCGTTGCGATCAAAGTCATCCATCCTCGTTTCTCTGAAGATGAGCAATTTATTCAGATGCTCATCGAAGAAGCCAAGATTTCGGTGTTGCTCAATCATGTCAACATCGTGCAGATATTCGATTTGGGTCAAATCGATGACACTTATTTCATTGTCATGGAATACATTGAGGGCCTTGATGTTCACCGTGTCCTCAAACGCCTAAGCACTCAGTCCATTGCACTGCCGATCGAGGCTGCCCTCTTTATTGCCATAGAGATGTGTCACGGCCTTCATTATGCCCACACAAAAATGGATTCGCAGGGGTCTCCTTTAGGTATCGTTCACCGTGATATCTCGCCGCAGAATGTTCTGATCAGCCGCTCCGGCGAAGTTAAATTGGTGGATTTTGGTATTGCAAAGGCCGCACTACGTTCGGCTCAAACGCAAGCAGGGGTTATCAAAGGAAAATACAGCTACATGTCGCCTGAGCAGGCGAGTGGTTTAGCGACCGATCATCGTAGCGATATTTTTTCCACGGGCCTGGTGCTTTACGAAATGCTTACCGGCGAGATGGCTTACCAAAAAGATAATATACCGATGCTCTTAGAGCAGGTTCGCAAGGCCGAAATCAGTGCTGCATCATCGAAGCGTGCGGACCTTCCCAAGCGTCTGGATGACTTATTAGCGAAAGTTTTAGCGAAAAAAATCGAGGATCGTTACGAGAACGCCCAGCTCATGGGCAATGATCTCACTGAGATCCTACACGAGATAGCGCCTTCTTTTAATGCTGCTGAGTTAGTGCGATGCATCGCCCCCACCTTGCCCAAGACCTTAATTCCCAGCGAAAATCCACCGCCTAAGCAAGCAAGTAGCGCGTCGAACGCTGATCGTGCCGAAACGTCATCCACAACGGCATCGCTTTCCCCTATGAAAGCAGCCGAATTTCGACCCGGCCAAAACGAAAGCGTGCTGTTCGAGAACGAATCCTTTACGCAGCGCTCCGCATCCACCTTACTCAAGTCCGTTGTTGCGGCTCAAGTAGAGAAGTTATCCGACAACAAAAGCTCCGCTCCTGCCCCAAAGCGTAAGAGTCGTTTGAGCAATGGTTCTCCAGGGCGCGATCCCAAAGAACACACCGCGATGGCTTCGCTGAGTAAGTCTGTTCCGCCACTTTCTTCATCGCGACCGCGTTTCTCTGGCATTTCACGTTCAGTGCCGCCGCCAAGACCCTCCTCTCGAGCACCGATGTCCAAGGCTCGGAGTGCACGCTCCAGTCTGCCCCCCAGCATGGGTCGTTATCCGGCACGCATTTCAAGCCCTTTGCCGGCGTCTGCTGCTCTGCGTTCGAGTCGGCCGAGTAAAGCTCCCGCTTCATCTGCGGCCCAGGTGCTTTCTATCCCTTCCGCGCCTGCGGTTCCCAAGGACTTGCCCGCATTATCGCTCCCTGAGCAAAGCGATACGCAGATACCCGTGCCCGTGTCTTCTCCTCCGGTCCCCGCTGCACCCTCAGCACGGCCCAGCGAACTTCCCGTTTCTGAACCCCCCACCGTTCCCGACGATATGACTGCTATTGCGACCGGTGCGAAACACAGCTTTCGCGCCAAGCGCTCTGGCATGTGGTTTTCTAGCTTTGCTGCTTTTGTATTGGTGGGAGTGCTGCTGGTAGTTTACGTGGTCTACGATAGTTTGCGGGCAAAACCTGGCCTTAAGGTGGTTTCAGTGCCTGAGGGGGCTGAAATCACGATTGATAATCGGCGTGTGGAGGGCAAGACCCCGCAGGTTATCACCGATGGGCTAGAGGTAGGGCGCACCTATCGTCTTCGCCTCGAACGCGATGGGTACGAGCCCTGGGAGACTCAGTTTCAGCCCTCGGATAACCTCGTCACGCAAATTGCGGTGCTCCATGCGATGCGTGTGACCTTAAATGTGGATAGTGCCCCCAGTGGCGCGCATCTTTGGGTTAATGGTGTGCTCTACGGCAAGGTGCCCATCACGGTGAGAGACATCGACTTGCAGCAAACTCTCGAGTTGCGTCTAGCCAAATCGGGTTATCGCGAGACAACACGGGTGGTAACCTTCTCCAAAGAGAACATGCATCCGAGCGTCACCGTTAAGCTTGGCCGCGCACGCAACTAGAGCCTGATTCACTCAGAGCGCAACGCCTCGCTTGGCCCAGCGGACCTGGAGCCTCGTTGCGCTCGCTCGAAATGCTCCGGCATGGCTTCGCTCACGCGCCTTGCCCAGACCCACTTCTCCAGCGCGATCCATTTGCACCCTACGTGAATCAGGCTCTAAGCTTAATTCCCTTAGCCACTATGCCATGTAAGGCACTAGGTACATGTCCGGTTGATTGACAGTCATAGATGTCCGCTTTGC
>CAYWAT010000161.1:0-4328 GCA_964456305.1 uncultured Polyangiales bacterium | reverse complement strand
TCCGCCCCCATGACCCGTTTCCACTGCCACGATCTTTCTCAAGTCAGGACCTAATAAGTATAAGTGCCCCTCACTCTGGAACAAAGTCTCAAATCAAGCAACGAGGACCATCCATCGCCTTATCAGGCGAACGATTTAGAAAGGGCACAGCTCCCTACAAGGTATCTTTAGCTTGATACCAACGCCACCAGCCAACTCGCACCAATCCACGCTCCCAAGGCTGAGCCCAGGGTGGCGGCAAAAGCCACGAGCAGCACGCGGGTAAAGGGGTTGCGGTACATACCACGAACACTCTGCACCGCTTTGGGGACGCCCTCGCAATCTTCGACGGTGGGCTTGCGCAACCAGGCCTCCACCAGCCCCGCCACCATGCCGGCGCCGATCATCGGATTGAGGGAGGTGATGGGCGAACCGATGAAGGCCGCAATAATGGTGAGCAGCTTGCCCCCGGCCACCAGGGTGAGCAGCGCGGCCGCGACGGAGTTGGGGATAATCCAGGCGTAGAGCATCTCCTCGAGGTTGTCGCCCGCATGTTTTTGGTAGCCGTAATAAAATGCCGCCAGCACCAGCATAGGAATCAGCCAGGGCAGTAGCTTCGACCAACCACTAGGCTTGGGAATGCGGCTGAGGGCCTCACGGTCGATCTGCTTGCCACGATAACTCAGCATCCCTTCTACATGCCCAGCGCCCACGACGGCAACGATGGTCTTACCGGGCGCCTCTTCGATCATGGACATGAGATAACGATCGCGCTCGTCGATAAGCGGGATTTGGATTTGGGGAAAACTTTGGGCAAAGGCCTTCATGGCCTCCGAAAGGGTGTCGCGCTCCTTGAGCTTTTCGACATCGGCAGCGCTGATCTTCTCCGCAGCAAACATGGAGGCCACCAACGAACTCAGCACCTGGGTACGGTTCCACCAGGAGAGGTTATGCCAGGTGCGCTTGAGGGTGGCTTGAATGTCGCGGTCAGCCAACACGAGTTGAGCCCCTACCGCCTCGGCCTGGGTCACGGCCTCTTTGAGTTCACCCCCGGGCTCCACACCCAGCTCCTCGGCAATGCGACGTTGATAGGCCGAAAGAGCCAGGGTGCTGAGGGTAAAAAGCACCTTCTTCTGCCGCACCACCTGGAAGATGTCCAAACGACGCCAACGGTCCGGGTCAAGCATGGCGCGGTAGCGTGCCTCATCGAGTTCGACGCATACCGTGTCGGGACGCAGCTGTTGAATGAGCTCGCGCACTTCATCGATACTGCGCTGCGACACGTGGGCTGTGCCGATGAGGTAAATTTCTTTTTCGCCGTGCCGAAAATGCGTCACGCTGTTGGGCAAATCCATAACCCCCGACCTTTAGCACCAGGAGCCTCTCTATGCCCACCTTCGATTATGATTTCCTTGTTCTGGGCGGTGGCTCGGGTGGCGTGCGGGCGGCGCGTACGGCAGCGGCCTTGGGTGCGCGTACGGCCATTGTCGAGGCGCAGGCCCTGGGCGGCACCTGCGTTAACGTAGGCTGTGTGCCCAAAAAGCTGATGGTGGAGGGCTCGCATTATCGCGAGCTATTTGACGGCGCAGCGGGCTTTGGTTGGCACATCGAGGGGCTTCAATTCGACTGGGACCGCCTCCGTGAGCAACGCCAGAGAGAGATTGGGCGACTCAATGACATCTACGCGACGTTACTCGAGGACAAGGGCGTGGAACTCGTGCGCGGCCGCGCGCGCTTTTGCGATCCTCACTGCGTCGAGATCACCCAAGGCCAGACGCAGCGTCGCATCAGCGGACGCTATGTGCTTATCGCCACTGGGAGCAGCCCCACCTTCATGGACATCCCCGGGGCTGAACTCGGGGTCATCTCCGATGCTATGTTCAGCCTTCGCACACAGCCCAAGCGCATCCTCATCGTCGGCGGCGGTTACATCGCCTGTGAGTTCGCCGGCATCATGCATGGCTTTGGCAGCCAAACCACCCTACTGTACCGCGGCGACCAACTGCTGCGGCACTTCGATCCCGACTTGGGTCAGCATATCGCCGAGGCCATGCAGGCCAAGGGCATCACACTGCTGGCCAATCAACAGTTGAGTCGCATCGAAAGTCGCGACGATGCCCTGCATTGCACCCTCAACAACCAGCGCACCCTGACGGTGGACACGGTGCTTTATGCCATCGGTCGCCATCCCAACACGGCGGCTCTCAATCTTAACTGCACCGGCGTCAATTTAGGCCGCCGCGGCGAGATTGTTGTGGATGATCACTATACCAGCAATGTGGACCATATCTTTGCTGTGGGCGATGTCATCAACAAAGTCACCCTAACCCCGGTAGCCTTGGCGGAGGGGGAATATGTGGCCCGCCATCTCTTTGGCAGCTCAGCGCGGCGCGTCGATTATACGTGCATCCCCACTGCCGTCTTCACCCAGCCCACCATGGCCACGGTGGGTCTCAGCGAAAGCCAAGCAAGGGCGCAGTATCCCGAGGTGCAGGTGTATAAAAGTAGCTTTCGGCCGCTCAAACATATGCTCTCCGGCCAGCAGGAACGCACCCTGCTCAAGCTGGTCGTCGACCCTGCCAGCGATCGCGTCTTGGGCGCACACATGGTTGGGGATAACGCGGCGGAAATCATCCAAGGCCTGGCCATCGCCCTCAGCGCCGGCCTCACCAAAGCCCAGCTCGATGCCACCGTTGGCATCCACCCCACCACCGCCGAAGAATGGGTCACCCTACGCGAGCCCTGCAGCTAAAATCACCAGATCACGTCTTACTAAAGGCCAGACCGCTTTCAATTTGCTTTGAGCTTGAGTGCGACTGGAGCGAAGAAGCGAGGAATATCATGTATATTTCGCAGTGAATGAGTGAAGCCGTAAGCCAAGCTCAGAGTAAAGGGAAAGTGGTCTAACAAATGCCATGAAAGCGGTGGGCTGCATCGGGAAACACCTTACCCGGATTGAGAATGCCTTGCGGATCGCAGAGATCTTTGATGCGCTTCTGCAAGTCGATGAGAGAGGCGCTCTGTTCTAAGGGCAGGTAGGGCGCTTTGAGCACGCCCAGGCCATGCTCGCCACTGAGCGTGCCCTCCCAAGCGATCACCTGCTCAAACAAAGCGCGGATGGCCGCCTGAACATTCTCCTGCTCGGCGGGATCGTTCCAGAGGATGTTCACATGCAGATTGCCATCACCGGCATGACCATAGGTGGGCATGCGCAGCCCAAAGCGTTCGGCCAGCTGTTCACAGAGGGTGAGGGTATCGGCGATGCGTGGCGTCGGAACAACGATGTCCTCGGAGAGCTTAAAGCGAGCCGCCGCACGCAGAGTGTAGCTAAGCTGCCGTCGCGCCTGCCAGAGGGCCGCGCGCGATTCGGGATCGCGCGCTAGCTGCACCTGGGTAGCGCCGGCATCGGTCATCGCATTGCCGCAAAGGTCGAGGTGCTGCGCCAAGCCGTACTCGGGGCCATCGTATTCGACGATCAGCATCGCGCGTGCCTCGCTGGGAATCAGCTGCGGCTGTGCCTGTCGTAAGAGTTGCAAGGCCAGTCGATCCACCAGCTCGATGCAGCGGGGTGACACGCCTGCACACCAACTGGCGTGGATGGCGCGTTGAATGGCAGCGGCATCGTCTAAAAACACCAGCATCGTCGCTACCGCTTGGGGCTGCCGCAATAACTTCACCGTGAGCTCGGTCATCACCCCCAGCGTGCCTTCGCTACCCACCATCAGGGCGCAGAGATCATAGCCGGTCACACCTTTGCGCGTGCGCTTGCCCAAGGACAACAGCTGCCCCTCACCATTAACCACCTGCATGCCGAGAATGTGATCGCGGGTAGAGCCATATTTATAGGTGCTGGGGCCACCGGCATTGGCAGCCACATTGCCGCCCAAGGTGCAGGTGTTGAGAGAACTGGGGTCGGGGGGATAAAACAATCCGGCCTCGGCAACGGCCGCGCGAAAGTCGGCAGTGATCATGCCTGGCTGCACCACAGCGATCATGGACTGGGGATCGATGGAAAGACAGCGATTAAGTGTTTCCAAGGCCAGGACAATCCCGCCTTGAACAGGCACCGCACCACCCACGCGACTGGTTCCGCCACCGCGAGGGGTTAGAGGGACGCGATGGTGGGCGGCCAATTGCAGCAGCGCTTCGACATCCTCCGGGTGATGGGCACGCACCGCGGCCTGGGGCAGGCAAGGCTCCACCTCACTGGCATCCCCGGCATAAGCAAGGCGCTGCTCAGGATCACGCAGCAGTTCGATGTTGGGTCGACGTCTAATAAGATCTGCGAGAAGGCGATCAACAGACACAGCTAGACCATCCTCGCTTCACTCTGACCTTGAAAGGCGAAG
>CAYWAT010000160.1:0-4422 GCA_964456305.1 uncultured Polyangiales bacterium | reverse complement strand
GACTCTGTGTGCTGCGTGCGACCAACGGGAGCGCTCACGGAGTGAGTAGCAGCACCTGGCACCCATAAGAAGCCTTCCATAAGAGCGCCCACGGAGTGGGTAGCATCGCGTGGCATTCATAGGAATCCCAGCAGGGACACACTTAAGCACTGCGCTGAAGGGCTGATAGAGCCTTGCCGATGCGTTTGAGGCCTTCGTTGAGCGTCTCTTCGGATGCCGCATAGGACATACGCAAAAAGCCTGGCGCTCCAAAGGCCGTGCCTGGAACCAGAGCGCACAAAGCCTCGTCGAGCAGATAAGTCGCGAGGTCGATATCGCTTTGGATGCTGCCCCCTTGGGGTGTCTTTGCCCCTAACCAAGCGCGCATATCCCAAAAGGCATAAAAAGCACCGTTGGGCATCCCACATTTGACACCTTCAATCGCATTTAAGCCAGCTACTAATAAATTACGACGCGTCTCAAAGGCGCAACGCATGGCCTCCACGGGTTCTTGCGCACCGGTCAGTGCAGCCAACGCCGCATGCTGGGCCACGGTGGTGGGATTGCTGGTGCTTTGCCCCTGCAAAGTATCGCAGGCCTTGGCAATCGCAGCATCCGCCAACAACCAGCCGATGCGCCACCCCGTCATTGCAAAGGTTTTGCTCACGCCGTCGACAATAATAATGCGCGCGCGCAATTCAGGGGCGATCTGGAGAATCGATTGCTGCGGAAAGTCATCGTAAACCAGCCGGGCGTAGATCTCATCGACGATGATCCAAAAGCGATGCTTGGCCGCCACATCGGCAAGTGCTCTAAGCTGCTCAGGGCGATAGGCCGCGCCGGTAGGATTGGAGGGGGTGCACAATACCAAGGCTTTGGTTTTGGCGGTGATCTGCGCCTCGAGCTGTGCGGGTGTAATGCAAAAGTTCTGTTCGGGCGCGCCTGCGATAATGCGCGGCGTGGCACCGGCCAAACGCACTTGCTCGGGATAGCTCACCCAGTAGGGAGCAGGAATAATCACCTCATCGCCCGGCTCGTAAAGCGCCAGGGCAAGGTTAAGCAGACACTGTTTGGCTCCCGTGGACACCACCACCTCACCCGGCTGATGCGTGACACCTCGGCGTTTAGCTGAATCATCACAGATCGCCTGTCTTAGAGGCTCGATACCGCGCACTGCGGTGTAGCGCGTCTCACCTCGCGCGATAGCCTGAGTCGCAGCCTTGGCCACATGGTCTGGCGTCGCAAAATCAGGCTCGCCCATGCTAAAGGAAAGCACATCGCGTCCCTGAGACTTGAGTTCCCGGGCCCGCTGCGTGACCGCTACTGTTGCGGAGGGCTGCAATACACTAAGACGCGACGCTAAATCAAACACCGAAGAGGTCATTACGGGCCTAGACCTAGTGCAGCCCCGTCTGTGCGCAAGCCCGTAGCGTCACAGAGGGCTTTCGCATCCAAAGTTTGACTTTAAAAAAGGCAGCGATACAACCTCCTCTTCGGATTTACCTGCCATTTGCAACCCGAGAGGTCTCAATCATGCACCGGACCAACGAAACCCTTACCTTATTACGCATCCTTTTAGTTGCCCTGATCGCATGTGCAGCCTGGGCATGCAGCCCCAAGTACCCCAAATGCGATTCCCAAGAGGATTGCCGTGAAAATGAGTTCTGCGTCAACGGCATGTGTCAGCAATGCCGCGATGACAGCGATTGCAGCCGCGGCCAGCAGTGCAATGCGGGGCGTTGTGAAGCCATCCAAGGCTATTGCGAAGGTAGCGACGACTGCGGCGAAAACGAAGAATGCGTCAACAACCGCTGTGTTGCATCCGTCGAAGAAGAACTGGACGTCAAAGACGACACCGTGGTCGAGCAGTGCAGCATCAAAAGCAAAAATGTCTTCTTTGCTTTCGACTCCAACGCCCTCGATGGCGAGGCACGCAGTCAATTGCAGGCCATCGCCCGCTGCATCCAGGAGCGCAAGGTCGACAAGGTGCATGTTACCGGCCATTGCGACCCGCGCGGCACCGAGGAGTACAACCTCGCACTTGGTGATCGCCGAGCGCAGTCGGTCCGAGCCTATCTGCAATCCCTAGGCGTCAAGCAAGACAAGCTGTCCTCCTCATCGATGGGCGAAGAGATGGCAAGCATGGAGGAATCCGAGTGGCCGAAAAATCGTCGCGTCGAATTCACCACCCGCTAAGCATCCTCGGGAGCGTTGCCCTAACGCTCCTCAGCGTCACGAGTACGGCCTGCGTCTCCACCGGCGAAGGTCAGCGTTTGCAATACGCCATCGAGCGCAATCGTCAGGCTATCAAGGAAGAGCAAGCACAGCGCAACGAGGCCTTGGCGCAGAGCGCGGGTGTGACGCAGGCGGTCACCCGCAGCAGCGCGGATTTGGGCGCCGAGGTTGAGGCGCTACAAAAAGAAGTGGGTGAATTGCGCGGTATGATCGAAGAGCAGCAGCAAGCGCTCCGACTTAGCACCAAGCAACTCGAGCAAGCTATCGCCACCCTGCACGCGCAGCTGCGACAACAGGCACGCAGCGATGCCCCAGCCAAGTTACGCGCGAAGGATGTTCCCAGCGATCGTATCGAACACTTTCAGGCGGCTCGGCATGCGCACTTCACAGCCAACTACGCCAAGGCCGAAGCCCTCTTTGCTCTCTTTCTCAAGCGTTACCCGAAAGACAAGCGTGCCGACGAAGCCCGCTACACCTTGGGTCATAGTCAGCTGCGTCTTAACCAGCCGGCAAAGGCGCTGGGCAACTACCAACGCTTTATTCAGCGGCACGCCAAGAGCTCCCTTATCGATGAAACCCTCATCGACATGGCCGATGCCTTTTATCGCCTCAAGTCCTGCGACGATGCCAAGAGCACCCTCAAAACCGTCATGCGCATGCACGCGGGAACGCAGGCTGCCAAGCAAGCCAAAGAGCGCTTGCAGCGTATGGAGCAGGGTCCGGCAAACTATTGTAGCTAAGCGGCACGCACCAAACGCCCGCAACGCTAGACCGCTCTCAATTGGCTTTGAGGCTGAGCGCGCCCAAAATCCCCACCAGGGATTTTGCCTGAAGCCGTGCCAGCTTCATAAGCTGGCGGTACGTAGTACCAGGCTCATAGAGTCAGTTAGAGTGGATAGCTTATGAACGCTACGCGCTGCTACCTGCTCCGCAGGCGTTCGCTTCTGGAATTTTTATGATGGCCAGGCGTTGTTACTTGCTTCGCAAGCGCTCGCTTTGCTCGCACACAACGCACAGAGTCTGGATCTTTGCAGTTATCTTTGCGGCGACTGGCGCGGCCCACAGAGTCTGATGCTTCGCAGTCGTCGTTGTGCTTGGCAGCCGGCCGTAAGCCAGGATCAACGCAAATTGAGGGCGGTCTAAAAGAATGTTGAACAGACGCGCAAGAAGGACTAGGTCCTGACCCATGGCTCTTGTTGTGGCAATCGCGAACCAAAAAGGCGGCGTCGGCAAAACCACCACCGCCGTTAACCTAGCGGCCAGCCTTGCCGTCGCTGAGCACAAGGTGCTGCTGGTGGACATCGATCCGCAGGGCAATGCCTCCAGCGGCGTCGGTCACGCGCCCCAGCGCATCACCCAAGGCACCTATCATCTTTTGTCCGGCGAGGGCGCGGCAGAAGAGTACATCACCCGCACCGAGCTCGCTCACCTCGACTTGCTGGGTGCCAACATGGAGCTTGCCGGCATCGAGTTGGACCTGCTGGATGTCGAGAATCGCGCTACTCGCCTGGCCGAAGGCCTTGCTGAACTCAAGTCGCGCTACGCCTTTATCATCATCGACTGTCCACCTTCCCTGGGCATCCTCACCATCAATGCGCTCAGCGCTGCGGACACCGTCATCGTCCCGATGCAATGCGAATACTACGCCCTCGAAGGGCTCTCCCACTTGGCGCGCACGGTGGAACGCGTTCAGCTCAGCACCAATCCCGCGCTCAGCATTCACGGCGTACTGCTCACCATGTTCGATGGTCGCAGCCGTCTCACCAACGAAGTCGCCGAAGAGGTGCGCAAGCACTTCCACGTCTATGACACCGTCATTCATCGCAATATTCGCTTGGCCGAAGCACCCTCACACGGGCAGCCCGCGGTGCTCTACGATGCAACCTCGCGAGGCTCGGCCAATTACCTCAACCTGGCGCGCGAACTGCTCGAACAACTGACCCTAGCGGCTTAATCGCATATGCAAGGCAGCAAACCCCGCCTCGGTCGAGGCCTCGATGCTCTTTTGCCGGTGCGTGCAGGCGCAACCCGCGCGGTCAATGAGACGCCGCACACCCTTCCCATCGAGCAATTGCATCCCCACCCCGGGCAGCCACGCCAAAACTTTAGCGACGCCAGCATCGATGCACTGGCCCAGTCCATTCGCGACATGGGTGTGCTCGAACCCATCTTGGTGCGTCAGGCCGGTCCGCAGCGTTTTACCATCAT
>CAYWAT010000159.1:0-4497 GCA_964456305.1 uncultured Polyangiales bacterium | reverse complement strand
CTTATTGGCTAATGTAAGAGCCAACCATGTGTTTAAGTGTTGGATGGCTGGCAATCACATGTCAGGTGGACGCCTTGTTGCAAATCCACCTCATCTGAATATTGGTGATCATTACTATAAAAGTCTTTTTGTTTCGTATACAAATAATCTTTTCGACCTAGTTAAGACTCCAAAAATTGGTAGAGCGGGGAAAATAGTACGAGGAGCAAGTCATGTTGTCATGCAGTGTTTTGGTCGAGACGACCTAGTCGTTAGTGTTAAAGAAGTTCTTCGTTGTATTCAAGATGACTTGAGCTCTTACTCATCGGATTTTATGCTCACACCTCTAGAAGAAGGTGAGCATTTGGTGTTGGCTAGGAACTTTGATAAATGCGGGTGTTCATCGTTTAATACATATGATGAAAATGCCCTTGTTTTCGATAACCCTTGCAAAATAAATTAATGTTTTTGGGTAAGACTTTATCGAATCAAGCCATGGACTTTGTTCTTCGACAACTCATCATTACAGTCCGTCTCCTCGTACAGTTGGGATATCAAAGGTTTGGGAGCGTAAAATAGGCATGAAGCTGATGCTGCAGCTGGTGTTTTTCTGGGCTGTTCTAAGCACTCGGATTTAGGGAAAAGCCGAGGAGACAAGCTGGATAGTAAAGACCATCGTTTTATTGGAAGCACCAAAGGGCATATGGAGTGCCTGGTGCTAGCAAAAGACGCCGGTTCATGCGGTTGTTCGAGTTTGACAACGCGCGTCGCCACGCATGAAATATTCGATAACCCTTGCTTGGTTTGGTGATGCAGGAACAGCGATAAGATAGTTAAAATTTTGGCCTGAAATCTGCATCGACTTTATCTTTGTTTAACTAACTCTCTTTGATTGATGGACTTGATATGCTTACTCTTTTGCGCGTGTTTGGGGTTTCTTTGTTATGCTGTATTGGCTTTAATGCCTGTTCTGCAGAGTATCCTGCCGAGTTATCGACTAAGGCAGAAGAGCCCTTGGCGCTGGCCGGCATGGAGACCTTTGGCACCAATGCATTAAGTGCCTTGGTTGCGAATCACCACACTTACATGCTCTGTTTTGAAGCGACGACTGGACAGCAAGGCTATTGCAATACGCGTGCTGCAGCGGCGAAGCAAAGCGTGCAACGTTGGTTAGCAAAGCTGCCAGGTGGCTCTCAGGTACGCACGCGCACGTTTTGTCGCTTGCCAAATCGATGTCCCGCTCCCGATTTTTTGAATGGGCAGTTGCGTATCAAGCTTCTGAATAGTGCCAGATATGATGCTGCTGTGGGACTCGCGGCGGGTTCGGTGGGGAGCTTCTTGCCCAGCGATAATACCATTTATATCAATAGTCAGGCGGCCCAAACGGCTACGCGAGGACCTCGTAATGGTGGCACACACATTGCCCATGAGATGGGACATGCGTTGGGGCTTCCACATCGCGATGGTAATGTGATCATGCGCGAGGTGATGTTTCCAGGTGATGGTAAGACCGAGGTTGTGACCGCTAACGACCAAAATGATTTGCTTAGGCTCCACAACAACTTGGGTGCTTATCGTTCCAAGGCACCAAGTGCGAGCGAAGGCTGTACATCGGATTGGCAGATATGGGGTGCGGATATCGATGTGAGGTATCGAGTCCATGCTTTGGGTGGTTCTTGGCAGGCAAGGATCGAGGCTAGGACGGTTTCCACAGGCGTGCCGCACGATTGGGGGATACACACGATTGCCGCCTTAGGTGGTCAAACAACGCCGATTGCGTTGACTCAGATGTTGGTCAAAGGCGCATCTCTGATTCGACTCGCCCATCGCAGTTCAAATAGCACTCAAACACAGGACACGTTGCTCTACTGTGCCAACTAAAGCCGGTCTTGCTAGAGGGCGTTGAGCGATGATTTCCCTTCGTTCCATGCATTGACAGGCTGTGTGCTGCATGGATATATAAGCGCCCATCGCATGCACACATGCGGGTAATTGACGGCGATGTAGCTCAGGTGGTTAGAGCGGGCGTTTCATACGCGCTAGGTCCGTGGTTCGAGTCCACGCATCGCCACTCAGGATGATGGCAAGGATTGCTTGAGGGCGTCGTGACTATGACGACCGAAGGTCATCAGCACGCCAAGGCAAAGGGCCATTCCCAGCACCAAGCCCACCCAGGGAGGGTAAAGGCCAAAACCACTACCGGCAGTACCTACGGTGAAGCTGATTCCGCCGACAACGAGAGCATAAGGAAGCTGCGTGCGCACGTGGGCGACTGGTTCGCAGGTGGTCGCCATGGAAGTTAACAGCGTGGTGTCAGATACTGGCGAGCAATGATCGCCCCACACTGCTCCGCTGAGAATTGCGCCACTGCTCATCATCAATAACTCCAGCGGAGTGCTGGTGGTTGCAGTGATTAATGGGGTAACCAGAGGAAAGAGCATCGCCATAGTAGCCCAAGCGCTGCCCATGCTAAAACTGAGCGCGGCTGCCAGCAGGCCTAAGAGCAAAGGAATGCAACCGGGAGTGGCGTAATGATGAATGCTGCTTGCCATGATCGCGGGAAGCTGAAGCTGCTGGCAAAGGGCGCTGAAAACCCAGGCCAGTACCAACATAATGCAGGGAAATACGACGCTGCGAAATCCCCTCACCCACATACTCACCAGGCGTTTGCGCAGCGGATGACGCCGCAGATAGAGCAGTAGAACCGCGATCAATGTCGCTAAAGAAATGGCCCATAAGAGTACGCGAATCGAGTTGGTGTAACGCAGTAGATGCGTAGCGTTGTTTTTGATGCGGTATAACTCCGAGCGCGTCTGAGTGAGTTTTTGTATTGCAATGGCAGCGTCTTCGGCATGGCCTTCGGTTTTTGCGTGATCGAGTAATCGCGCTGCTTCCTTTGCCTCTTGGCTCAGGGTGTGTCGCGTGGCCTGCATGTTACGATAGCCATCCAAGTACATGCCGCCCGCAGCTGTGAGAAGAAAGACCAGCATGGGAATGAATGCATAGGCCCAGTCCCATCGTTGCGTGGAGGGTGCCAAGGTGGAGTCATCGAACTCCGAGGTGGCGTAGAGATCCTGGTTTTCGTAAGGCAGGTTGTAGGGTGCGTAAGACCTGGCTTTAGCAGCGTGATACATAGGCCCAAAGTCGCGGCGGGTAACAATAATCAGCAGCCCAAAGAAGACGATCAGGCAGGGGTAAAAGCAATAAGGTAGGGTGCGCAGCAATATGATGTAAGGATTGCTCTGCACGTGCGACGCCTGCAGGGTGTTGGCGAGATGGTTGACCTGAACGCCGGTCCACGAGGAAAGCGCGGCGATGCAAGCAATGGGCGCAGCGGTGGTATCGACTAAAAACGCGAGCTTCTCGCGGCTGACACCCAGGCGATCAACGATAGGCCGCATGAAAGAGCCCACCCATAGCGTACTGACGTAGTCATCAAAGAAGACGAGCGTTCCCAATAAGCCACTGAGACCCATACCGCAGCGTGGGTTGTAGAGAATGAGCACGCGGATCACGCGCGACGCTAACTGTTGTGCACCGCCGCTTTGGCGGATGATGGTGACTAGGCCGCCGAGAAAAAGCACGATGAGAAGGAGCGTGGCATGCTCACGGTCTTGCATTGCTGTGATGAGGTGGTCGTCCACCAAGCTAAGCAGCGCTTGCAAGGGGTTGAATCGTTCGATGAGCAGGGCAGCGAAACAGATGCTCAGAAGCAGTCCCAGAATCATATGGCGGGTCAGGATGATGATCAGAAAGGCGATCAGTGCCGGTAGCCCCACCAGCCATCCAGGCAGCACCCATACCTCGGTGTAGATGGGGCTGTGGTGCCCAATGTCGATACGTAGGCGGTGTTTGCCTAAAGCATTGAACACCAAGTCATCAACGGTGACGCCTTTTGCTGTGCGGCGATGATTCAAAGAAATAGCTCGACTGCCTTGATGCCTATCGTTTGAGGGGTGCTTTGTATGGGCAGGGCGAATCGTGTAGTTGAGGCGGCTGGGCCAAGGTGTACGCGTCAGCCGCTGTACCTGCATCTCGGTATGCACGCCTTGTAGAATGACCTTGGGAAAGCTGACCGTGTAGCGACTCTCGTGCGCATGGGCAGACCAAGGGCTTAACAGTCCGGCAAGTATGCTGACTGTATACGCACTGACAGTCCACCTGTGTAGGTTAACGAAACTGAATCGCCTGTTCAGGCGAAGGATCGTGCATATCCTTCGATAGCCAGGGGTCATGCCAGGTGGGGGAGGTCTGGCTGCCAATATTGCCCTGGTCAATGGGTGCAACCTTCCCTGGGACAATTCGTTGCGGTGGTGGGCCTTCTTTTGCGCCGGTAAAGCTCAGCGTGAGGCTTTCTTGCATTCCATAGTTCAATGCATCGGTGTCGATGCGACCGCGCTTGGCCATATGTTGCAGCAAACGTTGCATGCGTGTGCGTGTGGAACGCCAGAGCTTTTGTGCGCTGTACTGTGCATGGGCGCGTACAGGAGAGGGGAGAAGGGTTGCCAAGAATACCGA
>CAYWAT010000158.1:1239-4560 GCA_964456305.1 uncultured Polyangiales bacterium | reverse complement strand
AGCGGACATCTATAGCCGTTAGCCAACCCGGACATCTATAACTGTGGCTTACACTTAGCCACTATGCCATTGCCTTCATTGCGCAAGACTGCTAAGGCATGCGCCATGGTAAGGATTCGATTGGCCCGCGCAGGTCGTAAGAAGCGCCCCTTTTATCACTTAGTCGTGACCGACTCTCAAAACGCCCGCGATGGTCGATTCATCGAGCGCATTGGGATTTACCAGCCGAATCCAACCGAAGATACCCTCCGTGTTGATACTCTGCGCTTTGACTTTTGGGTCAATCGCGGTGCGCAGCCTTCTGAGCGTGTAAACAAAATCGTGCGTGCCTTCCGGTCGTCTTAGCCGATGGCTGTTGAGCAAATGAAAGAGCTCGTGACTTTTTTGGCGCGTGCTCTCGTCGATGCGCCAGAGAAGGTTGACGTTCAGGTTTACGACAACGAAAAGCGCCTCACGGTAGAACTGTTTGTTGAAGAAGACGACCTCGGCAAAATTATCGGCCGTGATGGCCGCACCGCTCGCGCATTGCGCACCTTAGTGGCATCGACTGCTGCGAAATACCGACGCCGGGCGTTGCTGCAAATCGTGGAGTAGTGGATACGCAGATCCCCGTTGCCAAGTTAGGCAAGCCGCATGCGATGCGGGGAGAAGTTTGGGTGCATGCGTACAATCCACAAAGCACGCTAATCCATCCAGGGCAGTCCTTTTATCTCAAGCCACCCACGGGCAGTTCATTGTCTGCTCAATCCGTCTGCATTTTGCGCGCGCGGTCTGCTGCGCATGGATATGTTGTAGCCTTTCACGAATTCACCGATCGTGACCAAGTAGAAGCGTGGCGCGGCGCCGAACTTTGGGTTGAGGTGGATGCATTACCCAATCTTGACGCGCACGAATATTACCACCTGCAGCTCAAGGGGCTCGATCTCAAGAATGCAGAGGGTGAGGTACTTGGCAAAGTGGACAAGGTCATGGCCTATCCCTCTGTGGATTGCTTGCTGGTATCCAGCGATGCGCTGCAGTGGGAGGTTCCCATGACATCGCGTTACGTTGTCGATATTAATCTAGAGGATGGGTGCATTGTGATTGCCCATGCCGACGAACTCCGAGAAATCTATGGCCAGCCCCTTTCCAGGCGTGCTTGACGTTGCGGTTGTTACCCTCTTTCCGGAGCTCTTCGATTCTTTTTTAAGCACAGGCTTGTTGGCGCGGGCGCTCGCCACGCATGCCCTGCAGGTGGGCTTTCATTCGCCGCGCCAATTTGTCCGCAACCGCCATGCGCATATCGATGATTCGCCTTATGGCGGTGGTGGCGGGATGGTGATGCAGGTTGAGCCCATCGTGCGTGCGCTTGATCACTGCGATGACCCGCGTTCGCGCCATCGTATCCTGCTGACACCTCAAGGGCGCCCGCTTAATCAGCGTATGGTGTGTCGCTTATGCAGTTATGGCGCACTTAGCCTGCTGTGTGGGCGCTACGAGGGCATTGACGACCGCGTGCGTTATTACGTCGACGAAGAAATCTCCCTGGGCGACTTTGTTCTGCTTGGTGGCGAGATTCCTGCCATGGCGCTTATCGAGGCGATGGTGCGTTGGGTTCCGGGCGTGTTAGGCAACGCGCATTCGATGCAGGACGAGTCGCATATGCACGGTTTGTTGGAATATCCTCAGTATACCCGGCCGCCTTGCTTCGATGATTTGCAGGTTCCCGACCTCCTTTTGTCCGGGCATCACGCGCACATCAAGCAATGGCGCCATCAGCAACAGCAGGCACGCACACGTGCGATGCGTCCTGACTTGTGGGCGTTGTATCACAGGTCCGATGTCTCCGGTGGGGACAGTGAAGATGGGGACAAGGACTGAACGAACCCCGCTTAAGGCTTTCGAAACTTTGTCTACGCAGCTTATCTGTGGCGCAAAAACAGCCTGCTTATGGCTTTAAAGCAATGTTTGCCGGCGCATCTCGGCACGGTGCGCAATTCGGCATGGCTATTGCTGTATAGCTATAAAGAACTCATGTAGATGTAAATAATCGCTAGTCTATCTTGTGCTGGTCGTCTGAAGTATGCCGTGGACCCTCCTCTGTCCTCCAGAGTTGCGTTCTTGACGCGCATTTCAATCCTCTTGCCTATGGTTCCTCTGTGCGTTGGGTCTACGGTATACTTGAGACGGCCAGGTTTTTGAGCACAATCTGGGCATGGCGTTCGCGGTGTGGTAGGGTCCGGCCCATTAAGGCCTATGACCTCTCTTCCTGCCCCTGCTGATCCCTCCCAATCGCATGAGATTGATATTTCATCCTTGAGTCCACGGCATTCGGAGATTCGTCTGCGCCAACCGGTGGCCGATGGGGTTCAGACGCATGACAACGCAGGTGCAAACGTTCCTCAGTTGCAGGTGATTCCCAGCGAAGCGCGCTCGGGATGCCTTGCCTCGCATCTTTTAGAGCATGAGCTCAATGCCATGACGACGGTTTTTCTCAGCCGAGGCCATGTGGAGCGTGTGACGCAGCGTTTGGGGCAGTGGATCCGTGCTTATCCCGAGGACGTCTCGCTGATTCGCTGCTTTTGTGACTTGTTTTTGCAGCACCAACATGTTCAAAGCGCGGTGCGTTGGCTTTTTGTGCTGGTCTACAAGCTGGTGCGCCGTGACAACATCGATGGTGCTTACGAGGCACTGCATCAGATTCTGGAGCTTGAGCCTAACCATCTTGCGGCCCACCGAATTTGCCATGCCCTTGATACCCATATGGGCACAAGGGCCGTCGGCGCTTAGCGACAAGGGGGTTATCCCAGCGTTCTGGGTCACTTTTGCACGCCTTCTTCGCGTCGATGATCGCGCAAACACCAAGGGTGACGCGACGAAGCAAGTCATGCGTAACGAAGGGTGGTGTCGTTGCCGTAACCACACATCCGCTCTCGAAGAGCAGAATAAGATTCTTATCGTGGGCAAAAAAATGTAAGATTTAAGGTGATTTAGAGGAGCTTTCGCGTGGCGCGCTTACGACTACGATTCTTATTGCAAGAGTTTGACCTTCAGGGTCCCGAATTAATCATTGGTCGTAGCCCCGATTGCCACATCACCATCGAAGATCCCATGCTCTCGCGCCACCATGGTCGCATCCGCATCGAGAAAAACAAAGCCTATGTGTCCGACATGGGCAGTCGCAATGGGGTGCGGGTTAATGGCGAGCGCCTCGCTCAAGAGCAGCTGCTCGCGCATGGCGATCGCTTGCGGATGGGGTCGCAGGAGATGGTTTTTTGTGTGGTTCAGCGCGAGGAGCGCCTAGCGCGCACGACGGTCTACCTCAAGCGCTGCGTGGCTTGC
>CAYWAT010000158.1:0-1215 GCA_964456305.1 uncultured Polyangiales bacterium | reverse complement strand
GGATGAGTGCCCGCACTGTGGTGCCCTTCAGGTGATGGAGGACGAGAGCACCATCGACACCCTCTCGAATAAAGAGAAATGGACCTTTGAGTTGCTATGCGAGGTGATCGAGCGCGCCATCGCCCGTGATCAAATCACGCATATTGAACCCGTGCTCGATCGGATGCGCACGCAGATCGAAGCGTCTCTCAATCACCCCGATACCGACAAACTCAAAGCGCAATTCGACCGTCTGACTTTGTCTGCGGTCAAACTCGTGGAGGATCATGGCAACCACGCGATGATCGACTGGCTGCGGGAGATCATGCGCAGCAATGCATCGCTGGTTGCCTTGGAGTGCCTCGCACATCTCGAGTCCCTGGTGCTGCCGTCGTTGGTACCCCCCTCTGCGTCGATGCCGCCACCCGCTGTCGCGACCGATCCGATGCCGCCGCTGAGCGAGCCGCCCCTGCGTTGGAGCACGCCTCCCTCTTGAGTGACACCCTTAAATCGCGTGCTGACAGCGCCGCATGACCCCCATACAGCCAAAACAGAGGGGGGGACAACGACGATCGAGGGCGCCACAGCCGCTTCTAAGGTCTGAACTTTCTGATCAGAGCCTCTGACACCGAGTGCAGAGGTCCCGTCATCGCGAACAGAGCCCCGTGCAGCCAAAACAGAGGGCCGAACTTTCTGATCAAACACCCGGACATCGGCGGCAAGCCCCCTTGCAGTGGAAAAGAGGGGTGCGCTGTCAAAAAGGCCCCCCGGACACCGGCCGCAGAGCCCTGTTGCACCGAGCGCAGAGGGTGTTGCAACGAAATCGAAGGGTGTTGCACCGAGCGCAGAGCCCTGTTGCACCCAAAAGGGAGGGTGTTGCACCCGAATTGGACCCTATGACACGGTTGTTCGGGGCGGTTTTGGGGAGTCACAGCGGAATATTTCGTTGTCATCCCTCATTTGGCGCTGCAACAGGGGGATTTTTGGCTGTCACAGACCTCTGCGGCCGGTGCAACGGGCTTAAAAATGGGTGCAACAGGGTTAAATCTGGGTGTCACAGACCTTTGCAGTCGGTGGCCGGGGTCTTGTCGCCGGTGTCGGGGGCTTAAAAGTGGGTGCAAGACCCCCTCAGCGCGTTGACGCCGGTAAGAGCTGATGATCAGGACTGCTCTCAATTTGCGTTGAGGCTGAGCGCGCCCGGACCACAGCGACGAAGGCGTATTAAAGATACGTCGA
>CAYWAT010000157.1:0-4626 GCA_964456305.1 uncultured Polyangiales bacterium | reverse complement strand
ATCAACGGACGCTGCACAGAATCGTGCACCAGCGACAACGACTGCGGCTCCGGAACTACATGCCAGTCAGAACGATGCCTGCCTGCGAACAATGCCTGCACCCAGACCTCCGAATGCCCAGATGGAAGCCGTTGTGCGGCTGGACGCTGCTTAAGCACCTGCTCGACTGCTAATGACAGCGAGTGCAGCAACGCGCGAGACTACTGCGCCGAGGATGGCTTCTGCCGTGCGGATTGGCGTCCCTTTTGCCCGACCAACGCCTGCGCCCGTTTTCGCCAATGCATCCGTGGCGAATGTCGCCGTCCCTGTGAGAACAACGACACCTGCGCCCAGGCCGATACCTATGCATTTACCCTTTGTGGCGAAGATATACTCAGCGGACTCAAACTTTGTTACGCTGACGAAAATTCCTTTCAGCTCGAGCAAAGCCTCCTCTGTTTCGGTCCGCAGTCGTGCAGTCCAACTACCCTTTGCATCAATGGTCTCTGCCAGTAAGGCATCCCGCGCCGAAGAGCTACCGTACACGATCATCCGTTATTAAGGCATGTGCTCTATTCGTCGCACTGATAGCCCCCCTTGCCCTGGCAACAAAAGCCAACGCGCAAGACGAGACATCCCAAGAAGAAGGTCAAGCTTACGGAGCCACAGCAAGGGCAAAACCCACAGCGAAGCCCCCTCCTCGTAGCGAGTCCGCAAGCCGTGTAACCCGCGAGGATATGCAAGAGCGCCTGCCCCGTTCGGCCCCCGACGCCCTGCGCTACACCCCAGGCGTCTCGGTACAACAGACCGCCCATGGCCAAGCTAGCCCTTATGTGCGCGGCATGACAGGACAGCAGGTAGCGCATATTTTCGATGGCATTCGCCTGAATAACAGCATTTATCGCCAGGGACCGAACCAGTATTTCTTCACCGTCGATTCCTATACCTTGGACCATATCGATGTACTGCGCGGCAGTGGTTCGGTGCTGTGGGGCTCCGATGCGCTAGGTGGCGCGATACTAGCGTTACCACGCGAACTGCGTCTCGATCGCAAAGCCAAAGACGTATCCTGGCACCCGCGTGTATTCGGCCAATACGCCTCTGCCGATCGAACCTTGGGCGGACGACTGGAGCTGGGTGCGCGCTTAGGGTCCAAGACCTCGGTGCTGGGCGGCGGCGGTTATCGCGATGTGAGCCATCTGCGCTCCGGTGGCCCAGTGGGCAATGATGGCTTGCCTGCGCCTGAAGTGCCCCGCTTTGAGGATGATGGACACACTCAGATTGGTACCGGCTTTCGCGAAGCTGCCTTTGATGGACGGATTACGCATCGCCTCAGCAACACACTCTATGCCGTGGGCGCGGTCTACGGTTACCGGCAGTACGATGCACCGCGCACCGATCGATGCCCTCCGCCCGAAGCACCACGCAGCGAGTGCCTAACCATCAAAGAACAGTTTCGTACGCTGGTCTACGGCGGGTTGCGTGGCAGCGCCGGCGACGCCTTTCGCCAAGGGCGCTTTTACCTGGTCTATCAACGCCACGACGAATGGCGGCAAAACGATCGTCCTCGCTCGCGCGTACGTTCCAACTGGCGTGATCAGGTCGATACTGTGGGCGTCCTGCTGCGTGCCAATACCCGTTACTTCAGCATGGGCAGCGACGAGAGTTTGTGGCGCCTGCGTTACGGCTTGGAGGCCTACCACGACAGCATTCATTCCGATGCCGAACAGCTGATTTTCAGCAGCAATCGCCAGATTAATTTTTCTCGCGGTCAATACCTCGACGACTCTTCGTATCTCTCTATTGGAGCTTTTGCCGACGCTGAGCTGCTCCCCCTGCCCGATTGGAATTTTCACATCGGCGCCCGAACTTCCTTTATCGCGGCCTCAGCCCCCGCCGATCCACAATCGGGAAGCCAAGCGATCGACCAAAACTTTCCCGCTATCGTCGCGCGCCTAGGTATCGCCTGGCAAGCGCTGCCTCAGGTCAATCTCTTTGCCAATATCGACCAAGGCTTTCGCGCACCGAATCTCGACGACCTGACCTCACGCCAGCAAGTGGGCCCCGGCTTTCAGTTTGAAAACAGCGAACTCAAGGCCGAACGCACCATCACCTTTGAGCTAGGTACTCATCTCGATTTTGAATGGCTGCGCGTCGACGCCTGGGCCTTCGCCACACTGCTACGCGATGCCATCTCACGCGCGGTGCGCACCGTCGATGATTGTCCACCAGAAACCCCCGCATGCCAGGCTTCGCGCGGTCGTTTTCAGCTGGTTAATGCCGATGACCTATCGTTGCTTGTGGGCGCAGAGGGTGGATTTACAGTTAACCTTCCCTTGGATATCGTCTGGCGCAATACCTTCTCTTACGCCTGGGGCGAAGGTCCCAGCCTCGGTGACCCCAACCTCGATGCCGATGTGGAGCGGGTCCCCTTATCGCGCGTTCCCCCCTTTAATGGCGCTTCCGAGCTGCGCTGGCGCTACAGGCCTTGGGGTATCTACGTCGGAGGCGCAGTGCGTTGGGCATTGGCACAGCGACGTCTGGCCATCAGTGACCTTAGTGATCCGCGCATTCCCAAAGGCGGCACGCCGGGATACGCTGTGCTGGATCTGCGTGCTGGTTGGACTCTTGATCAAGTTCCCCGGCTTCGCCTATCGTTGGTTTTTGAAAACGTATTTGATACTCCCTATCGAGTACATGGGTCTAGCATCAACGGCCCCGGTCGCGGGGTTCTAGTAGGAGCAGAAGTCGGATTATGAGTCACATTAACCTCTCTCACCTTATCGTCTTTGGCACATGCGCCGTCGCCCTGGCCAGTTGCAGCGATGGCACGCCATCTACTACCAACAGCCTTGCTCAAACATGTCGAGAGTCGGCCCTGAGCACTCCGGATGCACCCAGCTGCACAGCCCTAGCCACCGACTACCAAGATGATAACTCGGGCAATATTTGGGCAGACTGCACCATCGACCAAGAGATCGAGACCGCAGGCCGTTACCTGCTGGTGGAAAACAAAGCCGCTGCCATCGACAGCATCAGCACCGTCGCTCGGGTACAAGCTTACGAAGATATCCAAGCATTAATTTTCACCCCTACCGCCGATCCAACAAAAGAAGACTTCGAAGCAGCAGAGGGCGATCAGAATGGCGGCTATCTAACCACGGAGGGACTGTCTAGCCGGGTCACCAGGCGTTATGACCCTCATTTTTGTGTCGATGAAAGCGTCAGCTGTCGCGACGCCGATGCCAGTACCCTGGCGCAATATCCCGATTACTGTGTTGGTCCTGCGAAGCTGGACCCTAGAATCACCGATACCTTTGCCGCTGCAATCGCTAGCTTTGATTCCACGGATGATGACACGCCTCCACGGGTCTATGGGGCTCGCATCGAGGCAGCGCTACTTTGGTTCTTGTATTCTTCGGTCTACAAAGAAAGCCTGACCTGCAGCGATACCCCCAAAGACTGCGACTCCTCTTATGCCTACTACACCGGTGGCGCGGCAACGCGCAGCGCAAATGGATTGGGCCTATCAGGAGAGATTCAAGCCGTCGATCCCGAAGCGCATGACCGAGCTTGGGATGGCATTATGGCCCTGCGTTGCTGGCGCGAACTCGATAGCGAGGAAATCGCCACAAACACCAGCATGCGCGAGCAAGCACGCGATCAGTACGACCGCGCTCTTCTCGATGGCATGGCGGCAATCATCAAAGACCGCCTAGAAAAGCTGCGTGATGCTAGCGATGACGACGAGAAAGCGTACTACCGTGCTTTCCTGATCGACTTTACTCCGGTGATTTTCAACGAAGTGTCACTCCGCGATGCGACCAAACTCACCGAAATGCAAAACAGACTAGCCGAACTCACCCCCGACGATGAAACCGCCGAGAACAATGCGATCGCAGAGGCGATTACGGCACTCGACGAGCTTTTTGCCTGCCCCTAGATCTTTGGCTCCGCATACAAAAAACCCAGGGGCGGAAGTCCTCCTGGGTTTTTATCTCACAGAAATTGGATTTTATTACTCGTAATACCCGACCGAGTTATAACAGGGACAACGTTCCTTACAGGTGACAACAGTATCGTGAACAAAGGTCCAAACAGGTCCATCACCAATCTCAACTTCTCTAAAATTTTCCACCAGAAACTGGTTGCCATCAAAGCCATTGCAGCTGAGCATTCTATTAACATAGGTCCTTGTTTGTGGATCAACGGTTCCCGGACCAACCAAAGACTTTCCTAGCACACATGCATATCTAAGGTTTCTGCCTTTTAATTGCGTGTTTACTACATGAATAGCGCCTTTTGCTTTAGCCTCAGCACAGGTAGGCTCAGAACCACTGAACGTACCACCTGGCACTGTGTTTTCTTCAACATTCTCATCTTCACCAGGCTCAGCATTCTCAAGTCCATCTGTTTCAGAGTCATTTTGTTTATTGCTTGCAACACTGCCTTGTGAATCAGCAGCGCAAGCCTGCACACTAAGATAAGCCAATCCAGCACATATGATTAATAGGTAGTTTTTCATAACTAAGTCTCCTTGATTAAATGGATTTGCACATGAGCTGTTAAACCAACAACGGTTCACGGCCGGCCTAGGTCCTGACTTGAGAAAGATCGTGGCAGTGGAAACGGGTCATGGGGGCGGAT
>CAYWAT010000156.1:0-4700 GCA_964456305.1 uncultured Polyangiales bacterium | reverse complement strand
GCGATTTTATTCTCACCTAGGGCGCGATCGAGTGCCTCTTCGTCGACAATACCACCGCGTGCTGCATTAATGACCAAGGCGCCTGGCTTCATCTTGGCAAAGGCAGCATCGCTGATGAGTCCACGTGTGTCGTTGGTGAGAGGCGCATGAATACTGATGACATCTGCCTTGGTATAGAGCGTATCGAGGTCGACAAGCTCGACTCCCAAGGCTGCTGCTTTCTCAGCGCTGGTAATAGGGTCGGCTGCGATGACTTTCATGCGCAGTCCCCGTGCGCGATCTGCAACAATGCGACCGATGTTTCCAAGTCCGATGAGGCCCAGTGTCTTTGATGCGATCTCTCGACCTTGGAATTTGGACTTTTCCCACTTGCCTTGTTTGGTTGAGGCGACTGCTTGAGGTAGTTTGCGAGCCCATGCCATCATAAGCGCAAGCGCGTGCTCGGCTGTGGTTACCGAATTACCTGTAGGCGTATTCATCACCACGATACCGCGCTTACTGGCTGCTGCGACATCGACGTTGTCCACGCCAATGCCTGCTCGGCCCACCACACGAAGCTTATCTGCGGCTTCGATCACACTGCGGTTAACCTGCGTGCCGCTGCGAATCACCAGCGCATCATAGTCTTTGATTGCCTTGACCAATGCCTCGGCGGAAAGCCCTGGCTGATAGTCGCAAGAGATGCTTTCAGCCTTTTTTAGGACCTCGAGGCCTGCTTCGCTGAGCTTGTCGGAAACCAAAACCTTCATGTTTGCCATGCTGAATAATTCCTGACCTGTGGCTGACGCTTACCAAGCGAGATTGCTTCGAAAGGTCAAATCCTAGCGCCCTGCGAGCTAGCAGTCTTCGTTTGACAGGTCAAACCTCACGAAAAGCTTAAAACCAACTTGACTCATATCCATCGTCGACCATGATGCGGCGGCGTCCGGCCCTTTGGACTTCAGTCCCTAACCTTCAAGGCCGCTCGCGCTTGCCATCCGATGCAGATTTTTCCTCGCAAGTTGAATTATCTTCCGGCTGTTGCCATTGCCACTGCGCTCGTTTTGGGAATCGCTACAGTCTTTGTTTTCTGGTACTATTTTTCCCCCAAGAACCTCCAGGTGGGATACGCGCCAGAGCAGCCGGTTTCCTATAGCCATCGCTTGCATGCGGGCGAACTGGGCATCGATTGCCGTTATTGTCATGCCAATGTTGAGCGCTCGGCTGAGGCTATGATCCCGCCAACTCAAACATGTATGGGATGTCATAGCTTGGTCAAAACCAAGTCCGCACGGCTTGCTAAGGTTCGCGAGAGCTGGAAAAGCGGCGACTCGATCGCTTGGATACGCCTCCATAAAGTTCCCGATCACGCTTACTTTGATCATAGCGTGCATGTTAACGCGGGTGTGGGCTGCGTTAGTTGCCACGGACGGATTGACAAGATGGACGTGGTGCGCGTTCAAGAGCCCTTGAGCATGGGTTGGTGTTTGGAATGTCACCGCAACCCAGGTCCTAACCTGCGCCCGGTCGAGGAAGTTACCAACATGGCGTGGGAACCTGCTCCCAACTGGTCTCCCGAAGCCCACGCCCTTCAACCACCTGAACATTGCTCGGGGTGTCACCGATGAGTCGTCGTCAGCCGTATGTGTTTCCCAAACCGGAAAGTACGCCGCCTTCCGTATGGCGTAGCTTAGATGAGCAGGAAGAGCCCAACTCTGTCTCGTCGACCCAGGAGGCCGAAGCGGAGTTCCCTCAGGGTGTGGTGAGTGCGCAGTCACTCACAATGGGGCGGCGCGATTTCCTGACTCTATCCTCGGCGATTGCTGCGGTGATTGGCATGGAAGGGTGCATCCGTCGTCCAGTCGAAAAGATCATGCCCTTTGCAAAGGGGCCAGAACATGTGATCCCGGGGCTTCCTCTACACTTTGCTACAGCTGTTGATTATCGCGGTGAGGCATTGGGTCTATTGGTTGAGAGCCATGAGGGCCGTCCAACTAAAGTTGAAGGCAATCCAAAACAGTATGCGAGTCGCGGTGCATCTGATGCGGTGACACAGGCTCTGATTATGGATCTCTATGATCCTGACCGCGCAAAACAGCCTACATCACGGGCAGATGGGCAAACTAAAACCGTCAGCCCCAAACAAGCTCTCGAAGCCCTCGATGCTCAACTCAACGTGCATGCAGGTGATCAGGGGGCTGGTTTGCGCATTGTCGCGCCGCCGAGCATTTCGCCCACCTATCATCGCCTTCTTGGGCGTTTATCCCAGCGCTTTCCAAAAGCTAAGCTGGTGCATTATGCCGCCGTCAATAACGATCATGCCACTCAAGGTAGTTATGTTGCCTTTGGCAAGGGGTACGGACGCGTTCTTGATTACAGCAAAGCACGTACAATTCTCTCTTTAGACTGTGATTTCTTGCAGAGCGAATCAGGCAGTACGCTTGCCGCGCGCCAGTTTGCCCAAGGGCGATCGTTGGAGTCCGCTGACTCCGACATGAATCGCCTCTATGTGGTCGAGCCCGCTTTGTCGCTTACGGGTACCAAAGCCGACCATCGCCTGCCCATGGCACACCGTGATGTTGGCATTTACGTCTTGGCTCTAGCGAGCTACCTCAAAGACAAGCTGACCATCGATATTGACGGTAATATCCTCGACCAACATGCCAAGTATGGTCTGCAGGTTCCCAGTGCATGGATTAGCCAGGTTGCTAACGATCTGCTCAAGCATCGAGGCGCATCCCTTATTGTTGTGGGCCATCGTCAGCCTCCTTATGTGCATGCCCTAGCGGATGCTTTAAATAAGGCCTTGAGCAATGTAGGACAGACCTTGTCCTATCTGCCACAGCCTCAGGCAAGTGAAACCTCTGGACTTGAGAAGTTGAGCGAGCTCGCCCAAGACCTCAGGCAGGGCAATGTCAAAACCTTGATCATGCTGGAAGGTAATCCTCTTTTTGATGCGCCGCCTGATTTCAAGCTGCCGCAGCTGCTTCAGCAAGTGGGTTTGTATTCATTGCATCTCTCAAGTCATGCGAATGAAACCTCTGAACAGTGCTCTTGGCATATTCCCTGTTCTCATCCTTTTGAGGCGTGGGGTGACTATCAAGCCTCTGATGGTAGTATCGCTTTGCAGCAGCCGTTGATCGCTCCTCTTTGGCAGAGCATGTCAACCATCGAGCTTCTAGCGCATGTCGCTGGCGTCAACTCTACAAAAGGCCATGACCTAGTTCGGCAAAGTGCAGCCGAATATCTCGGTAAGTCAAAGCCTTTACCTTTGCACGGGGAAAAGGGGGAGATCGCAAGTCCATCGTCTCAAGATGATTCTGAGGAGGGTGCCGCGGCCAACACAGGCGCAAAACCCAGCCATACATTGCTCACAACATCTTCATTTGAAGATCAATGGCGACGGAGTTTGCACCAAGGTGTATTAGAAAAGGTGACCGTCGAACAGGTCACAAAGTCGCCTCCGATGCTGCGCACCAATATCGAAAACAATATTCGTGAGGCGTTGCAGCAGGGTCCTTCCGAAGCACTCAGTGTCGATAACTTGGAAGTTATTTTTGCCGTGGATGCAAAGCTTATTGATGGTCGCCACGCCAATAATCCCTGGCTCTTGGAGCTTCCCGACCCCGTCTCCAAAGTGTCCTGGGGCAATGCTGCTATTATCGCACCTGCAACCGCTCGTGATTTGGGTCTTCGCGATGGCGATGTGATACGCCTCACCGATCGTCAGTCACAAAGCATCGAAATTCCGGCCCTGGTTCTTCCTGGCCAGGCGCCCTGGACCATTACTCTGCCTATTGGCTGGGGGAGACCCAAAGTTGGTACCTACGGCACAGGAGTGGGTTTTAACGTACAGCCTCTGCGTGCCGCGAATGCCTTTTATGTTTCAGAGGGTATCCGGGTTAAAAAGACAGCGAAACGTCACCGCCTAACGCAAACCCAAACCCATCATACGATGGAAGGGCGCCCCATCGCGATTGATGCAACCCGCAGTGAATACCAAAAGCAACCCGACTTTGCTTCATGGCGCACTGTAGAAATGAGTATCCCGCCTTTATGGGAACAGGTCGATTACACGGGTCGCCACAAGTGGGGCATGGCAATCGACCTTACTACCTGTACGGGTTGCAATGCCTGCGTCGTAGCTTGTCAGTCTGAAAATAACATTCCCACGGTTGGTCAAGAGGAGATTGCACGTGGTCGAGATATGTATTGGATGCGTATCGACCGCTATTTTATGGGCGACGATATCGATAACCCTCAAGTTGCTGTGCAACCGGTAGCCTGTCAGCATTGTGAAGAGGCGCCTTGCGAGAATGTCTGCCCCGTTAATGCGACTGTGCACAGTCCAGAGGGAACCAATGATATGGCGTACAACCGTTGTGTGGGAACGCGCTATTGCATGAACAACTGCCCGTATAAGGTGAGGCGTTTTAACTACCTTAGTTGGCATGATCGCGATCCACATGGAAAGGTGCCTGAGACGCGCAAGATGCAGTTTAACCCCAACGTGACAGTGCGTATGCGCGGGGTGATGGAGAAGTGCACCTATTGCATTCAACGCATTCAGCAGGCCAAGATTACATCCAAGCGCGAGCATCGAGAGCTCAAGGACGGCGATGTCACAACAGCATGTCAGCAGGCTTGCCCTGCTCAGGCGATTATGTTTGGCGATCTAAACGATCCGAAGAGCCGCGTGCGCCAGTGGTCGAAGCGCGATC
>CAYWAT010000155.1:0-4794 GCA_964456305.1 uncultured Polyangiales bacterium | reverse complement strand
CGTTTCTGGAATTTTTATGATGGCCAGGCGTTGTTACCCATTTCATGGGCGCTCGTTTCTGGAATTTTTATGATGGCCAGGCGTTGTTACCCATTTCATGGGCGCTCGTTTCTGGAATTTTTATGATGGCCAGGCGTTGTTACCCATTTCATGGGCGCTCGTTTCTGGAATTTTTATGATGGCCAGGCGTTGTTACCCATTTCATGGGCGCTCGCCTCTGAAATTTCTATACGTGCCAGGCGTTGCTACCCATTTTATGGGCGCTCGTTCCACTCGCACGCAACGCACAGGAGTCTGGCGTTTCACCGTCAGCGTAACGATAGCTGGCGCAACGCACAGAGTCTCACGCGTTGCAGATATCGTGGTGGTGGTTGGCCTCGGTGGGCAGCGGGGGACGGGGCGAGGCGCGCCCGGGTGGCATCTTCGCCTGACGCGAAGCCTTCTGTTTCGAGCGGGAAGACGTCTTTGGTTTATCCATAGGTGAGCGTTCTTGGCGTGATAGAGCCTCCCCGTACACAGAATTTCGGACATACCCCCCGGGAGCTACGCACACCCTGGCGGAAGCTACGCACAACGGCTGATGAAGCTGCGATCGGCTAAAGTTGAGCCGTGCACAACGCAGAACAAGCCATGCACAAGGTCTGAGGGCGTTTTTATGGTGCGCCGGGGAGCCCCCAACAGTTCGAGGAAAACCATGCACAGCGGCACCTCAAGCGTTTTTTACCATTCGCATCGCTCTGCACAACTTAGCCCAAGGTCCAGTGAAGGTAACCGAAGCCCCCCTAAAAGGTGTGCAGAGCTTCCCGGCAGGTGTGCAGAGCTTAAACGCATAAGCAACAAACGTTTGCCCAGGGTGTGCAGAGCTTGCCCTGAATTGTGCATCACTTCTCTGATTGGGAAGTGGACTACTAACGAAGGTGTGCAGGGCTTGGTCCAAACATGTGCAGAGCTCCGTCGGCAGCGATTTTAAGCAGGGCTTCAGCTGTGCAAAGTTTAGTGATGAAAAAAAATCATAAAAAATGACCGATGTAGTGAATCAAAGGTGGATGTGCGTCGTCATACATACATCGAACACAGAGAATCCATCAATACAGGAGACGATAATGACTCAATCAACGACTGAAACGATGCACCACACGCTCATCGAACGCGACCGTCAGCGCGCCATCCAGTTTCTGGGTGCCGTGGGACGTTCGCCACGCATCTATCACGCGCTGCGCGACAAAGCAGGGTATACGCAACAGGCGCATCGTAAGGGTTGGCAGCTGCTCGTGCGTTCTTTAGGGCATGTCGATCTTGACACCGAGCACCCTCAGAATACCGACAACGCGGAAGCTATCGCCGCACTCACGGCATGGGACGGTCCCAACTTTAGCCGCGCTCAAGCCGCATTACAGGTCCCCTTTCCGAAACATAGCGAGTTCCTTTTTAAAGGCTTAGACCAGGGCGATGGCGTCCGTTCGGTGGGTGTGATTCAAGCCTTTTTGGAGCGTGTGAGCCTACTGCGCGAGTCCGCGGGTCAGAAAAGTCCTGTTGAAGGCAGCAGCATCGATGACGATCGCGAGGTGCTGCGTCTATTGGAACAACGCAAGGTGATCGACGCCGATACGGAGCTGCAACTTCGCCAGTGGTTATCTCAAGCCCAGCAAACGCAGGAAGGCGCGACACCCACGTCGACTCAAAAGAGCCTCAAGCAAGACTTTCAGGACGCGGTCTATGGTCTCAACGCTTGGCTTATCGACTGGAGGGGACAAGCGCGCGCCATTATCAAGCGCCGCGACGACCGCATCCGTTTGGGCATCACGCAACGGCGCAGCAAAGCCAAGCTGGCGAACGCCGATGACAAACTCAACGACGCAACAAGCAAGAACGAAGACGCCCTGCTTGCTACGGAGAACTCTGAGAATGACGACGACACCATGACGTGATAGTCTTCTCTTTGAGATCGAATAGACAGAGCCCCACGCGGGTCCAATGACGGGCCAACGTGGGGCTTTTTTATGGGTCGCAAGCGTGTGCGAGGTAGTCGCTTACATGCTTGAGAAAGGCTTCGAGGTCGGAGGTGCCCTTTGATGCTGCCTGCCACACGCGATGCATATCCAAGTGTTCATAGGCATGCGCGATCGCATTGCGAAAACCAACGGCACGTTCCAACTGGCTCACCAATTCTGTGGGCAGCACCTGGCGGGCACCAAGCTCACGGAAAGCCTGACCATAGTTCGAGGGCGTGCTCCAGTTTTGATCGGCGCACAGCATGACCGCCACATCAATGCACCCTTGCACGGCCTGCCAAAGATGCAGAATGACGGCGTCGCTCGCATCGCTCATGGGAGAGAGGGCTTCAGCTGAGGCGGGAAGCTGTGCCGATACCCGCGAAAGATGACGACGGATAGCATTGATCTTAAGCGCAAAGCGCTGGGGTGGGTTCATCCTGTCTCCTCATCGTCAGACCGCTCTCGCTTTACTCCGCCCCTGGCTTTCGTCCGGTCCTCGTCCCTCAAGGTATCCATACTATACATTTTCGGTTCTGCGGTCCGGGCGCGCTCAGGCTCAGAGCAAATCGACGGCGGTCTGGATACGGGGATAAGTCCCATGCGCTCCATATTGAGCTTAAGCGCGGCGTTGTAGAGGGGCTTGTAGTCCAGCCATTCTAAGATGGCGCGGGCTTTAAAGGCGGACCAGGCCTCGGCGTTGTGCACCACGATGCTTTTTGCGTCCTCCATGATGTGACCCTTGAGCACCGTGCTCGCATGACGCAGGTCGACCACATCGACGGGGCGCTCAAAAATGGCTTCAAGCGCTGCGCCGTAGTCGCCGAGCTCTTCGTAACCCAGAGGATTCTCCGCCAGAATGGCGATATCGACGTCGGACCACGCATTCATCGTCCCGCGCGCGGCACTCCCGTAAAGCAGCACGGCCCACACCGGCTTAGCGTCAAAGTAAGCCCGCACGCGTTCCACGCGCAGAGGCATATCGTGGGGAACTGGAATCGGCGCGTCGGGTTTCAAACTGCCTCAAGTATGAGACCAGGCATCAACAGGGTCAAAATCGTTTGCTTGAACAGCTTACTCTTCAACGCTGTGTGTCGGGAGATTAGGGCGAGGCTTTTTATATCCTGCAATCAGCTATTTCTTACTCGGTGTTGCCAAAGATCCCATGGCAAGGATTATCAACTATCTCCGCCTCTCGATGCCGGGTATTGAAGTCGGTGCACCGGCATGAGGCACTGGGGTCTGTGAGTATTACTGAGTTTTTGCTCAATACCAGAAGCTCTCGTGCTTCCTTGAGAATACCTAGCGCCTCACGGTCACTGCCTGTCACAGCATTACCAAGAACAGCTTCGATTCCTTTGGCATCGATAATCATATCGCCATCACTCAACATATTTTCGAAAGCGCCCTTAGGATTAAGTCCACTAGTGCTAAAGCACTGCATAGCGATATACTTGGATTTTGAAATCACTCGTCGCCCTACACTGCCTGCTCCTAACATCCTGGAGGCATTGAAAAACCTAGATGGATCAGCTGTATAAGAGACAAATAAGCTGACGGCATATGGGATGACGCGAATAGGGGGACGGCTCGTCAATTCTGATCCCCCTTTCATGTGTTTGAATGCTGACCAATACCGAAGCTGTGGATTATAAGCGTACTGCGAGAGTAACTTAGCGAGAGCTGGTGGAGGAAATCGAGGGTGCTCTCGACATATGGGCGGAGAAAAGCCTCTATCGAGCAAATCCTCACGGGTTGAATCACTTCCTCCCATAAAGCGAAACAACGGAGCCTTACCTTTTTCGCACTTCGCCCCTCGCCTGATTTGTTCAAGTGCCTCGCTACACGCAACAACAGCACTAGGATCTACATTTGCCTTTAGACGATTGGAATTTGTGGACGAAGGCTTTGATGTACAGCCCCACGCCAAACCAATCACACATACAACAAGCCCAAAACACATTAACTTCATGCGTACTCCTTACTGCCTACGTTCTCAGGTCTTGATTACGAGGGCCGCAGCTTAGTGATAAAGCGCCGAGACACAAGATAAGGTATCAGATTCTAAAAACCACGTAGAAGTGACGTGAAGTCACAGTTGCTTGAGCACACCCCCAGAATAACCAGCGCTTAGCTCTGCGCGCCCAGGGCTTCCCAGGTTGCTTTGACCTGGTTGAAGGTTTCGATGGCGTCGGGGCTGAGATCGAGTGCGCGGGCGTCGATGAGTTTGGCGTGCACGGCTTTGGGGTTACGGTCCCAGTCCTTGGGAATGTCCAAGCGCACGTTCAGAGGCACGCCGCCGAGCAAGCCCTGCTCTTCGAGTGTCCACAATGCTTCGGCAGCGAGAAACTGTCCGGCGATGCGTCGCACGTCGGCGTCTAGATGAGGCGCTAAGGGAAAGACATCGTAGACGCCCACGGTGCCTTCGTCGCGCTTGAGGTGTGCCTTGAGTCCCGCGAAAGCTTTGGGCAAGATGGGCAGCTCGACAATATCAAAGCCCGCGATGTCTTTGCCCTGCGAGGCTTTCATCGCGCGCTCCAACGCATCGCCATGACTGCGTGTCACCGCAGCAGACCGCGCCGACGAATCCAAAACAACCGTGAGAACGATAAAAGGCTGATGATTAGGGGTATCCATAACGCAAGTGAGCGCCATCATAAGGTGAATCAACGCACATGCCAATGCTTTAGCCCCTTTCACCCGCCCCTGGGGTTGCTCTGCAACCGATCATCGCATCCAGATCGCCCCCACTTCACTCCGGTCCTGGCTTGCGTCCAGTCCTCACGATGCGTGCGAGCGAAGC
>CAYWAT010000154.1:0-5069 GCA_964456305.1 uncultured Polyangiales bacterium | reverse complement strand
CCGGCGAGCGTCGTTGGCGTGCAGCTGGACGCGCAGGGCTGCACGAGGTTCCGGTCCAGCAGTGTGACTTTGACGACCAAAAATCCTTCGAAGCGGCCATCGTCGAAAACGTTCAGCGCGAGGATCTCAACCCCATCGAAATCGCGCAGGCCTACGATCGCTTGGCGCAGCATTTTGGTCACAGCCAGGAGAGCATCGCCACCCTGGTCGGTAAAGATCGCTCCAGTGTCGCCAACAGCCGTCGCCTGCTTAAGCTACCCGACGAGGTGCAGCAGTCCATCGCCGCGGGTCAACTCAGCGAGGGACACGGCCGCGCGCTGCTCACCGCCGAGTCTGTGGGCCGGATGCGCGAGCTTGCAAGCCTAGCCATCGCCAAACAATGGAGCGTGCGCGAAACCGAGCGTCAGGCGCGCCCTTCGACCAAGGCAAAGCAAGCCAAACCCGCCCCCAACGCGAACGTACGCGACCTCGAAGAGCGCTTGCAACGTCGACTCGCCGCACCCGTGCGCGTGCACGACCGCAAAGGCAAAGGCTACATCGCCCTGCACTACCAAGACTACGACGCCTTGGACCGCATCCTGGCACGCCTCGAGCTCGACTGAAGCCCGCCTTAACGAGTAGCGAGCGGGAAGATGTCTCCGAATAGCACCCATGCCCCACGACATGGCGGCGCTGTGTGCAGCCCTAGGAGGTGAGAGTTCGTTTTTGGAATTTCTATGACAGCCAGGCGTTGGGTTGGGGTAGTTCCATGGTCACTACGCGCTACTACCTGCTTCGCAGGCGCTCTTATGGAAGGCTTCTTATGGGTGCCAGGTGCTGCTACTCACTCCGTGAACGCTCCCGTTGGTCGCACGCAGCACACAGAGTCTGGCTTTTGACGGGCATCGTTGCGGTGATTGGCGTAGCGCATGGAATCTAATGCCTTGCAGTTAACGTCCCAGTGATTGGCTTCGCACACCCTGGCGGGAACTACGCACACCCGCCAGCAAGCTACGCACAGTTAGCGTTAAGTTTCGCACACCTTGGAAAGTACTCCGCACAGGCAACCAGGAAGTCTCTTACGCCAGCCAAGCAATCACGCACAAGCAGGGTCAAATCACGCACAGGTGCTGAGAGTCTCTGCACAGGCAACCAGGGGACCTCTTCACCGAACCTTGAGGTTCCCTACGCGGGTCAAGTAGCGATGCACAAGAAGGCAACCTGCTTCGGCTTCCAAATTTGAAGCATTTTTACAGCTCAAGCATACTCCAGTTCAAGCTGTGCGAGGCCAATCCTAGGGTGTGCGAAGCGTTCCCTAAGTTGTGCGCGATACTCGCCAAGTTGTGCGAAGCTTCCGCCAGGGTGTGCGTAGGTGATCCCAAGTTGTGCGAAGCAAAGTTAAACTGTGCGGAACTTACTTAACTTGTGCGAAACCCTCTGGGGAGATTAGCTGTGGTCAGAGGTAAGCATATGTGTTAATATTTCTACACTTATTGGAAATTAACCATTGATTTAAACCATGTGGCCTAGGCTGCTCTCAATTTGCTTTGAGCCTGAGCGCGCCCGGACCGCAGGAGCGAAAATGTATAGTATGGATACCTTGACCTCCGGCTCCACCCCACTCCGCTGTCCTGCTTTCGCAGGCGCTCGCTTCGCTCGCACGCGTCGTGAGGACCGGACGAAAGCCAGGATCAGAGCAAAGCGAGAGTGGCCTAGATTTCTTCACCTTATCCAACGCTGCCAGGGTCTCATCTTATTGGCCGGATGCTTGGCAGCCCTCTCGGGTTGCTCCGAGGACATCACCGAAATTGTCCTGGTGACCTCCACGGACTTGGCCGTGCCCAGCGAGGCCACCGCCATTCATATCGCCGTGCAAGGCGAGTCGGGCAATGCGCGCGAAAGCCTGATTCAGCTCGCCGGATTATCGGCTGTCGAGCAACCCATCAGCCTGAGCGTGGTCCCCGGAGGCGATCAAGGCGACACGCTCAACATACGGGTGCAACTGCGCAAAGACGAAACCGTGGTCTTGGAGCAACGCCTGCAAACCAATTTTGTCGAAGGCGCCCGCAAACTGCTCAGCATTCCCCTGACCCACAACTGCGCCTCCGTATGCTGCGACAGCGATCAAACCTGCAGCGGCGGCACCTGCATCGACAGCAAACGCGAGGGGCGTCGCTTGCCCAACTGGGAGGGAGAGCTCCCCCCAAGCGCCGTCTCGCTTAAGTGCAGCCCCAATAGCCCTGAGATTTGCAACGGACTGGACGACAACTGCGACGGCAACATCGACGAAGACACCGACCTACGCAACGATGTCTTGAACTGCGGCGCCTGCGGCCGTCGTTGCCGCGCGGGCAGCCAATGCATCGAGGGCGTCTGCTCGGATCAACGCATCATCGCCGTCGCAGCCGGGGCCCAGCACAGCTGTGTGGCGCGTGAAAACGCCTCCGCCCTCTGCTGGGGCAGCAACACCGTGGGTCAACTGGGCGACGGCAGCACCTTGGACTCGCCCATTCCCTTGGATACGAAGCTGGACTTGCGCCAGGTGATCAGCGCGCAGGATTTTAGCTGCGGGATCAGCACGAGCGACACAATGCTCTGCTGGGGCGACAACCGCAGCGGTCAGCTGGGCATTGGCGACAGTCAAAATAGCAATCTACCCATTCCCGTTTTGTTTAATGGCTTTCGCCGCGTCCAAGCGATGGCCTTGGGGGCTCAGCACGCCTGTGCACTGCTGGATACGGGCGACATCGAATGCTGGGGTAGCAACCTGCAAGGCCAGCTGGGGATTCCCGCGATTCAAACCATCGCCTTTGAGCCGCAGCCGGTGACCCTGCCCAACAATGCCAAGGCGATCAGCATCGCCGCCGGTGCCGAGCATAGCTGCGCGCTCACCTTTCAACGCCAGGTCTACTGCTGGGGCAACAACAGCGCAGGGCAATTGGGGCTTTCCACCGCGCAAGCATCGCTACGGCAGCCCACGCAAATCGACTCGGCAATCGCACTCAATGGACAATCACTGACCGCGGGCCAACAGCATACCTGCATGCACACCCAAAGCGGGCATGTGTGGTGCTGGGGAAGCAATCAGCAGGGACAGCTGGGCAATCGCAACGCCAGCAACAACGGACAATTTACGCCGCTGCAGGTTGAGCAAGTCGATCAGGTCGTGCAGCTCAGCCAAGGGAGCGGCATCAACAACCACACCTGCGCGCTTTTGAACAATCGCACCCTGCGCTGTTGGGGTAGCAACCCGCAGGGACAGCTGGGCAATGGCAGTCAGTCCAACGCCAGCGCCACCGCGACCTTGGTGCGTACGCGTTCGGACAGCAGCGGCATGCCCAGTACGGGATTGAGTCCTTTGCTCGACGTGGAGGGGGCCGCGGCCGGCGCGAGTCACGGTTGTGCGATTGCAAATCGTCGCGTCCTCTGCTGGGGAAGCAATGCCACAGGCCAGGTGAGTCGCGGTGCACCCGCCATTGTTGACGCTGCTCTTCAAGTGCAGTGCCTCTAAAACCTATCGCTCGACCTGAAACCGCTAGATCGCTCTCAATTTGCTTTGAACCTGAGCGCGCCCGGACCACAGCGACGAAGGCGTATTAAAGATACGTCGAGAAGCGAGGACCGGACGAAAGCCAGGAGCAGAGTGAAGTGAGAGCGATCTAGCCGTTGGCCTGTAAAAGCTGCCTTAGCGAACGCGCACCTCCCTCGATGAGTTTGCTCGCCACGTCGAGGTTAAAAGCGCTGCGGTAAACCCCGCGCTGCACCGCGATCAAGGAGGCAGCATCCCACTGAGCGCGCCGAGCCTGCTTGATGGACTGCTGTAGCTGCCGCTCATCGCGTTGCATCCGCTGTAAGACCACCGCAAATCGCTCCGAAGACCAGGGGTTACTCTTAAGCGAGCTGCGCTGTGTATCAAAAGAGAGAGGACTAGAAGACACCGTCATGGAAAATACTCCCGGCAAGAGGGTTAAGCTCTTATCGACCTGCTCGCGGCAAAGTTGCTGCTAAAGCCAGTGCATGGCCCGCACGCGATTTCGCTTTTGGAGGGCGCATTGGACCGCCCTTGTCGTGATTCTCAGCTACTCACGGCTTTCTTTGCTGAGCCGGATTCGCGGTCGCGACTACGTGGATTCGATCATCGCCGAGGTGCACCGGCGCAACGCCAAGCGCATCGAGCAAAGCATCCTCAAACTCAAAGGGCTGTTTATCAAAGTTGGGCAATTGATCTCGATCATGACCAACTTCTTGCCGGAGGAGTTTCGCAAGCCTCTCGAATCCCTGCAAGACCAGATCCCGCCGCGCCCCAGCGGTGAGATCCAAGCGCAAATCGAACAAGAGCTAGGCAAACCCCTCAAAGAACTCTTTGCCAGCTTCGATCCCCCCCCCCTCGCCAGCGCTTCCTTGGGTCAGGTGCATCGCGCCACCCTTGCCAGCGGTGAGGAGGTGGTGGTCAAAGTGCAGCATGCCGATATCGATACCATGGTGCGGCAGGATTTGCATATCATCCGCCGGATTATGCAGCTCATCACCCGACTGGTGGGCATCCAAGGTCTCGATTTAGTCTACCGGCAGGTGCGTGAGATGGTCTTGGCCGAGCTGGACTTTGTGCGGGAGGCGGCATCGATGCAGCAGATCGGCGAGAATCTTCGCGCGGTCGATAATGTGCACGTGCCCACTGTGGTCGATCAGTTCTCATCGCGGCGCATTTTGACCATGCACTACTGCCAGGGCACGACGCCGCGACCGTCGACGTGGTTGGTGTGATCCCAAGCCTCGCCGCCGCTCGAGTCCTGCCAGAGCGAGACGTGGCGCTCGCCTTCGCTGTAGCCTTCTCCGCCGTCGGTGCTCAGACGCCAGCCCTCGCCGTCGAGGGCGCGCCAGCCGACCTCGGCGGCACGGAGCCAGGCCGAGCCGCCGTCTTGCAGATCCCACGTGCCGCCCGGATGCGCCGCGGCGCCGGTGTGGTGCAGGTGCGTCTCGATCCGCACGAACGGCTTGCCGGCGAAGGCGTGGAGGCGCGCGCTCCAAGCGAGCGGGCGACCGTCCAGATCCCGAGGCTCACCGTGGAGCTTGAGGCAGGCGTAGAGCGG
>CAYWAT010000153.1:0-5073 GCA_964456305.1 uncultured Polyangiales bacterium | reverse complement strand
CCTGGGGTCAGTTGTAGGTGGTCCACCCCTCCGGCCAAGGTGGTCCCATGGTCAGGTGGCACCAGTCCACCCCTCAGACAGGGGTGGTGCGCGGTGGGAGTAGTGCCATCGGAGCAAAGGTTGGGGTATGTAGACCTCAGGTGCCAAGGTGGTCGAAGCGCGGTGCGACCTGGGTGTGCAAAGAATGCACGCTGTCAGAACCAAGGGTGACAGCTGGGTGATCGAAGGGTGCAGGGTACCAACGCCAAGGGTGACAGCTGGGTAAATGAAGAATGGCACCTGGGTGGAACAAAGGTGCGCGCTGGGGGGAGCAGAAACGTAGGGTGGTAGAACGCAGAATACTGGGTCTGCCCTAGGTCATCTCACAGTAACAATCCGCAAAAGTGCTTCGCTCATCGATCAAAGGGCACATTAATAAGCACTTCATAGCCAGCGCGAACAAAAACAAAGCGGCGCTCAATGGCAGCGAGGGTGGGAACTTTAACCGAGAGCAGATACTTACCGGCCGTCAGAGAGCTCTCGAAGGGAGGCGACTGCCATTGGCCATCGTCCAGTTTGACCTCGACCTTGGCAGGGCTGTCCTTCGTGGCGGGATCAGACAGGTTGACCCTGAGAAGACCCTTGGGGGCCTCGATATCATCACGCAGCTGCCAGGTGCCAAAACGCAGCGCGTTGGTCTTTGCCGTAGAAGTCTGATGATGTGTGCTCTTCTGAGCGGAGCGCGTGTGCTTGGATGAAGATTGCTTTTCATTAGCTGAGGTCGATGCCGCATCGCCATCATCTCGCGAGGACTGGTACCAATGAATGACCTGCCCTGCGCCCCAAAAACCCAAGGCAACAAAGACCAACCACAAAACCACCTTGGCCGTGCGCCGTGGTCGTACCGGCCAGGTTTTCATGCTTGTACGCTTAGAGGGCAACCCTGCGACGACTTCAGGTTCATCGATCGTGGCATTGCTGGGGTTGGGCTCCTGCGAATCAGCGAAGGTGGGCTCAGGCTCTTTGCGTGTGTCGTGAAGACCAAACTCGCTCAAGGAAAGCGAAGGCGGCGCAGGCGGCAAAGAGTATACAGGGTGATTGCTGATGCGCGGCGTGGGATTGCTGTCGTGAAAGCTGGTCAGCGGTCCTAGACTCTCATAGGGAGGCGGCATCTCCCCCGGAGAACGGGTCGGCGGTTCGCGACTATCATCGGTCAGCCAGGACATATCCACCAAAGGATGACCCTCTTTGGTCAGAAAATTATCCACCAGTCCCCAGCGCACCCCATGCTCGAGCAGAGACAACAGCTTCTCGCCCCCTGGACCAGAACGCAGATGCTGATTGAGCACATTGGGAGCCTGCACCTGGTCGAGGAAGTCACGTACCCACACAGGCAGGTTGTGACGCAGTGCAGCAAGCACATCGCTGGCGTAATTAATGCGATCAACCTCGGCGAGCTGAGCGCTGTGCAGCACTCGCAGCAGACTGCGTAGCTTGTGAATACCAAACTCGAGCAGATACGACTGCTTGGGTGGAAAAGATGACTTTTGCTTTGAGGCCTCTTCGTCAGGCATCACATGATAGGTCCCCAAGCGAACGCCCATCAACGCAAGAGCAGCGTCATAGCCATGCACCAGAGCGCCATTCGATAAGCGCAGTTGCAACGAGGTTGCCGCAGCATCACGCAGGGTGATCGAAAACTGCCCCACCGCAGCCTGCACCTGCAGACGCGCATAACGGCGATAGGCATTCACACAGCGCAGCAAGGTTTGAATCCCCAGTGCGCCCAGATCACCGCGCACCTCATCCCGAATCCCCAGGTCATCCTCCAAGGTCACACGTGTATGCATGGCCTTGCGCAAAGTGGGTGCCAGCATGTTGCTGGCAGCGTCGGTCAGCGCAGCATATCCGGCGCAGCGATAACCAAGCTCTTCGAGGCAAAGCAAGGACTCGCTTTGGTTCGCACACAGCACAAGTGGAATCTCCGCAAGCGTGGGGTCCACCGTACATGCCTGCATCCACTCCAGCGACCGGATGCTTTCCGCATCGGTCTGCAGCAATACAAGGTCGGGCAAATCCTTACGCGCAGCGGCGAGTGCGTCGTCCACAGTGCGGCACATATTGAGCCGAACACCGCTGGATAAGAGGCTATCCATGGCTCGCTGGAGGGTGGGATTAAGCGCGACAACCCCAAGCACTGATCGGTTCGCTAAACTCATGCAGAGTGACTCAGAAAAACACGAGAATTCATGAAAAGCCGCTTGACGGTCCCATAGGTGTGAAACACCTTATTAGTCAATGGCTTCATTCACCGACAACTTTATCACGGTCTGTCCTTCAATATCACTTAAGCGGGTGACTATTGTCGGTAATCGTGTCGGTGTTCTCATTCTAGGCATTCTAGAAACGAGGGCTGAAGCGTAATCGAATCAAACGAACAGACTACAGACTTTAGCCCTCGCAACTCTCTCAGAAGATGCGGGGGCTTTTTTTTACCGGAGAAACCCACGTGACATCATCTCAGCATGATCCATCAGGCGAACGCAGCGGCGCTCAGATCCTCTGGCAGGCGCTTGAGCGTGAAGGCGTGCGCATCGTATTCGGCTATCCGGGCGGCGCGATCATGCCCGCCTACGATGCACTGCCAGAGTCATCGATTCATCACGTACTCGTACGGCACGAACAGGGTGCAGGCCATATGGCGGATGGCTATGCGCGCGCCTCCGGTCAGGTGGGTGTCGCCCTCGCAACCTCGGGACCAGGTGCTACTAACCTTGTCACCGCTATCGCCACAGCCATGCTCGACTCGATTCCGGTAGTCTTCATCACCGGCCAAGTCCCCTCCACGCTCATCGGCACCGACGCCTTCCAAGAAACCGACATCACCGGTGTCACCCTGCCGATTACCAAGCACAACTACCTCGTGACCCGCGCCGAAGAAATCGCCCCCACCCTACACGAGGCCTTCTATGTCGCCATCTCGGGACGCCCCGGCCCGGTGGTGATCGACATCACCAAGGATGCGCAGCAGCAATCCTGCATTCCACATTGGGATGATGCGCCAGTCAAGCTCCCCGGCTACCGTCCCGAGCGGCGTGAGCCCCAAAACACGGCCGTCGACCAAGCCATCCAGCTCATCAAGGAAAGCAAGCGCCCTCTTATCTTGGCTGGCCATGGCGTCATCGCTGCTCAAGCAACCGAGGCCCTCCTCCAGTTTGTTGAACTTACCGACATCCCCGTCTCCTGCACCCTTTTAGGCTTAGGCGGATTTCCCGCGACGCATTCCCACGCCTTAGGCATGATGGGCATGCACGGCGAGTCCTGGGTCAACACCGCGATTCAAGAAGCAGACCTGCTCATCGCCTTAGGCATGCGCTTTGATGATCGCGTAACGGGCAACCTCAAAAACTACGCCACTAAAGCAAAAAAGATCCATGTCGAACTCGACCCCGCCGAGATTAACAAAAACGTCCGCGTCGACCTCCCCCTTGTGGGCAGCGTCAACCATGTGCTCAAGGCCATCAACGCCAAGCTCAGCAAGCACCAACGCCCCGACTGGTTGCAACGCATTCAGGATCTCAAAGGTGACAGCTCGGTACGCGACATCTTACACCTCCCCGATGAAGGCAAGCTCTACGCTGCCCATGTGATCAACGATTTGTGGCGCCTCACCGAAGGCAAGGCCTTGGTGGTCACCGATGTGGGTCAGCACCAGATGTGGGAAGCCCAGTATTACAAGCATGATTATCCACGCCGCCTGCTCACATCAGGTGGATTGGGCACCATGGGGTTCGCGCTTCCCGCAGCGATGGGCGCGTATATGGCCAATCCCGAGCAGGAGGTTTGGGTGGTCGTGGGTGATGGCGGTTTTCAAATGACCGCCTGTGAACTCAGCACCTGTGCCCAAGAAGGCATGAAGGTCCGGATCGCCATCATCAACAACGGCTACCTCGGCATGGTGCGTCAATGGCAGCAGTTCTTCTACGGTGGGCGCTATGTTGCGACCCCGATGCAAAGCCCTGACTTTGTCAAACTGGCCGACGCGCATGGACTTTTAGGACTGCGGGTTGAGTCCCGAGCGCAGGTCGATGCAACCGTTGCTCAAGCGCAAGGCCATCAAGGCACGGTGGTCATCGATTTCCGCGTCGAACAAGAAGACAGCGTGTATCCCATGGTCGCGACGGGCGCGAACTTAGATGATATGATCCGCCGACCCGAAAGCATCCCAGCCACCCACAATCCCATCTACGAAACAGGCCAAGACCAATGACCTCATCGGCGAACTTTCACACCTTTGTGGTGCATGTCCAAGACTTGCCCGGTGTCTTGAATCGTGTGGCATCGCTTTTCCGCCGCCGTTGCTTTAACATCGCGTCCCTCACCGTCGGACGCACCCACGAAGCAGGCATCTCACGCATGACCATCGTGGTCGAAGCCGACGATGATAAAGCCCAGCGCATCGAAGCCAACCTCTACAAGTTGGTGAACGTGCTCCACGTCGAAGACATCACCCACACCCCCTCGGTGACCCGCGACCTGGTGATGCTCAAGGTACAGGCCACGCCCGATGAACGAAGCAAGGTGCTGGACATATGCCACATCTTTCGCGCCCAAATCATCGATGTCGCCCCCACCTCGGTCATTGTCGAAATGACCGGCAGTGCGAATAAAATAGAAGGCTTAGTCGATGCCCTTAAGCCCTTTGGCCTGATCGAAATGGGCCGGGCAGGAGCGGTTGCGATGACTCGAGGAATGGTCCAAGAGGCAAGCCCATCCACCTTAGCTACGAGGAACAATCATGGTTAATATTCGTTACGATCAACACGCTGATCTTGAACTCATCCGCAGTAAAAAAGTCGCCATCATCGGTTATGGCTCACAGGGCCATGCCCATGCCTTAAATCTCAAAGACAGCGGCGTCGACGTATGCATTGGGCTGCACGAAAACAGCCGCAGCAAAGCCAAGGCTCAGCAAGAGGGGCTCAAGGTGCTCAACGTCGCCGAAGCCGCACAGCAGAGCGACGTGATCATGATCTTGGCCCCCGACACTGCACAGCCATCGATCTACCAAGAGCATATCGCTGGGCATCTCGG
>CAYWAT010000152.1:278-5181 GCA_964456305.1 uncultured Polyangiales bacterium | reverse complement strand
CAGGACCCTGATCGACGGGAATGCCATAACGTTGCAGCGTTAGCAGCATGGGGTGGAAGGCATCGGGTCGCTGCGGTGCTGCGATAACAATGCGCCTATGTTGATGCAGGTCTTGACGCATCAGGTTGAGAAGATGCAGCGCGACTTGGGTGTAAGCGGCATCGGGATGACTCGCTTGCAAACGCTTGCATATGGCTGTTTGCGAATGCGGCAAGGCAGGCGTTGCGGTTGGTTCTGACTGTGGCTCTGTTAGGTTCAGCGGGCAGGGTAGCAGTTGCAGCGTGCTCTCTTCGCCTTGCTGCTCCAGGTGATACAGCAGTTGCCGCGCGCGCTCCAGCCAAGGGTGGCTGTAATGGTATGCGAGTTCGATATGCAGCTCGGCATGACCACGCAGTGCGATGGCAAGGGCATTGAGCAAGGCCATGCGCGCCGGAAAGAGTTGATGGATGTGCCGCACTTCGATGCGTTGGTAGGCTGCGAGCCAAGGGACGATGCGCGAATGGGTGCAAGCCTGCGCAGCCTGCCAATAGATATAGGTGGGGTCGCTGAGCTGTTGCTGCGCAAGGGCCTGTTGCCAATGCGTAACGCCGCTGCGCAATTGGTCGAAACGCCCTTGAGCAGGCCCAGGTAGATTGTCTTGAAGGTCCTCCAGCCATGCGTTGTCTGGAGCGATACGGCAAAGCTGTTGGTAGTCCTGGTAAAACTGGCGCACCCATGCGGGCCGCTTCTGCGTTGAGGCACGTACTGGCTTTGTTGTCGCATCAAGGTGTAGTCCCAGATGCATCGTCGCCTCGCTATGCGTGAGGACCCTTATCTGCGGCACTAGATGACGGTAGAGGGCTTGCTCAAAATCGCTGATGCTCATCGCGCGATGGCCAAAGCAGACCTGAGAAGGGGATTGCCGCGCGTGTGCCCGGATATCCTCTTGGACATGCGCGCGGGTGGGAAAAATGACCAAGGTGCTCGGGTGCAGCATAAATCTCTGGGCGTTCTTTGCCTGCAAGCTTTATACTTCGGCGCATGGATTACAAGGTCTGCTTCCGTTGTATGAACTGCGACAGCCAGTTTCCCATCGACACGGTGATTTACACCTGCCCTAATTCTGGGGGGCTGCTCTATGTTGACCATGACCTGGATGCGTTGCGTGCGCGCAGTGCCAGTTCGTGGATGCGCCTTTTTGAGCAGCGTTACCGTAGCACCGAATGGCCTTATGGCAGCGGTGTCTGGGGCAAGAAAGAATGGATCGCGCCGCATATTGACGATGAAAACATCGTGTCTCTCGACGAGGGAGGGACCAATCTCTTCTGGGCCGAGCGCTACGGCAAATCCATGGGCCTGGACGATGTGTGGATTAAGCTCTGCGGCAACAGCCATACAGGATCTTTCAAAGACTTGGGCATGACCGTGCTGGTGAGCCATGTGCGTCAGCTCATCAAGCAGGGCAAGCCCATTCGCGCGATTGCCTGTGCCTCCACAGGCGATACCTCGGCATCGCTGGCAGCCTATTGTGCAGCTGCGGGCATTCGTGCGGTGGTGTTGCTGCCTAAAGGCAAGGTGACCACCGCACAGTTGGTGCAGCCTTTAGCGAACAATGCCCTCGTGTGTGCCATCGATACCGATTTCGATGGTTGCATGGCAATCGTCAAGAAGTTGGCCGAGGAGCCAGGGGTTTATCTCGCCAACTCCATGAACTCGATTCGCCTTGAGGGACAAAAAACCGTGGCCATCGAGATGGTGCAGCAGTTTGATTGGCAGGTGCCCGATTGGGTGATCATTCCCGGTGGCAACCTAGGCAATGTGGCTGCTTTGGGTGCAGGCTTTAATATGATGATCGAGCTTGGCTTGATTCAAAAACGGCCGCGCATTTGTTTGGCTCAAGCAGAGCAGGCGAATCCCTTGTACCGCGCTTATCAGCAGGGCTGGGAGCACTTTGCACCCATTGTTGCTGGGCATACCCAGGCCAGCGCGATTCGCATTGGCAACCCGGTTTCGGTAGAGCGCGCGATTCGCACCCTCAAAGCCTTCAATGGTGTGGTAGAGCAGGCCAACGAGCAGGAGCTCGCCGAGGCCTCGGCACGTGCTGATGCCACGGGCGCCTATACCTGCCCTCATACTGGCGTGGCTCTCGCTGCCCTCGAAAAACTAGTGCAACGGGGTGAGATCACCGCAAAGCACCGTGTGGTCGTGGTGTCCACCGCGAATGGCTTGAAGTTCACTTCCTTTAAAGTGGGCTATCACGGCAATGAATTGCCCGGAGTTGAGAGTCAAAAAGTCAATCAGCCTTTGGAGCTGCCCAATAACTTCGCAGATGTGAGAGACGCAGTCCTAGGCCAACTCTAGCCCGCCCTCGCTTCACTCCTGCGGTTCGGCACGCTCAGCCTCAAAGCCAATTGAGAGCGATCTATGGTTTGTCCGTGGGATGGACTAGCGGCAGTAAGGGCGGCCAGGGTGTGGTTGTTTAAGCCATGCTTCGCGGGCCTTTAGGAAAGCTTTCACCTTCCAGTGCATCGCGCCTGCTTTTTTGCGTGCTTGCGCATGCGTAGTGGTTTTGGCGCGTTTGCGTTTGGGATCGGGCAGGCGGTGCTGCGTTTTGAGCTGATGGCTTGCCAAGTAACGCCGCTGCCAGGGATATACGGGTCGACTGTCGTAACAGCCGGCTGGGATGTCTTTGGCCGCACAGAAAAATCGAATATGCGCGTGGTCATCATGAGGATAACTGGGCTGACAGGTGACCGCCGCGAACTGGGTGAGCACGGCTTTCGTCGCTTTTTGCTTTTTCGCATGCGCGAGCAGGGCGCTGCGTATGTGCTCGGCGATAAAGATCCGCTGCACCTTGGCATGAGGATTGGTCAGCAGGGCATTTATCCAGGCCCAGGTAAGGGGAACATCCAGCAGTACCTTGGCGTCATCGTTGGGATCCGCCAGGTCGCCAAAATCCCACCCCCGTAACCTAGGGTCGATGGGTGCCCCCACCGGTGAGCGCGCTTTGTGTGCCGCATCACGCAGGTAAAAAAGCACATCCACGTCGCGGCCATTTTGATGCGATCCGTGATGGGGAATGGGTCCGCCTTCTTTGAGGCTGAGGTCATTGATGGTCAGCAGGCGTTCAGGAAATTGCTGTTGCACCTGTGCCGACGCATGTTGCAGCGCTTGAATCGTTTCTTGGGTGGCGTAGGTGGCGCTGGGATCGCGGCGCGGGTTAAAGCGATAGCCTGGCCCTTCGAGTGGCAACCTTGCTGCATTCACCAAGCTGCCATCATTGGGCAGGCCCAAGCTTTGCGAGGTCTTGCGTTGAGGTTCGAGCTGTTTTGCAGTGGTGCTTGCCTTGCTTTTTTGACTTGGTTGAGATGATGCTTTGGCAGGTGCTTGCGTTTCTTTGGGTGCTTTCTGTGCGGCAAGGCATGTGGGCGTGCAGCCCAAGGTTGCACTCAAAAGCATCAGCAGCAGATGGTAAGACGATGATGGTGCGAGTGACATAAAGCGCTTGGGATAAGTGACCTTAGAGGGTAGGCCCTCAATTCATGGCTACCATAGATTCACTCTCCTCTGAGGATATCATCGCTCGCGACCGCCGTTTTGTGTGGCGACCTTACACCTCCACCGACGACCATATGCAACAGGAGCCCCTGGTGGTGAGTCGTACCAAAGGTGCTTGGCTTTATGACCCGCAGGGCAAGGCCTACTTAGATGCCAACGGTTCCTGGTGGGTGAACAACCTCGGGCATAATCACCCGCGCTTGGTGCAGGCTTTGCACAAACAGGCGCAGCGTTTGTCGCACTGTGCGCTCGCGGGGATTACCCACGCACCTGCGGTGGCTTGTGCGGAGGCATTGGTGGAAGTGGCGCCCAAGGGGTTGCAACGGGTGTTTTTCAGCGATGATGGATCTACGGCGGTTGAGGTAGCGCTCAAAATCGCCTTCCAATACTGGCGGCAAAATGGCGCTCCACAGCGGCAGCGCTTTGTGGCCTTGGGGGCTGCTTTTCATGGTGAAACAGTGGGTGCGATGAGCGTAAGCGATATGGGGCCTTTTCACGGTCCCTTTGGTTCGATGTGCTTTCAGGTAGACCGCTTGGAAGCTGGACCTACGGACGCAGATTGGGAGCATGCGGTTGCCCAGCTTGAGACATTGTTGGCGGAGCAAGGGTCTCAGATCGCTGCGGTGATTGTGGAGCCTTTGCTGCAGGGAGCAGGTGGTATGCGCATGTGGTCCGAGGCTTTGCTGCGTCGTGTGCGGGAACTAACGCGAGAACAGGATGTGTTTCTCATTGCCGATGAAGTGTTTTCTGGTCTGGGTCGCACCGGGGCAATGTGGGCCTGTGATCGCGCTGATGTGCAACCGGATATCTTGTGCACTGCTAAAGGCTTGTCTGGGGGAATGCTACCTTTTGCCGCGACGCTCACCACAGAAGCGATTTTTGCGGGCTTTGACGGCGACAAATCGCGTGCCTTGATGCACGGTCACAGCTTTTGCGGCAACCCCTTAGGGGCTATTTTGGCGCTAGAGGTGCTGGCGATTTACCGCGAGCAAGACATCATCGCGCAGCTTGCCGAGAAGAGTCGGCGGATCGCTGCGGCCTTTGCTTCCTTATCAGACCTGCCTGCCGTGCATCGTCCGCGCGCTCTGGGGATGGTGGGCGCAGTGGATCTAGGAACGCAGGGGTACCTTGGTCAGATGGGGTGGCGCGTGTATCACGAGGCCAAACAGCGTGGTGTTTACCTGCGTCCCCTGGGCGATACCGTGTACATCGCTCCCTGTCTTACGATTGCCGATGACGAATTGGAGCAGCTGCTCGATGCCCTCTGCGCCAGCATTCGGGCGGTTGTGTGCGCTTAGAGCATCGCCTAAGCACCTTCCTCTATGTCTGCTCGCATGCATCGTTGGTTGCCTTGGGCGCTCAGTGC
>CAYWAT010000152.1:0-240 GCA_964456305.1 uncultured Polyangiales bacterium | reverse complement strand
TTCTCGCCTTTCCCGGTTTTGATATCTGGCCCCTGGCGTGGGTGATGTGGGTGCCTTTGCTGGCATCCTTAGAGATGGCTCAACCCAAGGGCTTTTGGCATGTTTTTGGGCTTGGCTGCACCTGTGGCTTTGTTGCCTTTATGGGGGCTACCTACTGGTTGGTGGGCATGCTGGAGAACTTCTCTGGTTTGCCTTTTGCCCTCAATCTGCTGGCTGCACTTTTTGTCTGGCTGTACCAAG
>CAYWAT010000151.1:0-5267 GCA_964456305.1 uncultured Polyangiales bacterium | reverse complement strand
TATACGCCTTCGTCGCTGTGGTCCGGGCGCGCTCAGGCTCAACGCAAATTGAGAGCGATCTAGGTGCGCAGCGCTAGCTGCAGCTGTAGCTCGCGCCATCACGCTTACAACTCTGCCCCGCGCCACATTGCACATTGCAGCCGCCACAATGCTGTACCGTGCTGAGGTCGGCTTCACAGAGATCGGTGATATCGCCATTGCAGTCGTCGAAGCCAATGGGGCAGCCTTGGGAGTTGTTGCCACAGCTGAAGTTCACGCAAATCTTCTGGTTGGTATCGCATTGCCAAGCTTTGTTCTGGCAGGGCTGCAGCCCAATGCAGTCGGAGTCCTTCTCACAGCGCAGCTTGCAGACGCTTTTGTGACACTGATCCCCGCCATCGCATTCTTCGCCTTGGTCGATATGGCCGTTGCCACAGGTGCAACGCAGGTCGGGCGAACAGGTGAGCTCTCCCTCTGCACAGGCTTCGCCAGGACGGGTGCGTACGGGGCAAAAGCCACCAGAGAGCACGCCAAAGGCAGGTGAGGCAGAGCTGGGTCCCTCATCCTCTGGGTTTTCATTGTCATCAGGATTGTCGTTCGTCGTATCAGGATCGTCACTTGGGGTGACGCATTGATTGCCCAGGCAGGCTTCTTTACAGGCGCTCAACTGCAGCGACACCCCAGCAAGCAGGATGGTGACAAAGAGCATCAAAGTTAGCGATCGGTGTGGCATCAGACTCACATGGAGGAAGATGTGCAACAACCGTACCTACTGGATGAGGAGCATGGTCCAAGTTAAATCATGCTCTTAGCGTCTCCTCGATGCTCCAGTGGGGACTTTGGTTCCTTCTGTGGCCTGTGATTATCGTCAGACGACTTAGTTATTACTGCCAGTCGCGCTCAAAATGCTCTCGACCGCCACCGAGCCGTGGTTATACAGGCGCACTTCGCCGTTACCCATGTCCACAAGGCGCAGCGTTCCTAGGGAAATGACGTCAAAACGTAGTCCATAAGGGTCATGGTAGGGCTCGTTCAGGATCCAAAAGGAATCGCCGACGGTGACGATATCGCGCACTCCGCGAGCATCCGGGACGGCAAACCCGCCAAAGAAGAGATCGCTCGCTTCTCGCTTCCCTTCTGAGTTGAACACGTTGTAGAGACCGTTCTCGCTTTCATCTTCGTTGAAGGCGATGATGAAATTGCCGTTGGGCAGCACAGCTACCGCGACTCCGTCGGGTTCGGCGTGGGTGAACTGGTTCATGGGGCGCACAACACTGCCGTCGGATTCGAAAACACCATAAAGGCCGATGTCGGGACCGGACTCTTCATAGGCAACAATCACCCGATCATCGGGCGATATGGCAATGTAGGGATGCTCCGAGATGCTGCGTCCGCCTAAAAAGATATCGTTTACGTTGCTGCCATCGGCGTCCATGAAAGTGAGTGTTGTTTCGAAGGTGTCGTTGGGCGCAACGCTGCGTTCACGTGCAAGGACAAAACGTCCATTTGAGAAACGTCGAATTTGTATGCCGCTGTATGCCTCCTCGCTTGTCAGGGTGGCGATACGGTCTTTCAGTGTGCCGGTGGCATCGTAGGTCTCAACGACATGTGAGCTTTCGCCTGCATCATTAAAGGCTGCCGCAAAACCGTCATCGGTAGCGCAAAGGCTGATATCCGTCTCCGAATCGTGGGCGCCAAAGTCCACTGCATCACCTTGGGGCACTCCGTCTTTGTCGAAGCGCTGGAACTGCAAGGAATCGTCTTCGTAATCGGTCCAGGCCACCACAAAGTCGCCACTCTCAAGGGCGACAAGCGCTACATACCCAACTTCGCTATTTGCATCACTGGGGCCAAAGGTTGGGTCTACCCCCATGTCCATTCCTTCTGGGCTGTAGATACGCAGGCGCAGATGGTCGCGATTGTCAGCCTCTTCTTGAGCCCAGACGACGGCGATATTGCCGTCTTTGAGTAAGTCCGCTTCGGCTTTGTCGGTTATTTCGATGTCCTCGGTCTCTGGGGCAAATATGATGGGATCGCGCAGCGCCGAATCAAAGAGGTGAGCAAAGGCGGTGTAATCGTGAAGCACACCGTCGACGCGGATTTGTGCTGCGAAGGTGGCTCCTCCCTCTGCGAAAGGGTGACTGAGCGCGAGGAACTCCCCGGGGGCGATCGTTGCGGACGATGACACGCTGCCGCCGCTCACTGTCAGCGAGGAGCCATCCGCGCAGGTGATGCTCGAGGAACCATCGTCATTTTGCGTAATACGGCATGCATCATCGGAGGAGTCACAGGCCGTAAAGCAGGCAAGGGGTATGAGTATAAAGGCGATTAGGGTCAGTGTTTGGGCGTACCTAGGCATCATCGTTCTCCAGCAAATAGGATTGTTAACGGTATTCTTTTAGAATACGGCGATGGCTTGCCTATTCCCAAGCCTATTCTAGCCCGTTCTCAATTTGCGTTGAGCCTGAGCGCGCCCGGACCACAGCGACGAAGGCGTATAGAGAGATACTCTTTAATTGCCAGGCGCTGCTACCTGCTTCGCAGGCGTTCGCTTCTGACATTTCTATGCATGCCAGGCGTTGCTACCCATTTCATGGGCGCTCTCGATGCTTTTCCTATACATGCCAGGCGCTGCTACCCGCGATGCGGGCGCTCCCGTTTAGACATTTCTATGAATGCCAGGCGTTGTTACTTGCTTCGCAAGCGCTCTCTTCGTTCGCACACAACGCACAGAGTCTGGCGTTTCACAATTGACGTAGCGGTGACTGGCACAGCTCACAGAGTCTGATGCGTTGCAGTCATCTTTGTGGCGACTGGCGCAACGCACAGGAGTCTGGCGTTTCACAGTTAGCGTAACGATAGCTGGCGTAGCCCACAGAGTCTGATGCGTTGCAGTCGTCTGCATACGTGGCAGCCGGCCGAAAGCCAGGATCAGCGTGAAGTGTGGGCGGGCTAGCTGAAGTGAAAATAAGATGGCCTGCTGGTTAGCCCGGAGGTTTTGCCAGCGAGGGGGCAGCAATGCTTCTAAAAAGCCGCCACCTTGACGATTTGTGTTGCAAGGGGCTGTGTTGGGTCGATTTGGGCAAGAAGGTGATGCGCGGGCGATTGTCCCTGCTCGAGCCGCTTGCGCAGGGGCTCGAGGTAGATGGATTCGTCTTCGCCTTGCTCATTAAGGCAGCCCAGTTGCTCAAGTCCCTCTGTCGCGATGTTGAGCAGTCGCAGCGCCCAGTCGCTTAGGGGCTTGTGTTGATAGTTGGTCTGCAGACCGCCGCGCGCGATGGCCTCACGCAGTTCGGGCATCGCATCGAGAGCGATGGGCTCGGCAAGAGCCTCGGCCTTGGCCTGGGCGTTGTCGTTATAAAGCAGGCCTTTCCACAGGGCTGGTAGGGCTGGGATCAGCTGGGCTGATTGGCCGTCGGCGCCGCGCACCTCCAGCGTCTTTTTGAGGCGCACCTCGGGGAAGAGGGTATTGAGATGCGTTTCCCAGTCGCCGCCCGTGGCCTCGTGACCCTCAAAGCCGCGCTGCATAAAGTCGCCAAAGGGCTGGCCGGTGTTGGCGATGATCTGGTCGCCGCGGCGGATGAGAAACATCGGCGCCTGCATCGCCCAGCGCACATAGTCATGATAGGTGGCGCCCTCGTTCCAGGCGAAGGGCAAAAGGCCCGAGCGGTCGGGATCCATGTTGAGCCACACACGTGCGCGTCGTACCTGGTCGCGCGAGGCACTGCCCTCCTCCCAGGGACTGTTGCCAAACATGGCGGTGACCAGCGGTTGCAGCTTCAAGCTAAGGCGCAGCTTGCACATCGCGTCGGCCTCGCTGTCGAAATCGAGGTTGGCCTGCACGGTACAGGTGCGGCGCATCATATCGAGAGCCATGCTGCCGCGCGTGGGCAGGTACTCGCGCATCACCCGGTAGCGCAGCTTGGGCACCCAGGAGAGCTGCTCCTGTTTGGCAAAGGGGTGAAAGCCCAGGCCAAGCCAGCGGATATCGAGGGGCTCCGACACCGCCTTGAGTTCGCGCTGATGCTGCTCAACTTCGGCCGCGGTGGCATGAATGCTGTCTTTGGGAGCGCCCGAAAGCTCTAGTTGGGAGCCGGGTTCGAGGGTGATGGAGGCATCATCGCGGCGCAGGGCCAGCAATTCGCCTTGGGCGGTTTCGCGTTCCTCCTGCCAACCGTAGCGGGCAGCGAGGTCGCGCAAGATTTGCTGCGCACCGCGTGGACCACTGAAAGAGATGGGGGTATGCTCCTGGCCCTCGATGCCAAATTTTTCCGATTCGGTGCCCACACGCCATTGCGAACGTGCCTTATGGGCCTCAAAGAAAGGTTGCATTAAGTCATCGACCGTGCGTACGCGAGCATCTCGCCATGCCGCATATCCGTGGGTGGGCATCGCTTGCTCTTATCGCAGAATCTGCACGAGACAAAGACAATTGATGAAGCTCCTCCAGGCCCTAATCTCAACGATGAACTGTCTCTCGAAGCGCGCTCTGGGCCTTAAGCTTAGTGGGTGGCTTGTGGTGGGTCTTGGCGTCTATCTCGGGGCCTGCGCCTCAACCGGAGTGAGCCTTAAGCCCAAGCCGCGCTCCTTTGTGGCCAGCGATTATGGCAGCGTCTACAAGGCCTGGACGCGCAGGGCCGATAACTTTTCTTTTGGCCAGCTGTCCACGGTGCTGCATGTCACCGCCACCTTCGAGTCCTGGGAGTTTCGCTGGGCCTATGTGGTTCGTTATGCCTATGACCACGCGATTAGGGTCAAAGCGCGCAACGCCATGCTGCGCGCCAACCTTGAGGAGGCCAAGCGCTACCATCGTTTTTTCGTTACCTTGGTGGGCAATGACTTTCGCGAAAGCGATCTCACCCACGAGCGCTCTCCCTGGCGTGTGACTCTGGTGGATGCCAAGGGGCGCCAGGTTGCGCCTTCGAACATCGAAAAAATCGATCGCCCCAATGAGAGCCACCGCACCTACTTCCCCTCGATCAATCCCTTTCGTCAGGTCTTTCGCATCGCCTTTCCAGTGGTGAACGCGGATGGCGTGCCGGTGATTCCGCCTCGGGCCAAAGCCGTGGTGCTGCGTTTTGCCAGCGCGCGCGGCAATGTGAACTTGCGCTGGGACCTCAAGTAAAATTTTTCGCTTCTGGTACCTCGCGATAGCCATCGACGAGTCGCCTAAGGCCGTCGGTAAGCGGGCTGCGGTCACTCACCCAGGGGGCTGATTTGCTCCGATTGCTGGATTTTTTGCTCGGCGAAGGGTGGTCCCCTGCTCGGACAGGGGTGGTCCACCCCTC
>CAYWAT010000150.1:0-5405 GCA_964456305.1 uncultured Polyangiales bacterium | reverse complement strand
GTGAACACCTTTCTCCAGCAGCTGACTTTGCTCGCTGATAGGGCCGCCGCCATAAATAGCCGCAGTACGGATGTCGGTGTATTGACCCAAATCCGCGATGTGTTGAGCGCTCTGAGAGGCCAGCTCACGTGTGGGGGCTAAGATAAGGACTTGCGTGTCTAAACGACCTGGATCGACGCGCTGGTCAAGAATGGGCAAGGCGAATGCCCCGGTTTTGCCCGTGCCGGTGCGTGATTGGATAATAAGGTCATGGCCTTGAATAATGGCATTATAGGTTGACGCTTGAACATCGGTGGGATTCGTCCACCCCATGTCGCGCACGGCCTTAAGTAGATGAGATGATAGATTGAGAGAGCCAAAGGCCGTTGCGGTCATCGCCGCTAGCATGTCACAGAAGCTCTAAAGGTCACGCATTGATGTACCTGTGCTTATGCGTCGACGTAGAATATCGAGCGCTTTGTTGTGCAACCGACTCGCCCAGGATTTTGAAATGCCGATCTCCTTGGCAATATCGTCGAAGGCGCGGCCTTGAAAGTAAAACCCCTCGACCAATTGGCGTTCTCGCGTCGGTAGAGTGGTTAGTGCTTGTCGCACTTGTTCCTGACTGCGTTTTCGCGCCAGTGTCGATTCTGGATCGCTAGGCTCAGAACTCTGCTCATCTTGACCCAGTGCAGCGATAACATGAATTGCAGCGATGCGACCCATCAATGCTTTGAGCTCGTCCCTGCTTTCATCAGGCGTATGAGGCGCGCTTTGATTGACATCTTCCAGCATGCGATCGCTTGCTTCAGCGGCACGTAGTTGTGCATAAATACGGCGCGGCAGGTAGGCTGTTTTGCGCACATTATCGAGCATGGCACCGCGCACACGGTAGTAGGCAAAGCTTTCAAAAGGCACACTATAACTTGGATTGTAGCGTTTGTACGCTTCGAGAAGACCTTGAAAGCCGCTACTTACGAGGTCTTCGTGGTGATTGTCTTGAATCCCGAGTTGTCGGATGAGTTTTTTGGCAATGTTATGGATCCACGGCGCGTATCGTTTAACGATCTCATCGTGAGAGGGCAGGGGGATGTTGAGTTGTTTTGCCGATTGTGAGGGAAGCATAACCCTTGCTTAGTTAAGCAGCGTGTTGAGTGCTTTCGTCGTTAGATGATCTCTTCTTCGGCTCTTCTTGGCCATAGTAACTATAGTAGGATCCTGATTGGTAACCATACCCATAGCCGTGCTCGGAGAGGTGCACGTAGTTGATGATCGTTCCTGCCATGCGTGCTCCGATATCATTGAGACGTTTGATGATGCGTTTGAGCCCATCACGTGTAGTGCGTCGCGATTGAGCCACTACAATCACTGCACTCACCCGTGGTGCGATCACGGCTGCGTCAGTAACCGCGCTAAGAGGGGGGCTGTCGAAAATAACGCGGTCATAGTGCTGCTGAAGCCGTAGTAGCAAGGCCTCGAAGCGAGGCATGTGCAAGAGCTCTGAAGGGTTGGGAGGGATCGGTCCACAGGGGAGGATGCTCAAGTTTTCAATGAAGCTTTCGCTGATGACATCATTCTCCTGTTGGTTGCCGACTAGCACCGAGGTGATGCCTTGGGCGCTATCCAAGTTGAAGACTTGTTGCAGGCGAGGACGACGCATGTCGGTATCGACAAGAAGCACCTTCTTGCCGCTTTGCGCCATGGTGATCGCTAGGCTTGTTGCAGTGGTGGTTTTGCCGTCACCAGGACTCGTGCTCGTGATTAACAACGAGCGCATCTCTTCTTTGGCAGCCAGAAAGGTAAGGTTGGTACGAACAGCCCGAAAAGCCTCTGCCACCGTCGATTGGGGGTCATGATGCACCACCAAATCATGACTAGGATCGCGAGGTGCGTTCCAGGGCTTGTGGCGCTTGAAAGCCCGCTTTCGCTTGGCATCCATTGCCGGAATAACACCCAAAGCTGAAATGCCTAAGGCCTCAATATCGTCAGTTGATTTGATGCTGCGATCTAACCGAGTTAACCCAAAAGCTATCCCCACGCCTAAAAGTAACCCTGCTAAAATACCTGCTGCAATGTTGAGGGGTACTCTGGGCGATACAGGTGATTGAGAGACCAACGCATTATCCACCACACGCACTGAAGCTACTTTAAATAAGCGTGTGAGATTAGTTTCAGTCGTGCGTTCGAGTAAAAGTTCGTACAAGCGTTTTTTGTTTTCGCGCTCACGATTGAGGCGCTGATATTCGATCTCTTTGAGGTTCAGCGCCATGCCAGCGTCATGGGCGCGATCGAGTTCCGCTTTGAGTCCCTGTTCGATCGATTGAGCCTCGCGCAAATTGGCTTTTGCAGTGGCAATCAGGCCATTGACGCGCCGCCTTAGTTGAGTGCGTAGGGCCTCAAGTTCTGCGCTTACCGCTTTAACGGTGGGATGTGCTTCCCCATAACGCGTGCTCAGTGTTGCTTTCTCAGCTGATTTTTCTTCATGTTTTTTACGTAACTCTTGGATTTCGACGTCTTCATTAATCGAAGGTGCATGAATCTCAAAGGGGTTGTCTCCGTTAGCTAGGTTAAGTTGCTTGAGCTTTGCGGCCAGTTCGATGCGGCGTGTGCGAGCAGCCGTAAGATTTTCTGTGTATCGCCCGATTTCGCGGGCGACAATGTTTTGGCCATCTTCCAGCGATACGGAGAGGGTATTGCTGTCTTTCTTAAACTGATGCAGATCTTCCTCGGCGGTTTGCAATTCTGCCTGCATCTTCTCGCTTTGTTTGCTTAGCCACTCTAAGGCATCAACTGTGGTGCCTAAACGATCTTGAACGGTTTTTTTGATATAAGCCTCAGCGATAGCATTAACAATCGCTGTAGCTCGCTTAGCCTTACGATCCCGAATGGTTATATAAACAATACGTGTACCCTTTTCGGGTGTGATGTTAAGTTTTTGAGTTAGGATGTCGGCTGTTTCATCAACTGAAATAGGTTTTTTTAGTTTCTTTGGATCAATACCCAGAAAGTCATTGTCCTTGTGTAGTTGCAAGGTTTCAACGACACGCTTGGCAACCTGTCTGCTTCCGATGATGCGATTTTGAGTTTCGTAGTATTCCTGCGTTAACCAAAAATTACTTACAGGCTCGGCCACGTCTTCGACCTGATTGCCCAATGGCTTGGCGGGCGAAGTGTCGTATTCGATAGTGCAGGTTGCCTCGTAGATTTTGGGTTGGCCCAGGGTCCAAAAAATAACCGCGACGGAAACAGTCAGTGTGATCGCGATGATGAGCCAAGCGTACTTGCGTAGTTCATACAGCAACTTGCGAATGTCGAACTCGTGGGTTTCGTTGGCTTCCATAAGAGCGCTCGAATTTCAAACGCCGAGTTTATCAGGGCCGAAGCAAAAGTAAAGTCGAGGTTTATGAGCATTTCGTCAGAGGCTCTGGGCGCGTTGACAGAAACGTTGGTTATTTACGACCTGTCGATCCTGACATAAGGATTGGTACAATTCTTTAGCACGCACACGGTTGCCTAGCGCAAGTAGGCTTCTGGCCATACCGTCGCGGGCAGGCGGAGTGGAATTGAGGGCGTTACTACGCTCAAAGGCAGCCAAGGCTGCTGCATGATGACGCATTTGGATTTCGAATTGACCATGAATCAAGTCAATGCGAGCAAGTTTGATCGCTTCTCCTGGCACTAAGGCACGTAGCCTTTGGATGATTTGACGAGTGCGTTGAGCATTATCCATCGCGGTCAATATCGTAGCTTTTTCAAGCAATATATCTTGTTTCATCCGCAGGGTGCTTGAGTGTATTGTGTTGAGTGTATGCAGGGCGTGTTTATGTTGTTTTTGCACACGATATGCTCGGGCTAATGCGATGCGTAGCTTTGCTTGATGTACTGTTGAATGCTTCGCTTTGAGAGCATCTTTCAATATTTTTACGGCATGATGAGCTTCTTGCTTATGGATCAAGTAAGTAGAAACACGTTGAGCAGCATCGGGATGCCTTGGATTCTGGGATAAAATCCATCGATCCAGGCCGTATTGCAGTTCGCGGTCGAAGCCCAAGCAATGACTCAACATGACAATTAGCTCGGTATCGTATTCAGGTTTGGTGCTGTAACTGAGTAGGTCCGAAGCCCCGAATACAATCTTGGGATGTTGTTTAAGTAAACGACATAAGTGCGTGGCTGCTTGACGGGGGTGATGATCAGACAGAGCCCATAGTGTGATTATGGCTTGTGATGCTCGAGCGTTTTGTATATGCCAACGAGACTCCAGCAGGCTTGCTGTGGGCCACATCGGGGCCAGCTGCCGGGCATGTGCGATCCACGCGCTTGCATTGGGATCGTTACGCTGCACCAGATGATGGGCAATGCGGGTAATAATGCCGGGTTCGAGGGGATGCTGCCTGAGGGCGTTGTGAATGATCGTTGACCTTTGCGTTGATGGTTGCGTCAGTGCATCGTCCAGATATTCGTAGCTACGCAGCGTTTGATTATGCGGGTGAAACAGCCAAAGCCCGCACCCAAGAACCATCGCCCCCAAGGACCACTGCAACGAACGCGATCGCAGCCATGCAGGTGCACGCGGTAGGTAGGGCCTGAGGTGTCCGATGCTAAGAGCAGAATGTGAGGCTGTAAGATATCCCAATGTTGCGAAAAAGAGTGTGCTTAGACTCAGTATTTCAAGACTAAAGTCAACCAAGTCGTGCAGTAGGGTAAACCATGCAACGAGTACGATGGCTGCGCGCTTGGGTGAGCGCGTTTTGATCCATGTCCAGCCCAAGCTGAATATCAGTCCAACGATATAAATAAGTCCGACGAAGCAGCCCCACTCGCTCAGCCACTGCACAATGAAATTTTCAGGATGCGTGAAGCGAACACCTGCTGTGCTGGTATCGATGCTAACAAATGCTTGCGAAAAGGCTCCTCGACCTACGCCTAGCCATGGTTGTTGACCAATGACGCTTGTGCTGCGCCAAGCTAGATCGAGTTTCTCTACATTATCGTTTTGTAGTTCGTGCAGTAGCCCTTCGCCCGCAACGTAGATGCCTGCTGTACCACCCAAGCTGATCGCCAAAAGAGCAATCATAGAGAGTCTCGATCTACGATGCTTTTTGCTGCGTAGATGCATGCTCAGCATGATGACAACGCTCATCGCAAAGGCTGTCGCAATGCCTCCACGCGAGAGTGTCATCATCACGGTTCCCAAGAGTATGACCGCGGCAAGACCCCACAAACTACGCCATAAGGGAAGAGCGGTATTCCATGTAAGCACAATGCATAAACCCAGTCCGAGTGTGCATAGCGAGGCGAGATGATTGGGATTGAGCAACGGCGATAAAAGCTGGGTGCCTGCATATACAGGCGTATACAGACCATATACATGAGTTGCGTTCGTGAGTTGGTGACCAAGTGTGCTAAGTGCGATGAGCAGGCCT
>CAYWAT010000149.1:0-5451 GCA_964456305.1 uncultured Polyangiales bacterium | reverse complement strand
TCCGCCCCCATGACCCGTTTCCACTGCCACGATCTTTCTCAAGTCAGGACCTAGTTGCGTGACCTGGTTTAACGCTCGGGTACTCGGTCTTGCGCGCATGAACATGTTCTAGGTAGTTCAGCCTATATCTTAGCAGTCGAAAAACAGCTTCATTGTTGAAAAGATCAGCACAAGGAAAATCACAAAGACCTAAGTCCTTTATCTGAAAAAACTGGTTGTAAGTTACGTGAGTTGCGACCTCTTCACCTGCTAGCCATTCTGAAAGTTCACGTGTATCCACATAGTCCTTGTAGATTGGTGCTTCGGCAGCACACAGGGACCACATTAGCAAGTATAAGTTATGCAAAAGTTCTATTTTTTCCCTTGCAAGGGTAGTGTCAGACCCTCGCGGTAAACCCACACCTTCTGCCAGAGCCTCATCATGAATTTCATAAATAGGGTTTATGCACTGATTTAGTTGTTGGCCTATGCCATCTTTCTTCTGGAATTCTGCGCAAGCGTCTGCCACTACATCATGCATGTTTGGAATGAAATTGTTTGGATGTAGCTCTGGATTAATATGATGAAGTATCCCAGACTCTGTCTTACTTGATGTGTTTGATAGAGATGATGATTTCTTCGAACAGCTCGATGCAACCAGAACAAGCAGCGTTGCTAAAACGATATTAAAAGCAGATGACAATGAGTAAAAACGAGTGAGAATCATACAGCAGTTCTCCAGTTAGGCTATCTAGGAATTAGATTTGGAAGCTCGAGAGCGAGTGGATTTTGAGCAAAGCTCAAACGGTATCTTTAGTGCCTGATGGGTCGGCTTATAGGGAAAAATTACACCTCCGTCAAGCCAGCCCATTGAACAGCGCCGCCTGAGTCGAATAGCTTGTCAGCGCAATCTTATAAGCCGTTAACGCAGTACCGCGTCGAAGGTATAGCCCATGGTTTGGTAGCTATTACTGGCCACTTGTTTGAGTAGCTCGTCGTCGTCGCGTTCCATATGTGCGAGGCGTGGCGCCAGGCGTTGTTCGACAAGGATGGCAAAGCCACCTGCAAGTTGTAACTCATGCTGTGCCGAATGCTCGCCATGCGTTTGCAGCGCATGCGTTGCCCGAGCGAGTACACACGCCAGGGCGTAAAGATCGATGGCCACTTCGGCCACTCGCTTTTGCAGGAACTGCTTTTCGGCGATCTCCTTGCCATGTTTGCGCAGCGCGCGTTCGACTTCACGCGCGAGAGTCGCGGTCCCCTCCTCAAAGATCACCGCCTCTTTGCTGAGTAGCGGATGTACCCCTTCGAGACGCTCTCGCCCCAGCACACTGCGAGCACGTTGCACCGCAAAGTCGCTCAGGACGCCAAAGCCTTTGATGGGCTCGCGAATGGCACGCACCACTTCGCTAAGCTGCTTGCCAGGCCCTTGCATGCCCGACAGAGCGATGAAGGCGCGGAGGATTTCGTTGCTGCCCTCAAAAATGAGATTGATACGCGCATCGCGCAGCAGACGTTCGTAGGGATACTCCGTCATGTAGCCAATGCCGGCAGCAATTTGCAATGTTTCATTGGCCACATACCAGTGTGTCTCGGAGCCAAATACCTTGCAGATCGCGCTTTCCAGAGAGTAGTCGGCGATACCCTGATCGATCATGGCGGTGGTCATGTAGGTCATCGATTCGAGGGCAAAGATCTCGCACATCATCCTGGAGATCTTCTCTTTGATCATCCCGAATTCGCCGATTTTACGCCCAAACGCACTGCGTTCTTGAGCACGTTCGGTGGCGAGTTTGATCAAGCGCTTGCTGCCGCCGATGCAACCGGCGGCAAGGCCTAGGCGACCGTTATTGAGGATACCCATTGCCACCTTAAAGCCGCGTCCTACTTCTCCCAATACGTTATCTACGGGCACCTTGGTGTCCTCGAAGTAGAGGGTTGTTGTGGAAGAACCGCGGATGCCCATCTTTTCTTCGCTGGGTCCGTTGCTCACACCCTGGTCGCGCTCGACAATAAAGGCGGTGATTCTTGGCTTGGTGTTACTTTCTTTGACACTGGTACGAGCGAAGACAGTGAAGATATCGGCAAAGCCACCGTTGGTGATCCAGATCTTGCTGCCGTTGATGACATAGTGCTGACCGTCATCGCTCAGCTTTGCTTGCGTGCTGATATTCGCGGCGTCGCTTCCTGCCTCGGGCTCGGTGAGGGCAAAGCCGGCGATGCGTTCACCGGTGGCGAGTTGGGGCAGATACTTCTTTTTTTGTGCTTCGGTGCCGTAGAGCAAAATACCCTTGAGACCGATGCTCTGATGGGCGCCTACTGTGACTGCGATGGAGGCATCCAATGCGCCAAGCTCTTGCATGACCCGTGCGTAAGCGCTGTTGGAAAGTCCTAAGCCGCCGTACTCCTCGGGGATAATCAGACCAAAGAGTCCCAGCTCTTTCATGCCCTCAAGCACAGTATCAGGGATGGCATGCTCGCGATCGATAGCGACGTCATCAACCTTGGCGTCGAAAAACTTGTGCACGCTGTCGATGATCATGCGCACGGTATCGCGCTCTTCTTCGTCGACCTTGGGGTAGGGGAAGATCAATGCATCGTCGATCACGCCGTGAAAAACGGCTTTCATGAAGCTCTGTTCGCGAAGGTAACTCATCTTGGTCATGGTACACTGACCATCCTAAAAAGGCGTATTTTTCTTTGCTGCGCGGTCCCGCTGTAAATCCGATGCAAACCTTTGTCTTCGCTGCTATGCCAGGGCCATGCACGAAAGCGATGTAGAGGCCGCAATTGAGGAAATTCGCAAGGAAATTATCGAGTCGCGCGGGCTGATTATCAAAACCAACCATCTAAGTAACTCTCTCGCAGCAGACATTAAATCCATTGCTAAGCGGCAGGCTGGGTATGAGCGGCGCTTTACCTGGAATAGTGTGGCTGCCTATTGTTTATTTGCGGCCTTAGCGTTCTTCGGTTTGAAGCTGGCTTCGGGCGCACGAATTAGCGAAATCGAGTCCGAAAAAGAAGCCTTTAGTGTGCAACTCGAGGACTTACGCAAGGAGCTACAGCGGGAGACACGGCGCAACGAGGCGCGTCGTCAAATGGCGACGCAAGCGACGGAGTTTTACGAGTTGATTCGCAAACGTCAGCGCGCTGAGGTGATTGAACGTTACGATAAACTAGACGCCGATTTGTTATCTCCGACAGAGCGCGTGTTTTTTCGCGATACAGTTGAGCAATTTCGACTCGACCTGTCTATGCAGGCCTTGCAATCGGGACTTGATCTCATGCGCACCAAACGTTACGCGCAGGCGACCAAGCAATTTCAGCTAGCGCTTAAGCATCACGATCAGGGCTCGCATGTACCGTCGGTGCGTTATCATTTGGCTGAGGCTCTGGGACATTTAGGTCGACATAAAGAGGCTTTGCATACGGCACAGCAAGTCGCTGAGCAGACCGTTGATCGCGATCTTCAGGATGATGCCATGTGGCTTGCGAGTGAGTACGCAGTGGTCTTAGGCGACCTCGATCAAGCGCGCGATACCTTGCGTACCATAGTGCGCCGTTGGCCTAAGTCCTCGTATGCGCCGATGGCTCGACGTCAAATCCAGACGCTGAATATGCGTATTCGCCGGGGGCGCTCAGGTTAACCCGCTCTCACTTCACTCTGCAACTTGCAAGGCATGCACCAAATGGGTACCTGCTGCATTGGCAAGTAGCGGTACCTGCAAAGATTAAGAGGCTTTGCTTGCGAGGCGAGGATCGTCGGCAGCGTAAACGCTAATGAATTTGCGGTTGCGGCCTTTGCGCTCGAACTTGACTACCCCTTCCATACGTGCCCAAAGGGTGAAGTCTTTGCCGCGCCCGACGTTGTTGCCCGCATGAAAGGATGAGCCTACCTGGCGAACCAAGATGCTGCCCGCGCTCACTTTTTCACCACCGAAGGCTTTGACGCCGCGATATTGGGCGTTCGAGTCGCGACCGTTGCGTGAGGATCCTTGACCTTTTTTATGTGCCATCCGAAAATTCCTTTATGAACTCAAGCGCCGATCGCCTTGATAGCCAGTTCTGTGTAGTGCTGGCGATGGCCATTTTTACGACGATAACCCTTGCGGCGTTTCATCTTAAAAACGATGATTTTTTTGGCTTTGTCTTGCGCGACAATTTCAGCGCGCACGCTAGCTCCCTCGAGGTAGGGTGTGCCAATCGCAGGCTTATCCCCGCCTAACATTAGGACTTGGTCAAACTCGATGGCCTGACCCACGTCGCCCTCGAGACGCTCGACGCGAATGCGATCTCCTTCGGAGACTCTGTACTGTTTGCCGCCTGTGCGAATTACCGCGTACATGATTTACCTATGCCTTATTCTAGCGTTCCTTCGGGGAGCGAGTTTGGCATGAGTTGAGAGTCAATGCAAACGATGTTCGGCGCTTGGTGGCGTATAAGGCGCATAAACGATCCAGTGTGAGTACCCAGGCTAATGACAAAGCGACGCTGGCTAAGACATCGGTGGGGTAGTGCACACCAAGATAGACTCGGCTTAAGGCCACCAGCGTGATCATGATTAAGGCTGCCCAACGACTGCTGTTTTTATGCTTAGGCCATTCGCTCTCGACCACTAACAGGCAAGCGAGGCCGAAGGTTGCCATGCCCATGGTGTGTCCGCTTGGAAAAGAAAAAGAATGTTTTTCAATCAGCGCTTGGGCTAGGGGAGGGCGATGGCGGGCGAAGCTATACTTAGCGATTTGATTGATGATGGCAGAACCGAGCATCGCCATGCCCATAAAGAAACTGGCGCGCTTGTTAGCTCTCCGCCAGAGCAGGTAAGCGCAGAGTAAGGTGAGTGGTGCCAGTAATACTATGCTAGCGCTGTGGGTGACACCCAGGACAATGGGGGTTAGCCAAGGTTGGCGTATGGCAATCACGTTCTGCAGCAGTGCGTTGTCCCATGTGGAAGGCTTGTCTTGGACTGCCCAGGCAAGGCCTGAGAAAACCGCTAACGAGGTGCCGATCAATACCCATGTGCAGGGTGTATGGCCTTTAACTCGCGTCTCGGTGAGCTCGGGCGTAGTGTTCTGATCGATGGGGTCATCCGCACTCATGACCTGGCAGCATGCCACTCAGGCTTTTGCGGCACAACTGAGTCAGCAAAACTACGCCGCTCATAGCATTGCAGCCTACACCCGCGATTTGGCAGCGGTGGAGGAGCTACTTAGGCAATGTGGTGTGGATTCAAACCAGCTTGCGGTCTTTCGACTAGAGGATTTGCGTGCCGCTCTTGCGAAAGCCTATGGGCATTGCAGTCGGGCTACACTGACTCGGCGAGTTGCCAGCTTACGGTGCTTTTTTCGCTTTCTGGTCAAACAGGGGCTGCTTGAGCATGACCCTAGCGTGTTGCTCAAAGCGCCTAAGCCCAAGCCCTCGCTGCCTGCGTTCCTAGATACGCAAGCCCTCGAGCAGCTATTGAGTATGCCT
>CAYWAT010000148.1:0-5569 GCA_964456305.1 uncultured Polyangiales bacterium | reverse complement strand
TGTTACGAGATCTCGCTGGGCGACACCATTGGTGTGGGGACGCCTCGGTACACGGAAACGCTACTTGAACGAATCGCGCAAGACGTACCTTTGACGCAGATTGCTTTGCATCTTCACGATACCCGCGGCACGGCCTTGGCCAATGCCTTGGCGGGCATCGCGATGGGCGTGTCGACGATTGATGCGTCTTTGGGGGGCTTGGGTGGTTGCCCCTATGCGCCGGGCGCGTCGGGCAATCTGGCAACCGAGGACTTGGTGTACACCCTTGCGGGTATGGGCATCGAGACCCAGGTGGACCTGCCCAGTCTATTGCGTGCAAGTCACTTTGCGGCGCATGTTGTTGGTCATGCGTTGCCGGGCAAGCTCCATCAAGTGGGCTTAGATACACTGCCCGAGGGCGTCTTCCCTGTAACGCCCTGAGTGCTGATGTCTTGTTTTTGCCCGCGCTTGCGGATCATCCACAAAAGCGCCGCGCCTAAGAGAATATTGAGCCCGAGCAGACCGCCTAGGGTTAACTTCAACACCGGCATGCTCGATGCTGTGGTCGCAAGAGGGCCAAGGTTTAGGAGCGAAGGGAAAGCTTTGGACTGAGCGAGTCGACTGGGAATGCTAACGACCGAGATATGCTCTTTGCGGAGGTCTTGAACTGCGCCTACAACCATGGATTTGACTTGCTCTTGATCAAAACGCTTGTTGCCCTGCGCATATTTGATGAACACGGAGGCACGTGGCTGCGCTTGTGTTGTCGTATCTAGGGGGAGTGCTTCCTGTTGTACCGGCGCAATATGAACGCGAGCGCTGATAACCCCCTCGATGGTCTCCAAGGTTTCTGCCAATTCGCCTGCTACTGCGGTGATGTAGCGGATCTTGTCTTCGTTAACGCCAGGGATCAGGCGCGATGTATCGAGCAAGTCGTCAAACCCCGGTTGTGGCGTTCGCGGCATGGCATGCGCATGTAGAAGTTCGATGGCCCGGGGCATGTGCGCCTTGGGCAGGGTGATACGAAAGCGCGGTGATTTGCCATTTTGGTTAGCGATGGTCTCTTTAACTGCAGGGATATTATAGCTGTACAGCACCCGCAGCACATCGTGTGCTTGGCTTTCGCTTAGCTGGGTCCCAATACTTGGATTGCTACAGGCCACGCTGCTTGTGAGAAGGTAAAGGCCAAGGATAATCGCTGAGGGCCGGCAAGGCATGCGGGCCACCCTGACGAGCTCAGCTCTTCAGTCAAGTCAATCTACGCTAAAGGAGTAGCGCGCGCCCATCCGCGGGGCCGAAAAGGAGGGAAAGTGAATGCCACGCGCCTTGGTGCTTACGCATTGGCGAAAGCTTGCTGTGCCTTGACGGGTGCTTGCCCCCAATACCTTGCCTGAGCCCGCAATAGCCAGGTCGATTTGCACCGTTGAGAGCTTGTTGCCGGCACGTAGTTCTGCGCTCACACAGCTGAAGAGCTTGTTGATCTTGGCATTCATGACCTTGGCGATGGCTGCGGTGCTTAGCCGAGCCTCGCCACCGCCCTTGCTAGCGTCGCCCAAATTCATCGCTTGGTTCATCGCATCTTCAAACGACGCGCCGCCTTTGCTGCTTGCTCCGGCACTGCCATCGCTGCGACGCTTGCCTCCGCTTCGGCTGCCATTGAGAAGTCCTGCTTGTCCTTTGATCTTGATATCTCCCTGCTCATAAAGGTCCGCAAGGTCCAATTCATGGCTTGATTCGCTGTCACTTTGGTCGCGCATGACCACGAGTACAACGCCAACCGCTGCAATAGCGCCTACGATGCCCAGTGCGATAAGAATCTTGAGCAAGTTAGAGCGCTTTTCGGACTGCTTCGAACGCTCAAGGGCATGTTTATGCTCGTCAGAACGTTGCTTGATGGCGTACTGCTGCAGAAAAACAGCGAAATCGGGAATGTCATTGGCTAGGTAGCGCTCGTTGCTATCGATATTGAGCAGCTCGTGATTGCCGAGAGCCTCGCCTCGCAGCATAAGTCCGACCAATTCGCGCGCAGAAAAGGGGCCATGGTCGAGACCCTCTTTGATAAGCATCCAACGGGGCGCGTCGTTTTGCGTCAGTCGCTGCATCACCATTTGCAAATCACCCCCCTGTATTCCGTTGATGGAAGCCGGAATCGAAGCCGAGGTGGTTGCGTGTTGGGGCATAGAGGGAGGGGACTCTGAGTGGGTAGAAGGGTTCACAAGGCCTCGTGCGTAGTTTCCAGAATATCTAAAAAAATTACTCTTCGTAAGAGAAAATTGGGTTCTACGCGATTGTGGGCGGATAGGAGCTAAGATAAGGGGTCGATGGGCAGCGTGGGTAAGGCTTGCATGTGATCGGCGAGCTCCTGTGCACGCTGCTGCTCTCGGTTTGCTTTGGTTGTTTGACGATGATGCTGCCAATGCTTTTCCCAGACGAGTCGTTCCTCCTCGAGACGCTGCTTGATGCGTTTGAGGCGCTGGGCGCTACTTTGCTGGGCATCTTCGAGGGCTTGGCAAAGCTGTGCGTGCACTTGATTCAGGCGCGCGATGGCTTCTCCATAAAGGCCGTGATCAGCAAACCGGCGTGCTTGGGCGAGACTGAGGTGAATTTCATCTTCGACGTGATTCATTGTAAAACTGGTCTTCGAACTAAAGTGCGCCATACTCGTGCCGCGCATCGATGTCATCCCCTAATTACGCTCACATTAACGATATTAACGCTCTCCTTGGCGAGGGCGCGTCATTTAACGGCACCTTATTGATTCATGGTGTCACCTATATTGACGGCACCGTGGTAGGCAACGTTTATGGCGCGGGAATTCTGGTCGTCGGACCGCATGCATGCATTCGCGGCCCGGTAAAGCTAGACTCGCTCATCATGCTTGGCGGTCATATTTGGGGCGATGTGCATGCCGCCGATGTGATAGAGCTGCACGCGGCCAGTGAAATTCATGGGAATGTGCATACCCAACAGCTCTTTCGCGACAACAATGCCCTCATTGAGGGAGAATGCCTGGCAGAGCAGTCCCATGAACTGTCAGCGGGTCGTCTTATCGCGAAAGGTGAGCTACTTGAGCAAGCCCTTTCGGAAACGGTATCTTGAGTCTAACTCTTTTGCTTTCGAGGATGCCGGAGAAATAAAATGATACGAAAAGTGAATCATTTGCGTGGCTATTACGTCCATAGAATAGTGTTTATAAGCGAAAGAGAGTCAATTATGCATAGCCTACGCCACACGTTAATTACCGCTTTGGTCGCTTTTGGGTTGATGGGACCCACTGCTGCTCTTGCCTACGCAAATCCAGAGCAGAAAGCCAAGCGGATTGGAACCAGTGTTCAAGCCAAGTCGGTCAAGCAGCGCGGCAAGGATGTTTCTTGGGGGATGGCCACAACGGTTGTGCATGCGCCGCTGCATGTGGTTGAAGGTATTATCCTTGATTACAGCAAATATCACGAGTTTTTCCCCCATCTTGACACTTCCAAAGTGCTCGTTCGTCGTAAAGCGAAGGCTATGCTCTACTTGGAAACCAAGATCATGAAGGGTGCGAAGACCTTGTGGGCGCAGGTTCGAGTTGCCCCTAAGCACAAAGAGGGCTCTGCAACCCGTGTGATCGATGCGCGTATGATACGCGGCAATATGGATACCTTCTGGGCGCGGTGGGAGTTCACGCCGGTACGCGATGGGCGCTCTACCTTGGTGAGTTTTCGGATGCTTGTAGATCCTGATCTTCCCTTACCGAATGCGCTTTTTAATCGCTATAATCTCAAGCTTTCCAAAAAGGTGATCCGTAACTTTCAAAAACGCGTGCATGCGCGTTTTCGTCGCAATTAACTCCAGCCTTGACGTACACTAGCGGTCATCATGCCGCATCCGTCGTCGACTAGCTCTCTTTTCCCCGCTCAGTTATCTGGGAGTATTAGCCACGCTCAAGTAAAAGAGGCCTCTGATGGCGTGGATCACGTGATTGCGTATCGCGCCGAGCGTTACCTTGCACGTGACTTGCTTCCCGACGCGGATGCCGTCCTCTATTTTCGAGATCAACGCTTCGCATTGCACGATCTCGCGATGCGAGGGGTTTCGGTTACCTTGCCACGAGATGCGTTGCAGCCCGAAGTCAATGAGGACATTCGCATTCGCATCGAGGTTCACGATAAGATCATCTATGATGGAGTCGCTCGTGTTGTGCGTGAGGAGACTTCCTCGTTGCAGCGACGCGTTGCCCTGCAATTGCACTCTGGACTTCTTGATGTGGTTGAAGTGAGACGGTGCAATGCCGAGGCGAGACTGGCACGGCACTTCGAAACGGGGCCGCAGGTGATGCAGAGCTACGTGCCCCAAGCGTATCGCGATGTGGTAGGGCGTATCGCGCACTTTATCCAGTATCACAAACGCGTTCTCGAGGAGCATGCACAGGCCTACCAAGAACTAGGGCTCGATGTTCCCGACATTAGCGAGCAGGCTTATATGAAGCTTTGCGCGCCTTGGTTTGACTTATGCAATGAGGCGGCAGGGCACGCTCAAACCTGCTTTAGGGATGTACACTCGTTAAAGGCAAGTAAAGGCTACACCGAGGATATGGTGACCTCTCAGTTGCTAAGCGCACCCTTTGTGAACCGCGCCTACCTTAAGCCCTTGGGTTATCCGGGCGATTTTGAAACCACTCTCTTGTTGCTCGATCACCCTTTTGTGGGTGAGACCATTGCTGCCAAGGTTTTTAATAAGCTGGCCTGCAATGAGGCTCTCGCTCTTAGTGTGCAAACACGCAAAGATTTTCTCAAAGCCCAAATTGTCGAAGAATATGAACGTTGGCGCAATCAAGGTAAGCCAGGAGGCGTTTTTCGTGTTGCTAGCTTAGCCTGCGGTCCTGCACGTGAGGCGGTGGAGCTTATTCTCGAGTCGGCATTTCCCGAAGGAGACGTTCAGTGGACCTTGTTTGATCAAGATGAACGGGCCCTGCGACGTGCTTACCATGATGTGTGCCGTGCTTTCGCATCACGTCAGCAGAGTATTCAGGCTCAGTGTGTTCACGTTTCCTTTAGCCAGTTGTTGTCTGATGCTTCGTCTGCATTGCGTGGCTTGCGACAAAATATGGTTTATGCCGCCGGGCTTTTTGACTGTTTGCGGCTGCAAACCGCCCGCAAACTATTAGGCGATATGATCGACTACCTCGAGCCTGGTGGTTTTCTCTCGATCGGTAACGCAACACGATCACAGGCCAACTTTTGGTTTACTGAATTTGTTCTCGATTGGACCCTTTTGCACCGTGATCGCGAGCATATGGAAATGCTTATCGAAGGGTTGCAAGGGTTCACGCAGACGGATATTCATCTAGACTCATCACAGGCTTGTTACTTTCTCAGTGGTCGTAAGGCATCCTGAGCATTGCCAAATTGACAGCTTAATCGATTCTGATAAGAATCGCCTCGGAGAGCTGGCCGAGTGGTCGAAGGCGCTTGATTCGAAATCAAGTGTACCGGTAACGGTACCGTGGGTTCGAATCCCACGTTCTCCGCTGGAGAGGTGACCGAGTGGTCGAAGGTGCACGATTGGAAATCGTGTGTGCCGGCAACGGTACCGCGGGTTCGAATCCCGC
>CAYWAT010000147.1:0-5637 GCA_964456305.1 uncultured Polyangiales bacterium | reverse complement strand
TTGTTCTGCTGCTCGACAACCTGCGCTTTGTCGCTGTATCCCAGCTTCTTGGCAGCACTGGCGAGCAGCTCAAAACGGATGTGATTGTTGAGGTAATCCAGTTTGCGGTCAAAACCACGGTAGCGCGCCTGTAAATAAGGCGACTGCGCGCTAAGACGATGGGCAAACTCCCCCACCGTGATGGTCATGCCCTTCATTTCGACCAAAGGCGCTTTGGCCTGCTCGGGCGATAAGCTCTGCGCGGTTGCTCCTTGTTTGGTGTCGTCTGAACGTGGTTGGCAGTCGCAGCTCACCAGCAAAATTGGGGCGAATCCTAGGCTTATCATCCATCGAGCGCGTGACATGGGCCGCAGCGTGTAATTAAGGCGGCAATAAGGCAAGTCACGGGCCCTAGTTGGGTTGGTTTAATTATTGCTTTAGTCCAAAGTTCTTGTTTCTTTGAACCCTTTCGCTGTCTTTTCCCTGCTCAGCGCTGAAACGCCCAGGCTAGGACTCTTGATTACTTGGATTGCTGATGTTTAAGCGACTAAAATCTTCTTTTCTTGTTCTATTGATACTGCTTTCGAGTGCTCTTAGCTGCAAACCCGCCTCATTGCAGCGTCACGAACCACTCACCGCCAAAATCGATAATAAAGTTAGAGAAAACATAACCCAATGCCGCTACCCTGTGGCCATTGAGCTGCATGACCTTCCTTCGCGAAACACCGCACTGAACATCGGAATCTTCCAAGGCTACTCTGACTACAGAGGGACCAAGATTCGACCGCTTGTTTTGCCGGTGACAAAACATGCAGCAAAAACCAGGGCAGACTTCTCTTACCTAGCAAAGGAAATTAAGAAACCCCTACCTAGCATTGAAGACGGTGCGAAAGATCAACATGGCAATGATGTCGATTACCGAATCCTCAGCTGCGCTCGTATCAAAGCCGCCACTGCCGCTTTCCCTTATTGCAATCACACACACAATCACCCAGTTGCCGTCAATAGCTCCGCAGAGGCCTTCAACAACTTATCCGATGACCGCAAGCAAGACGAAGTCATACTTGCACAGTCTCTCCTGAGTGAATCGCACTGCGGTGGCTCATGGGATAACAATCAAGGTTGTTTTGTCGCGCCAGGCTATAGCTGGGACCCTAACCAAAAGATCTTTAATGGCACAGAGTGCTCAGACAAACGCGAGTTTGTTAGCAAAGCAGGCTATTTTCCCTGCCTTTTAGATTCAGAGACGACAGCGTCTGCGTCATTACCTGGGACCAAGAAAGCCTTTATTGGTCTCGAAAAAAAAGAAAAGCTTTTTTATGAGCTCAATGTCGTGGGCAAAGGCATCGATGGAGATGCAACACTGCAGGGATTCAATAAACTTAAGTGTGAATCGTCAGCGCATAACCAAGCACTCATTGATCTCATTAATGCACGTTATAAGGGCGAAGATATCGAAGCATCAGAAAACAAAACCATTATAGATGCTGTCGATAAAATGGTTAACTACTACATCAAAGAACTGAAGGAAGCCTATGACAGTGCACCTGCGGGCTCTCCGCCAACACGACGTCCCTCTCTCGTCGTTCACGATAATCTGCCCTGTGCCAGCGTCTTCCTCTATGCCTTGCTGCAGGCCCTCGAGGCAGACCCCGACATTTGTGTGGGCGACGCCATGGAAAGGCAATTTTTCGGCTACGGCCTCTGATCTAAAACGCAACGCATTCAGGGCTTGGCGCGTTTTGTGCAGATTTATTCCTGCACATGCTTCGTGCCGTACCCAAATCGCTTACCTTTTATCAACACCTTAGGTCCACAGACCCAATCTATTCAGGCCATTGGGGTGTACTGAGCATCATCGCCCTGCTGCTTGGTCTCTCTGCCTGCAGTGTGAACTCCAGCAGCTCAACAGGCGACAAAGTGGGCTCGGGCAACCTGCCTAAACAGCTCGAGCCTCTTATATTGGAAGAACGCTTCTCACGCTGGTTGCTCAATGAACGCCGGGGTGACGATAGCCACGAAGTTGTGCTCACCATCGATGACGGACCTTATGGCTGTTCGAGCTGCGATCATGCAGATCAGCTTGAGGAGCACTATTTCACGCAAGACCTTCTAAGAGATGAGCTGAACGTCAAAGCAATGCTCTTCTACACATCTGGACAACTCCCCAAAGAACTTCCAGCCGAGCTTACAAAACGCGACTTTGGCCCCGACGACGCCAGAACACTCAATAAATTGCTCGCGCAGGTGCAGGTTGATCCAGACTCGATCCAGCTCAAGCGCTATCGCGACGCGGCGCAAGGCCATGTCGTTGGCTTGCACTCCGATCAACATATCGTCTCGGGCATGTCCATCGACGAGCGACTCAAACAGCTAGGTGGAAAAGAAAAGGGCACGGGCAAACGCATCCTTCCACCTTTTGTCGACCTCGTTGCATTGCCTGCCAGCATTATCGCGAAGCATCTGCTGCCCACCAAAGACACCACAAACACCCCGAACAAGACTTCACCGGTTCAGTTTCGCCCCGTACTGCGCATGCCAGGCAACCAGTGGGAGGAATCCACATATAACTATTTTCGCGAACGCAAAGCCCTGCTGAACGAACTCGATGCACTCAAAGGCAACTCAACAGCTTTCCTCGCCCCCTTCTCCTGGGATATCCCCCATCCAGAGGGCAAGCAGGATTTCACCTGTATCAACGAAGAAAAAGAAAAAATGAAGATTGTGGGCATGGCCAATGCCACCCAATGCCAAGCAATCGCAAGCACCTGTGTGAAGCTTTATACGGAAGAGTACGCCAATCGCGGTTACGGCGTGATTATGATGCACCGCAACGAGTGCTCCAATGCCATGGCCCGCGCCATCGTGAATGGTCTGCGCGAAGAAGGCGCGCATTTCGTGCATCCGGACTGCGCCATCGGAGGCCCTCTCTGCGAACACGTCGAAGAGACCGACCCGACCGCTCTCAACCCGGACTGACATCGCGAAAAATTGATCGATTCCAAACTGCGGCGGTCTTTTGGTTCAGGATTTTGCAAACAGACCCTTGTACGGAAAGACTCAGCTGCTAGTCTCCGGCCTCGCAAAAACTCTGCGAGGTTATTTTTCTGAATAGGTTTTTATGTCGCGATACACCGGACCGAGATTACGTAAAGCCCGTGCACTAGGCATCGATTTGCCTGGCCTCACACGCAAAAGCATGTGGAACCGCTCTTATCCACCAGGTCAGCACGGTGCAATGTCTGCGCGTCGACGAAAGATGTCCGACTACAAGCAGCAGCTGATGGAAAAGCAAAAGCTACGTTATAATTACGGGCTTACCGAGAAGCAAATGCGGCGCCTTTATGTTGAAGCTGCCCGTAGCAAGCAACCTACAGGTACCAAGCTGCTCGAGTTACTCGAGCGTCGTCTCGATAACGCCACCTTCCGTGCCGGATTCGCGCCCACCATTCCAGCAGCACGACAAATCGTGCGTCATGGCCATTTGCTCATTAACGGCAAGCGCGTCGATATTCCTTCCTACCGCGTCAAGCCCGGCGACAGCATCGGCCTGCGTGAGCGCAGCAAAAACTTGAAGGCAGTCGAAGAGTCTCTCGAAAAGCCCTCATTAACGCGCCCTGACTGGATCGCGTTCGACGATCAAAAGCGTGAAGCAGCGGTAACCAAAACGCCCGAGAGCGATTCCGTGCCTTTGCCCATCGATGTTAAGCTGGTGGTTGAGTATTACTCCAAGGGTATGTAATCAGGGCTGCCTGAGCTGCTAAACTGGGCTGGGTGTTTGCTTTTAAGCCACACCCAGATTCCAGGAATCACCACCACCGTCAGCTGCATCGCGTAAAGCAAAAATACAACCCAAGCGCCCTCTTGGCGCAATGCATCCGCATCGAGTTGAATGCTAAGCGCGAGATAGACCACTGCTTGAAAGGCGCCCAATAAGCCTGGTCCCGCGGGCAACAGCAAGCCCAAGGCAAGCAAACCGCTCATAGCCAAGGCTTGCAATACGCTTAAGTCGATGTGGCACCCTTGCACGAGCAACCAAATTCCCATGGCGTGCAACCCCCAATAAAGGGCGCTTTCAAACCAGCACATAAGCAGTAGCTTGGGTTTCAGGCAAACGCGAAACCCCTGCCAGAAACCCTCGAGCAAGTCTGCAGAGACCAATTTGCCTCCCCAGTTCCTGCGCACAAGCCATCTTTTGATTGTCCCCTGCCAGCGCGCGTAGGTCACAAGCCCACCCATCAAGATCAGCCAGAGCAAGGCAAATAGCAGTGCAAGCCAGGGAGCAAGGCGCTGTACCCCGCGCCATGCCATCGTATCGGGAAGTGATAACCCCCAAAGAGCCAGTGCAAGCACCCACGACGCTAAGCAGGCATCAATGAGCCTTTCGATCATCACCGTGGCCAACACAGCACTGAAGGGAAGTTTGTAGTGCTGACGCGTGAGCCAAGGTCGAGCAAACTCACCCAGACGCAAAGGCAACAGCAAGACCAAAACAAACGCTGGCCAGGCTAGCGCGATAAGCTGAGACCAGGTCAAGGGCTGCAAAGGTCGCATCAACCAACGCCAGCGCAGCGTGCGCATCACATGAGCACCAAACCATGCACTCGCGCCCGCACTAAAGGCCCAGACGTGGGACCAGGAAAAGGAAGACCATGCAGGCAACAAAGGCAACTTCTGTCGAGAGAGCCCGTAAGCAAAAAGAGCGGCAAGCAGCAGCGATATCAGCCAGCGCCATCGTTTCGAAGTCGCGTTGAAACCAGGCATCGAGACCTTCGCGCGTGTAGCCCCTTCCATCAAGACAGAGGCGAGGGCAACGACAACAGCTTGCGTGGATGAATACTCATCAGGGTCTCAAAGGCATGCGTCCCCACGCGCTTTTGCAGTTTACCCAAGGCTTTTTCGACCAAGAGCACATGCTGTGGCTTATGCGCATCACTGCAGGCAGCGTAATAAATACCTTCATCCAACATGCGCTCCGCCGCTTTTTGTGGTTTGCGTCCGTATTTGCCCACTAAAGACATCACATCCAACAAAGGACGCACGCCTTGCTGAGTAAGGGCAAACAAGGGCTCGGTAGACTTGAACAACTTACTGTAACGCTCGGGGTGAGCCAGCACCGGAGTGAGATTACGCAGTTGAAGATTGAAGAACGCGTGCTCGAGATTGAGGGGCCATTGATCGTAGGCAAACTCGATGAGAATAGCCCGCTGTCCTGGATAAGAAATCACATCATCACGCTCCAAACGCTGCCAAAAAACGTCGTCAAAAAAATGCTCCGCCGCGAGATAGAGCATGGGCAAGGAAGGCGATTCCTTCTTTGCCTTCGCTTGAAATTCACTAAAAGCCGCTTCCAAATCACGGCGGTTATTTTCAAACATTGTGGTGCGGATATGCGGTGTCGCGACCACCGTACCAAAGCCAATCGCCTGCAGCGCCTTGCATAACGCAAGGCCTTCCTCCTGAGACTTTACCCCGTCATCAACGTTGGGAATGTAGTGACAATGGAGGTCAACAAAGTCGCCCATGCAGCGAAGCTTAACACAGCTCGGACAAAGGCCACGAACAAGGGGAGGCACTTACTTGGCAAAGCGCAAAAACTAGCGACTGTAAGGCACTAGGTACATGTCCGGTTGATTGACAGTCATAGATGTCCGCTTT
>CAYWAT010000146.1:0-5710 GCA_964456305.1 uncultured Polyangiales bacterium | reverse complement strand
TCGTGAAGAAGTCCGCTGTGCACGCCGCGACTGTTCCAACGCAGGGCAACGAGGCGGCGATTGAGGTCAACCACAGCGTCCTTATGTCCGGCAGCTTGGGCTGCGTCTTTAACACGCTGCGTCCATAAGACGGAGTTAGGCGCGCGTCCCAATGCCTCTGAGGCAATGGCATAAGCGGTGTTAGGCAAATTGAGGCGCTGAGCGAGGCGCATGCGCAGGTACGCGGCGCGCAGGCCTAGGGTGCCGGTTTTAGGTAGCTGCTTGAGCAAGGCTTCGGCACGCGTTGGGTCGGGACCCGTGACCTCAAAATTGGCCAGGATGGCTAGCGCGTCGGGCTGTGTTGCGCTGTAGGCTTTTGCTTTGTGTGCCCAATAGGAGTCATCGCTTCGCGTGCTGCTTAATTCATAGGCGGTGCGTAAGGCATCGATCGTAGGTGCTGCCGAGTAGCCCTCGCGTAGCAGTTCTTGCACTTCGTCACGCAAGATATCTTCGCCACCCGTGACACTGAGGACGTAGGCAAGGTCTATCGCTCGCGCAGGGTTGCGCTTGAGCTGGGCGCGTAGCTGTGTGGCGAGGGGAATAGGAAGTTTGGGTGCCTTGGGAGCGCGTTTAGGGGGACCTGCGATCGCCTCTTGGTTTGCTGCCAGAACTTGTACTTTATCTTTAGTAAGAGGTCGCCCACGTCCGTCGGCAAGGCGGAGAAAAAAGTCCCAGTTGCCCTCGTGTTGGCAGACTTTGAGCAGCAGACGATTGATACCTTGACGGGCAAATACGGAGACGCCGTCGCGATCGGGAAAGGCGTGTTTGCGATACACTGGATCGTGAAGTACTCGCTTGCCATTCCACCACAAACTACTGCTGCCACCCGCGCCCAACCAAAGAGAAATGGGCATGGTGCGTGTGCTTTTGACTGTGGTTGAGGCATAGGCACAGACGTCTTCGTTAGGATGTAAAGTATCCCCCAGCGATACTTTGCCGTAGGGACTGGTTGTTGCAAGTTGCCATGACACTGGATGAAGTTTGCCTGTGTACTGCTCTCCTTGCTGCCATGCTTGGGCTGGATTTTGACTGGGGTCGTTGTCTTGGGTGCCTTGCGTCCCTTCTGCCGTTGATGGCGCGTCAGCCTCTGTGTCTAAGTTTTCTGCTAACGGGCCTAGTATCTGTACATTGGTGACAAAGCCTAATGCCTTGAGTTCTTGCTCTAAGGCATCCATGCGTCCCATTCGCTGCTGGGCCCAGGCATGGAAAATCGCGACCTGATTTTGTAGGGCTTGGGGAAGCTTGGCTTTGTGTAGTTTGTCGAGCAGTGCAAAGGAGTGCTTGGGCTTGGCTCCATCCCAACGTAGCCAAAAACGCCACAGCTCTAGCTGCGCATCGACGCTTTTTTTCTTGCGTAGAATGGTTTTTAGCGCGTTGCTTTGCTTCGCGTCATAGGGGTTAACAGTAGCTTCGGCGTTGGCTGAATTAGAGCTCAAGCTGACTGTGATGCATAGGGCAATCGCTAAAAAGACCCAGATAGAACGCGATAATAATCCCTTCATCATCGTGACCAACGTAGGGTCTCGGCGTTGCCGGAAAATACTTTGTTTTGATTAAGACCCTCTGGGCTGCTGATAAAAATCCCGCCTCGCGAGGATGCAAAAGCGACCATCCGGCAATCGGGCGAAAAGGCGGGGTCTTTGTTTTGACCCTGACCCTGCGTGAGGCGGGTATATTCTTGCGTTTGCAGATTCACGATAAAGACATCCATGCCACCGCTGCGGCCCGTAAAGGCGAGTAAAGGTTTTTGTGGATGCGGGCACCAGGCCGGGGTTTGATTGTACTTGCCACGAAAGGTAACCCGTTTGGCTTTGCCGCCTTGGGCGCTCATGGTGAAGATTTGCGAGCCCCCGTGACGCGTGGATACAAAGGCGATTCGGCCGCCGGGGCCACAGGTGGGGCTGAAGTCCATGGCGCGATGGTTGGTGAGTCGGCGTACGTCACTGCCGTCAAGCGCAGCGCTGTAGATCTCGCTGTTGCCGTGCCGGGTGGAGGTGAAAAACATCCGGTTGCCGCAGACGCTGACGCCCATGTTGAGGCCGTTGCTTTTGACGAGGGGTTTGTCCTTGTTGCCGGTGCGTGTGATGTACATGCCGCGCCGGGTGAGCCGTGAGTAATACACCCCGCCGTTGCCAAAGGCAGGCAACATGTTGACCCCTTTGCCAGACGATAGGCGTCCCGTGCCGTGGCCATCAAAGTCGCTCACGAAGACGTCTTTGCGTCCCGGTCCGAGTTTGCGCGCGAAGGTGATGCGGGTGTCGAAGTGCCCTGCTTCACCGGTGAGGACTTCGAGTAGGTCGTTGGCAAAGCGATGCGCGTAACGACGCAGTTTAGTCGCTGGGCCTTTGTACGTGCGGACCAAGACAGCGCTGTTGCCGCGGGCTACTTCATAGAGACGAAGTTCGATGGAGAGGGTTTTTCCCTCTTTGATGACTCTGCCTTTGACGACGCCCTGGGCCCCAGTGGGGAGCCATTTCTCAGTCTGGATGCTGAGCTGCTCCTCGTTGGAGTTGGCCAGAAAGGACGTGGGGTCGAGCAGTTCAAAGAGAGAGATGAGTTTGAGGTCGTTACGCAATACCGCAGCGATGCTGGCACCGGTGTTGGGGTCGCCAAGCAATCGGGGAATCGCGATACGATAGAGGGAGCGTTCGGGTGAGTCGATATCGATCATCACCTTGCTTTGAGGCAGCTCCGAACTTTTTTTGCCTGCTTTAGGTTGAGCCTGTTGGGCTTGCGCTGCGCTGGTAGACACATGCGTAAGGCCCATGAGGAGGCAGAAGAGGATAGCAAACCAAGAACAGCACACGCTCATGACAGGCTAGCTTGACATGAAAATAGCCGCGCGCAGGGGATTAGTCGCAGCCCTTACTAAGCTGCCGAGGTCTTAGATTTTAGTAGCCGCGCACTTCGCGCAGAATCTCTTCGAAGCTTTTGCCTTTGTTTTCTTCGGGAGTGGCTGCAGGCGCTGCTTCTTCTACATTTACAGGCTTTGCTTCGCTTTCTATTTCATCTGCCTCGTTGTGATGTACCCAGCGGGAGTGGGGATGGCGGCGGCGATGATGGCAACTGATGCCTTTGGGACGTTCATGAATGGCTGACCACACCAGGGGGTGCGACTGTTCTTGAGTGTGCGAACGATGGCGAATGTGTGGGCGGAATAAAGGTACCGGGTCACAGTTGCGACCGCGGGCGAGGAACTCAAAGTGTACATGTGGACCCCGGCTAATGCCGGTGCTTCCCAGGGATGCGATGCTTTGCCCCGCCTTCACGCGTTGTCCAGCCACCACGTAATTGGCGCGATTGTGGGCATACATCGTCGCCCAACCCCCGGGATGAATGATCATCACGATGTTGCCGTATCCGCGTACATCGTTGCCTGCATAAGCCACAATGCCTTTGGCCGATGCCACCACATCGGTGGCGAGTGTGCCGGCAATATCGACCGCTAGGTGGTAGCCTCCCGTGCCCGATCCGTACCCGCGCACAAACCATCCTTCCGGGACCGGCCAACGTAGGGTGCCTGGCGTTTGGTGCAGCGAGCCTGCGGCTTTGGCCCAGTGGTCTTCGATATGCCCGCCGAGAATATGCCGTGCGGCTTGTGCACTGCCTAGACCCAGTCGCTGAGCGAGCTGTCTTGCTTGTTGCTTCGCTGTAGTTGTCAGCGTGCTGTTGTCGGCTTTGATGCTGGGTTGAGGGGAAGATTTTTTTGTGCTCGGACGCCAATGATTGAGAGCAACGCTGAGCGCTGGGCTGAGTACGCTGGCTTGTAAGCCCAGGCCTTGGGCGTGACGTGTATTGAGATGCGAGACGCCAAGCCAACTGAGTTGCCAGAGTAAAGCGATGGCAAAGCCAAAACCCACGAGCCAGGCAGGGCTCCACAGCCAGCGGCGATCGGGGATGAAGGTCATTACCGTTTTGCCCGGTCTCACCCAGGTTAATGACCAGGGAGGACTCAGCACATCTTGCTTTGATAGCAGTTGCACCTCCGTGGTAGAGGCTCTGAGCTGTGCTCTTAGGCGTGAGCGATGAATGGTAATCGAGGGCCACGAGTCCGTTCCCAGACGTTTTGACCAGAGTGAAGGACGATAGTTGTTCGCGTAGCGTGTGGGTTCAGGCAGCAACGATAGCGATTGTGGTGCTAAGGACGCGCTCATCGCAGGGGGGATGTCGGTATTTTGATTCATCCTATTCCTGCAACATGGGACACCCCAACAAAGACCCAATAACCCAAGGTCAGACCCATCCCGACACAGCCTGCCATGACCAGCATCGCCAGAGTGCAGCGGGTCAAAGTCAAGCCAAGGGTGTAGCTACGTTTCCCTGGGCGCGACAGAACCACATGGCCTAAAGATGTCATTAGGCTTGCCCCACCATGGATGAGGTGAATGAGCGCCTGAGTAGAGCGGCTTCCTCGAGTTCTTTCGAGCTATTTGACTCATTTTGTTTTTGCTCGTGCTGTGAGCCAACGCGACCGTGCAGGACGCCTCCCTGGTCGACGGTGAGGCTGGTGTAAGAGGCGCGTCCCTCAACAACGCCGGTGGGCAAGATATGCAAATGACCACGGGTGATCACCACCCCTTCAAGTGTGCCAGCGATGATGGTGGTTTTGTCGCTACGGATTTCGCCAAGCACAGACCCGGCAGGGCCAATGGAGACATTGCCTTTGGCAAAGATGTCACCTTCAACGCGGCCATCAACATGGATGTTTCCTTTGACGCGCACATTGCCTTCGACGATTGCATCACGACCGATGATGGTCTGATGGGAGGTACTTTTTTTGCCAAACATAGATCCTCTCTCGCCTCTATGTTTGATTTAACAAAAACTGTACTTTTATGTCAATGGCGCAATTGCGCTGGTTTGAGTGTGGTGGTAAGGCGCACACCATTCGCGATAGACCTTAACAGGCTTTGAATCAGTGCATGCAAGATCTTGATATTTCAACCTATCCTATCTCCACACTCATCACCTTAGCAGTCCTTAGTCTGCTGCCTTTTGCCTTCATGATCATGACCAGTTTTGTGAAGATCAGTGTGGTTTTTTCCATTCTGCGCAATGCCTTGGGACTGGGTTCGGTTCCCTCCGGCATGATTATCAGTGCGCTCGCAACGGTGCTCACACTGCATGTGATGCAGCCGGTGGCGCATAATATTCTCGAGGCCACCCGGTCCGTGTGGCAAGGGCACGATTCGCAGAAGGAGTTATCGATCGAGGATTGGGTACAGCTTTTTAAGCAGGGCAAGGAGCCTCTGGTTTCTTTCCTTACGAAGCATGCGCATCCTGAGGAGCGCGCGCTTTTTACCGACCTGGCTCGCCGCAGTGCCCATCCCGATACCCGCGCTGATATTCGCAGCGATGATTTTCTGGTGGTGTTGCCGGCTTTTATGATCAGCGAGTTAACCGAGGCTTTTCAGATAGGCTTTTTGATTTTTCTGCCCTTTTTGGTGCTTGATATGATCGTCGCCAATGTGCTCCTGTCCTTGGGCATGCACATGCTCTCACCCACGGTGATCTCGTTGCCACTCAAGCTCTTGCTCTTTGTCGTGGTCAATGGGTGGTATGTGTTGGCTCGCGCATTGATGCTGAGCTACTAAACCGCCCTCGCTGGCTGAGAGCAAATCGAGAGCGGCTTAGGTTAATCGCGCGAGTTACAGGCGCTGGGCGCTGGGTT
>CAYWAT010000145.1:0-5890 GCA_964456305.1 uncultured Polyangiales bacterium | reverse complement strand
GTTCTCTATGACGATCCCGTTTATGGAAGCAATACCCGACTCGAGATGCCTATCGTGGCTGACGTAAATAACGACGGCAAATCCGAGATTCTCATTCCTCAAGCATACGAGCCTCGCGGCTTGCTGATTTTGGAAGACACCAACAACGCCTGGGTTCGCACGCGGCGTATTTGGAACCAACATAGCTATCACGTCACCAATATCTCTGAGGACGGTCAGGTACCCACGTATGCGAAACCCAACTGGCGGGAACCAAGGCTCAACAATTTCCGCCAAAACGTACAGCCCGACGGTCTCTTTGACGCCCCCGATCTGGTCATTAAGAAGGTGGAACTCAAAGAAGGGGAAACCACCTGTGTGCCCTTTGCGGGAACCATCTCAGTGGAAGTTGAAATCGCGAATGAAGGCGTAATAGGGGTAGCCCCCGACGTCCCGATCTACATCTCCGTGCAAACCACCGACAGCACGGTGCATCCGGTGGGCGTAGCATATACCACGCGCTTTTTGCTCACAGGTCAACGCGAAACACTTCGACTCGACTGGACTATCGAGCAAGCCATCAACCAAAGCGAAAGCTACGTTTTGATCGCGACCGCCGATGCATCTAGCGATGGAGAAGACTCTGGCAGTGCGTACAATGAATGTGCCGAAGACAACAATCAACTGGCATCCGAGTCCATCGATCGATGTGCTGTCGTGCAATAAGAGACGATCAGAAGCAGGGTCGGCTGTTGGTGTGTGGCTCATCGAGACAATAGCCGACTCGCAGAAAAACACGATTGAGCGCAGCAGTGCGCGCGACCTCCACGATGTGCAGTGTATGCTCCAAACAGGCTTGGTTAGTGTTGAAGCACTTCGCGATGGATTTGCGAGCATCCAAGACAAGCTACCGCGTTATCCGGGAGTGAATGCTCAGGCCTTTGCACAACGCCTGCAGCACTTTCTTAATCGCAATCAATCGCAACAGAATAAAGGATAGATATGGACGTACTTGCTGACCTACCAGGCGCCGAGTTGATTCTCAAAGGTCTGCAAGACTACCAACAGGGTCAGGTGTCGGCGGAGTCCTTGCTCGTCGAAATTTTGTCGCCGCATCTCAAAGACTACGACCTCTTGCGCCCTTTCTTTCGTCATGCACCGCCACCCTGCGATGTTGCCCCAGAGCTGCAACTCTATCGCTGGTTGTGCACCCACGAATGCGCCGATGCCTATTCCCGCTACAACGCCTTAAGACGCCGCGCCGATCGCTTCCGACGTGCACTCACACAGCGCATGCAAGGTCACGCCCTTGATTCCTGCGAACGCAAGGCCCGATAAATCGCCTGCGCCTGACGCCTGGTAATCCCCGCTTGCAGCAGTTCATCGACGTTGGCTTTCGCGAGCGCATCCATAGAGCCAAAGCGACGTAGGAGCAGCGTGCGTGTTTTGCGACCGATGCCGCGAATTCCATCCAGCCGTGGGTCTAACTCGCGAGCCTTTTGCTGTTTGATACGAAAGGCATTCGCCGAGCGATGCGCTTCATCACGGACATGCGAGAGCAAGCGCAATGAAGGACGGGTGTGCACCGCAATGGGATTGAGCTGACCAGGTAGAAAGACGCGGTCATGGCGTTTTTCCTCGTCTTCGGAATCGCGTTCTTTAGCCAAGCCAATGACAGCAAGCCCATCGATGCCCAACTCACGCAAGACCGCAAGAGCCATATTGAGCTGCCCTCGGCCGCCATCCACCACCAACAAGTCAGGCAGAGCCCACCCCTCTTGTTGCTCCTTTGCCCGCTGCAAACGACGCGAAAGAACCTCGAACATCGCGCCGTAGTCATCGCCACCACGTGCTTCTTTGAGACGAAAATAACGGTAGTGCTGGCTCTGAGCTTCGCCCTCGATCAAACAGGCAATCGCCGCCACCGCATCCTGACCACCTGTATGCGAGATATCGACACATTCAATGCGCTGCGGCCACCCGGGCAAATGCAGGGTATCCTGAAGCTCCTGCAGCTTAGCCTCCATAGACGCGCGAGCCGTGGCCTTCTCGCGAAAGGCATGCACCGCATTCTCCATCGCCATGCGCAACACCTGTGCCCGCTTGCCCCGTTTAGGCGCATACAGATAAACGCGTCGTCCAGCCTGCTGCGACAGGCGATCAGCAACTTCTGGCATGAGCTCCACAGCACAGGGCAACAGTACTTCGCGGGGAACAAAACTACCGGGCTGGTAATAATCGCTCAAAAAGGAAGCCACCAAGGCATCGTCAGGCAGGTAACATCGAGAAAGCGAAAAGGTGCTTAGGTCGAGCACATGACCACCTCGCACCTTGAGCAAGGCCAGCTCCACCCGCGTATCATCACGGTCGCTGCGATAAAGACCCAATACGTCTTGGTCCACCTCATCATGCGACGCGACCCGCTGATTTTGCTGCATCCTGTCTAACGCCACCAACTGATCGCGATACATCGCCGCCTTTTCAAACTGACGACGCTGCGAAGCCTTCTGCATGTGCTCTTCTACCTGAATGCGCAGGGCTTTGTACTGCCCATCGAGAAACAGACCCACATCGCGTACGTGCTCACCATAGCGTTGCCGGTCGACGTCAAGCACACAGGGCGCTGGACAGCGATGGATCTGATACTGCAAACAGGGACGCACGCGATTGCGCATCTCGCTATCGGTGCAGGTGCGCAGCTGAAAATGACGGTTAACCAAACGCAATGTTTGGCGCGCACTAGCCGCCGAGGGATAAGGGCCAAAGTAACGCGCGGCATCGGCTTTTACGTGACGCACCAACTCTAGGCGCGGCCAGGCCGCATGGGGATCGAGACGCAGCGACAAAAAGCGTTTATCATCACGCAAACGCACGTTGTAACGCGGGCGATGTTGCTTGATGAGCTGCTCCTCCAGTAGCGCCGCTTCTTTTTCATTGGCCACCACCGCGGTTTCCAAATCGCCCACTTCGCGATCCAAAAATCGAATAAAGGCACGCGTATCACTGGTAGACCGCTGAAAGTAACTGCGCACCCGCGCACGCAGATTCCTGGCCTTGCCGATGTAAAGCACGCCGCCTTCGTGATGGCGAAAGATGTACACCCCCGGCGATTCGGGCAGCGTCGCAAGCTTGCGTTGAACCGACTCGGCAGGCATGAGCCCCATCATGAGGCGTCTTAGCGCTCGAAGCATCCGTATTTTGCTTTTGTTGCTCGCCTGGGCCCTTGAGGGGCTGCTTTATCCTTGGAACGGGTGGAGTAGCCTCGCGTGCATGACGAGTGTTGTGTTTTGGGCGGTGGGCGAGTGGGCCTATTCGCGTCAGGCCACCCAGGTCACGCATGGCGCTTGGCTGGTAGGTGTCCCATTAGCACTGACGCTTTGGCTGGGAGCAATCGAGCTGCCCCAAGATCCCCCTCCTTGGCTCAGCACACCACTCACGGTGGGCACCCTGCTTTTATGGATTGTTGTCATCAGCCGTCAGCTGAACGACCAGGCCATCACAAGTGCTGCAGTCGAAAAACCCATCGTTAGCCCGCTCAACGAAGCCCCGCGAGTGCGTGACCCCAATCGTACGGCAAGACGCTACGCCTATGTAGCAAGCATCACCGGTCTCAGCGTGCTGCTCATCTGCACCCTTCCCTTCTTGCCTATCAAAGCCAAACCCCTGAGCGACCTGCACAACCCCGAATGGTTGCGCATCACCGCGGTCTTGGTGCTGAGCAGCTGCATCGTGCTCGCCCTCGGCTGGCTGGGCGAGAGGCTACGCCGAGACGAACTTCTAACCCGTCGACACCTACGACAACAACTCGTGGGCTATGCCATCGCGCTTGTACTAGGAGGCACTCTATGGGGAATCACCCGCGTGTTCCTGAGATCCTAGATGCAACGGTAGACGATGCTCGCGCACCCAAGCGAACTCGACCGATATCGACGTGGCTAAGCCGCCAACGCGTTGTAATCGCAACGACGGCGGGGCTGGGCCTAATCGTCAGCACAGTGCTTCTAAGCATTTTGCTCCCCAATTGGCTGCATCAGAAAGTGATTCGCAGCATCGAAGAACGCGGGCTGTCTGCCACCCTTGGCTCAGTGCGATGGACCTGGACAGGCATTGCCTTGCACGAACTTCGCTTGCGTCATCATGACCATCAACTGACCATTAACATTCTCCGTCCCGATCTGGACCTATGGACATGGCTAAGCGGGGAAGGTCTACCTCTTGAGGGTATCGAGGCCGAGCAGATCACGCTGCGCGATACGCAAGGTCAACTCGCCACGTTGCGCACCTTAAGGCTTCAACGCGAGGGCACACACTGGGCCGTACAAAGCCACGATCTACAAAGCCACATGCAGGCTCCTCTGTGCCAGCTGAAGCAGCTACAAGCTCGGTTTCTTAGGCGCCCATACCGTTTGCAACACCTGCGCATTGCCCATGGTGACTGCAGCCAAACAACCTTTGCCCAAACACAGGCTTGGCTAAATCGAGTTCGAGACTGGTTAAAACAGATGCGCCCACAGGGAAAAGCATCGTCAACACAAAGCGCAAAACCTGCCCCGACGGACAACGGAAACAAAGACTGGAGGCAACATCTAGCCCCAAAGGCAACGCTGGTGATCAAGCGCTTTGAGCTACCTCAGCGTTGGCAGATTCGCTCATTGCGCGTGGCAGCTCAGGGCAAGAGGCAATGGCAAGGCAATGCCCGTATGCAGCATCCACAGCACGGCACCTTGCATTTAATGCTGAAACGCCCGCAGGGGCAGAGCGATATACAACTACGATTGAGCAGCAAAGGCATTGCCACACAGGCACTCACACCGTTGCTCCCCCAAAACGCCTGGATGCCTGAACTCGGACAAGGACACCTGCGCGGCGACATCACCTTGCGGGGCAACGATTGGCAACGATTAAGACTGCAGGTCAACCTCAAGCTCAGCGACGTCGAACTCTCGGCACATGCACTGGGCACCGCCCCCACCAATCCCATCGACTTGCATCTAGGTTGCAAAGGAACACTGGATGTAATCGGTCGCAACCTAGAACTAGAGAAGCTCGAGCTTGGCCTGGGCAACCTGCGTGCCCACGGGCATGCGGGCATCAGCACCAGTCAGACAGCCACTCATTTTAAGCTCACCCTTGCATTGCCCACAACCGATTGCGATCGCGCGCTTCATACCTTGCCTCCAGCATGGCTTGATCAAAGCATCGACTTCTCCCTCGCAGGGAATCTGCAAGGACATCTACAGCTCGACTTCAATACCGCCAACCTCGATGCCACCCTTTTCGAGCTAGACGTCAGCGAATCCTGTACGGCGATTCGAGTCCCCGAACCTTTTAAACGAGGGCGATTACAACAAAGATTTCGCTACACCGCCTACGATGCTCAAGCGCAGCCCTTCACACGCAGCACGGGACCCAAGAGCGATACATGGACGGCTCTTGATCGCATCAGCCCCTATCTGATCCACGCGATTCTTGCCCACGAAGACGCTGCGTTTTTTCGCCACCGAGGCTTTGCCCCCTGGGCGATCCGCGATGCCTTGGTGCACAACATCAAAGCCAAACGCTTTGTACTGGGTGCCAGTACCATTTCTATGCAGCTGGCCAAAAACCTCTTTCTGCAACGCGACAAAACTCTCGCCCGCAAAATACAGGAGGTCATTCTCACCTGGTGGCTAGAAGAAGGGCTGAGCAAAGAAAGCATCCTCGAGCTTTATCTCAATGTCATCGAATACGGCCCCGAGATCTACGGCATCAAACAGGCAGCAGCGCACTATTTCAAGCGTGCCCCTGCCGATTTATCGCCTGCAGAATCGGTATTCTTGGCAACCCTTCTCCCCTCTCCTGTACGCGCCCATGCACAGTACCGCGCACCAAAGCTCTGGCGTTCCACCCGCCCACGCCTGCAACGTTTGCT
>CAYWAT010000144.1:0-5945 GCA_964456305.1 uncultured Polyangiales bacterium | reverse complement strand
ACAGGCCCACTAATCAACGTGACCTGAGCGCCGCGCTGCCTTGCGGCGGTAGCTAGACACTACCCCATGCGACCACCGGAGCGATCGCCGATAAAGCGCACCGGATCGATTGCTTCGTGAGTGGGACCCGCGGTGATGACAACACGAATGCCCGACAAGTCAGCGGATGATGGCAGAGCTTTGATGCTGGGATGTTGATGCAGTGCCTCGACGATTGTTGTGGGCTCACTCATGCGGCCCACGCCTTGGTCACCGTTGGCAAGGGCTCCATGTTCAGGGCCGATCACAATCACGTTGTTTTGTTTGAGTATTTGTAGTGCGTGCTGCGTTGCGGGCTGATTCCACATGCGATGATGCATGGCAGGTGCGACCACCAAGGGGGCAGGACAGCAAAAGGCGCAAGCGAGCAGGGCGTTGTCCACACGGCCTTGGGCAAGGGCTGTGAGCGAGTGCATGGTGGCCGGCGCGATAAGCATGAGGTCAGCCCATGCACCCCAGGTTACATGAGCCTCGCCGCCTTCGGGCGTATTCCACATGCTGCTAAGAACTGCTTGCCCACTGAGGGCGGCAAAGCTTTCTTGACCCACAAAGTATTGGGCAGAGGGAGTCATCACGACCTTGACGTCAGCGCCTTGGCTGCGCAGCTGCCGTAGAATTTCGATGCTTTTGTAAGCGGCAATACTGCCACATACCCCAAGAAGAATGCGTTTGTGGGTTAGTTGCATGCCCCTCCTTCATCTCAATGCTCGTGTCTTGCGCTTGAGGATGCAAGCTCACACACTTAGGCGCAATGGTTGCGTGGTTGGCATGGCGAAGGGTCTCGCATTGGCGATGGATGGCATATGCATTCCTGTTTGTGGCCTTGACCGTGCAGACAGGGTGTCGTGGTTGCGGCACCGATGCACACGCGCATGCAGAGCGGACTCCCAACGAAGAGCACGAACAGCGCCTCCTTAGTGCATCTCATCCGGTGCCTCCTTTTGTCGAGCATCGTGTGCAAGCGGGCGAAACCCTCCTGCGTATTGCCAAGCGTTATGATGTAAGCGTCGCGACAATTGTTGCTGCCAACGATTTGTCGCCTAAGCGAACGAACTTTATCCGCATGGGTCAGGTCCTGCGTATTCCAGGTGTGCAGCCTGCGCCGCCAGGTGCGGATTCCTCCGACGATTTGTCTATCGAACCCGTGAGTGTTCCTGCCCCTCCCGAACCCGATGGCAAAGGAGCTTTTCATGTGTTGGCGCGTGGCGAGACCCTTTGGGACGTGGCGCGTCTTTACGAAACATCCCTCGATACCCTTCTGCAGAGCAACGGCTTGCGTGAGGAGCATCTGCGTCTTCTGCGCGATGGGCGTAAGGTGTGGGTGCCAGGGGTGACAAAAGCGCGTATCAAACGCACAAAGCCCGCAACTCGTAGGGGCGTTTACCATACGCTGCGTCAAGGTGAGACGGTATGGGATCTTGCCCGTGTTTTTAAAGTGAGCGTTGCCGAACTCATGGCAGCCAATGCCTTGTCAGCAAGCGGTGTTGCGCATTTGCGTGCAGGTAAACGCCTGTTTTTACCGGGTGTTAAACGCGACATCCATGGACGCTTCGCGCGCATCAATACCGATGCTCAACAACGGGCTACGATGGAAGGTCGTCGATTGGGTCTTGGAACTCGACGTGCTGCTGGACTTTTGTTGATGGGCCGTCCTAAAAGTCCCTGGGTGCGTGCGGTATCGGGAGCGAATGTAGATGCTTTGCCTGGGACCTTGCGCTGGCCGGTGACCAATGGCTGGTTTACCCGTGGCTTTGGCTCTGGCAAAGGCGGCTACCACTTAGCGATTGATATCATGGGTGAAGTGGGTTGGAATGTGCGTGCTGCTGAGCGTGGCATTGTGGGCTATGCAGGCAATGGCGTGCGCGGGTATGGCAACGTTGTAATGCTTATCCATCCTGGTGGGTGGGTGACGATGTACGCGCACAACTCGGTGAACTTCGTTGTAGCGGGGCAAAGGGTCAAACGTGGTGATATCCTTGCCGAAGTCGGAAGCACTGGCATTAGTCGCGGGCCACACGTGCACTTTGAGCTCATGCATAACGGACGCAATTGTGACCCCACATCTTTGTTTCGGCCTGCTGTCAAACATCGCGGAGGGCGGTCTTCGAATGTGAAACGAAGAGCTTGGTACAACGCCAACGCTAAGCCCAAATCGCTTCGATGTCTTGCACGGCGCCGCTATCCGCATGGAGCATCGGTAGACGCAGATGTTGCAGCAACACCTGCATCCTCTCCATAACAAATCCCTTATCCCTGCTGAAGCCGATCTAGGAAGGGTTTGATCTTCTGGTGCTTGAGTTTGTAGCCCACGCGGTTGGCAATAATCACCGAGCTGATGGTGTGCAGCGTTTCAAATTCGACTAAGCCATTGTCTTTGAGTGTCTGGCCACTTTCGACCAAATCTACGATGACGTCGGCGAGGCCGGTGAGCGGTGCAAGTTCAACAGAGCTCTGCACATAAATGGTCTCGTGTGGGATACCCAGTGTGCGAAAGTATTCCTCTGCGCTGCGGTTAAACTTTGTGGCAACACGCAAGGTATATCCGGGTGGAAAGCTGCTCAAGGGGGCTTGAGGCAACCCCGCGATCACCATGCGACATTGGCCAATGCCCAAATCCGCAGGGATGTATAAATCGTAATCGCGTTCGAGTAGAGTATCGCGTCCAACGATGCCTAAATCTGCCACGCCGTATTCGACGTAGGTGGGGACGTCGTCGGGTTTAAGTAAGAGAAACTGCACATTGTGCTGAGGATCCTTGCGAATCAAGGCACGACTGCCTTCGTTGAGCACCTCTGTGCTGATGCCTGTAATCGCTAAGCGCTGGGCAAGTTGTTTGAGGATACGCCCTTTGGGAATGGCAATGGTGAGAAGCATGGTAAGAGTCAAAAAGGTAATAGGAGTCGCAATCAATGAGAAGAGGCAGCTGACATCTTCGTTTTTGTGTGGTTGATTTTCTCGGCAGCACGCACGGTGTCATAGTCTGAGTCATGTACTTTGACGAAGCCGAGAAAAGGGCTTCGTGCATCTAAGACAGCATTCGCGGCATCGCTTCCAGGGGGTAGAGTTAGGAGAACGTGCCGTAGTTTCTTGAACAGATGACCTGGCATTGCACTACTGGCACAATAGGCATCGTTGGGAATCTTGTCCGTGCTCCCAATGATACGAAGCTCGGATGATGGAATATTATTTTGATCCGCAGTGGCTAAGGTATTTTGAAATACTGCAGCTGCGTCACAGGCACCCGAGTAAAGCGCACGTAAGTTGGAGAGGTGGTCGCCGGTGAAACGTGTCGCGCGAAAATCTTTATCGGGGTTGATGCCATGCTGGTAAAGCACGGCCCTGGGAAAAAGATAACCAGACGTCGAACTTGGGCTCACATAACAAAAAACCCTGCCGCGTAAATCGCCGATGTCGCGAATGTCTGAGTTTTTGCGGGCGAGAAAAAAACCGTTGTACGACTTGCCCCCATGGCGAGTGACCGGTGTTGCGAGAAGGCGTATATGGGGATTTTGTTCTTTGGCTTTGATGTAGGAGTAGGGTGACAAGATGACGACACCAAAGTGCTGCATTTCAAGCTCGTTGGCGATGTTGAGATAATCCTCAAAAACCTTGAGCTCGATGGGCATCGAGAGTTTGGTTTCAAGATAACGCAACAGATTGACGTATTGCTCTTTAATGAGTGAAGGTGGCAAATAACGCGTGACTGCGATGCGTATAGGCTGCGGCGTCATGAAGGCGCGTTCGGGAGCGTTGGCTTTGTCCGATACAGGTTGTCCTTGGCTGTGCTGACGCCATGTTGTCCAAGCGATGACTACGGTTGTGACGAGCAGAGGAACCGCTAACCACGCTGCACGTTTGATGCGATGTTTGAGTGAGTCTCTGACCGGATAGGAGGGAACGGTGCTTTTAGCTGTTGCTGGCGTTATGCTGGACGATGCCGAGTAATCGTCCGCGTGCTTGGTAGCGTGATGCGGAGCAAGTCCTTCGGCGTTCTGAGAGTTAGCCTCGGATAGTTGTTGGGGACTTTCTTTAAGCGCTGCCAAAAATTCTTTTACGTTCTGAAATCGACATGAACGCTCATGGGCCATGGCTCGCCCAACAACTCGATAGATGGACTCAGGAAGGTGTGGTGCGATGATCTCAAGTGGAGGGTGGCGTCCTTCCATGACGTGGCGAAACAGATCTTGCGGCGCCGCGCTCGCGAAGGGCAGGCGTCCACTCAACATGCGATAAAGCAAAACACCAACGGCATAAATATCAGCACGGCTATCGATATTTTGGTCACGTTGGATTTGCTCTGGTGCCATGAAGTGAGGTGTGCCCAGTAGCGACCCTTCCGACGTGATGTCAGCGATTTGTTGACTGTGCGCGCTGAACTTTGAAATGCCAAAATCGACGATCTTGATGTGGATTTGATTGGGCTTGCGTTGCGTCAGAAAAATATTGGCTGGTTTGAGATCGCGGTGGATGACGCCGCGGGCGTGGGCTTCACCTAAGCCCGACAAGATTTGAGTGCTGATTGTTAGGGCATCGCTTAAGGGCAATTGTCTTTGGCGCTTAAGCTTTGCGCTCAGCGTTTCACCTTGCAGGTGTTCCATGACAATAAAGGGAACCCCTTCTTTGTCGGTACCAACATCCATCACGCGCACAACATGGGGATGATTAATCGCTGCTGTTGCCCTGGCCTCACGCCGAAAACGCATGTGGGAATTGTCGTTGTGGATGAAGCGATCACCCAAGATCTTTATGGCTACAGTGATTCCTAAACCGGGGTGATATGCCTCGTAGACCGCACCCATTCCGCCTTCGCCAAGCAGTTTGCCAAGTCGGTATTTACCTGCGAACAATCGCGGCTCAGAATACGGCTGCATTTCGCAGCCCTATCATGCTATTCGCGTTGGGGCGAGGAGGGGATGGATTGAGACGGCGAAGAATTGTTTTTTTCTGACTCACTATGAGGCACCGGCGGGGGTTGAGATGAGCGCCGAGGGGGAGTGATTATCTCGCTTCCTGTGCGCTCAAGTTGGTACATGTCGCTGTCAAGTTGTATGGTTTGAGAGTCGTTTGGTGCTGCGGGTGACTGAGGCGAAGGAACGACAGGCGGTCGTGATGTTTGTGCTGATGAATTTGTGCTCTCATCTGTTTGAAAAGACGCTGTGTTTTCTTGCAACGTTTCGTTAAGAGCGCGATCAAATTCATCTTCGAATTCGGCAACAGTGACATCGTCAATATAGAATTCCGCAGAGGTAACATCCTCCGTAGATTGCTCTTCTTCTGGCGCGTCTGGAATATCGGTATCGTTTTCTGCTTTTGTGAGCTCGGCGTCGAGTGGCGGTGGGGCATCCGTATCCGCGATGAGCTCGTCGTTGATTGAGTCATCTGTGGATATCATTGCTGTGGGCGTATTTTCTCGAGCGATGGGTTCCACGGCATTAAGCGCTGTGAGCTCTGTCTCTGAAGAGGTAGGGATAAGATCCGGAGCTTCATTGTCCTGGGAGTCCGATGCTTCCTCGGTCTCCGTTTTAGCGAGAGGCGCGGTGCTTGTCCGCACGGTTTCAAGTTGCTGCATCAATTGCGGATGCCGTGGGTGCAAGGACAAACCGAATTCTACGATCTGCAAGGCAATCGCTTGAGCATTGAGTGCTTTCCATGCATGCTCGGCAAATTCATAAATCGTCGCAACCTGGGCGTCGGTATCACCGCTAAGGTTATTTTTAATCACGTCGATTAGTTCGCGACGACGGTCGGTGCGAACTAGGGCATCAAAAAGACGATCCAAAGCCTCACGATTATCGGGGGCGACATTAAGAATGCGTCGGTAGGTGTTAACTGCATCGTGGTACGAGGCGATACGATTCAGAAAAGCGCCCTGGCGATGGAGCAGCGTCACTACCGTGGGAGGATCG
>CAYWAT010000143.1:0-5951 GCA_964456305.1 uncultured Polyangiales bacterium | reverse complement strand
CCATGGTCAGATGGCACCAGTCCACCCCTCGGACAGGGGTGGTGCGCGGTGGGAGTAGTGCCATTGGAGCAAAGGTTGGGGTATGCAGACCCCGGGTGCCAAGGTGGTCGACGCGAGGTGTGACCTGGGTATGCAAAGAATGCACGCTATCAGAGCCAAGGGTGGCAGCTGGGTGATCGAAGGGTGCGACCTGGGTGATCGAAGGGTGCGACCTGGGTGATCGAAGGGTGCAGGGTACTGGGGCCAAGGGTGGGACCTGGGTGGTCGAGAGGTGACCCCTGGATGGAACAAAGGTGCGCGCTGGGGGGAGCAAAAATATGAGCTGAAGAAGTAGAAACACAGCGTCCTAGGCAAATTAGATCTGCACTCGCTCAAGGTAATGGTATCGGCGGCCTGCTTCGCGCAGCATCAAAGGCCTATTTTCAGCGCGACTGCTTAGGCCGTGCTCTTAATGACGCAGACAAAGTAGCCCGAGCAGCACAATCGCCGGCTGCCGCTCAGCAAATCCTCGGCATGCAGCTCCACCCGCACGCGAATCGAGCGCTGGCCTTGGCTCACCACCCAGGCGCTGACCTCGGCAAGTTCACCGGCTTGGGCGGGGGCATGAAAGTCGATTTGCTCGGCCTTGGCGGTCACCACCGATTGACGCACATGGCGCGAGGCGGCGACAAAGGCGGCCAAGTCCATGAGGTGCAGGGCGCGCCCGCCGATCAGGGTGCCGTAGTGATTGCTTTGCTCGGGGAAGATGAGTTCCGCGAAACGGGTGATCGCTGCGGAGCTTTCGGGTATTGCATCGCTGGCCATAAGCCCGTAACGCTTACCTAGCCATGACCTCTCAAGCAATGCTCATGACCACGGCACCCTTCGAAAAAGCGCTGGCCATGAGCTCGCGTGTGACCGAAGACGGCGAGCCCATCATGGGCGTGGCAGAGCTGAACCGTGCGGTGCGCGGCTCCCTTGAGCAGACCTGGGGGCAGGTGTGGATCGAAGGCGAGCTCTCCGATGTCACCCGGGCGATGTCGGGGCACTGCTATTTCACCCTCAACGATCCGCATCAGCCGGCGCAATTGCGGGCGGTGATGTTTCGCGGCGATGCATCACGGGTGGGCCAAGTGCTCAGCGAGGGCAAGCATGTGCAGGTGCGCGGCAAGCTCTCCCTTTACGAGCCGCGCGGTAGCTTTCAGCTGATCGTGCGCCACATGCGACCGGCAGGCGAAGGCGAGTTGGCTGCCAAGTTTGAGGCCTTGCGCAAGCAGCTCGAAGAAGAAGGGCTATGCGATCCCGAACGCAAGCGTCCCTTGCCCCGATTTCCCCGCTGTGTGGGCGTGGTAACCAGTCGTGCTGGCGCAGCGATGCACGATATCCTGCGCGTGGCAGAGGCGCGTTGCCCACTGCGTTTGGTGGTTGCCGACTGTCGGGTGCAGGGCGAGAGCGCGCCGGCGTCGATTGTGCGCGCATTGCAGGCTCTGCGTCAGGAACCCGCGGTGGATGTGGTGATCGTCTCGCGAGGCGGCGGTTCGACCGAGGACTTGTGGGCTTTTAACGACGTAGCGGTGGCGCGTGCCATCGCGGCGCATCCGGTGCCTGTGGTGAGTGGCGTGGGTCACGAGGTGGATGTGACCATTGCCGACTTGGTGGCGGATGTTCGCGCGGCGACTCCTTCGAATGCGGCCGAGATTGTGGTGCCCGAAAAGCAGGTGCTGCAGGCCGAGCTGGAGTCCTGGAATCGGCGCTTGGTGCAGGCGGTGACCACGCAGATCGGTCGCGAGCGTTTGCAGCTGGAACGTTACACTCGGCGTTGTCGTATGCCCGCCTCGGTGATCGCGCAGCCGCGTAAGCTGCTGGCTCAGCATGAACGGCAGGTGGCGCAGCGGGGTCGCCAGTTGGTGGACCAGGCCAAGCGTCGTTTGGATGAACTGCAGCGCACCTTAATGCGTCACGACCCTCGTGCTCAGCTTGCCCGCGATCGCGACGCCCTGCATCAACAGCACACAAAGCTGGTGCAATGCAAACAGGCTTTGCTGCAGTCGCAGCGGCAGCAGCTTAACCGCCACCGCGATGCGATCCGCAGTGCTGCCCAGCACCAGTTGAGCCGGGAGCAGCAGCATTTTGCCGAGCTGGCCGGGCGTTTGGACGCGATGTCCCCCATGAAGGTGCTGGCGCGCGGTTATGCCATCGCTTTGCACAAGGATACCGGCAAGGCGCTCATCGATGCCAGCGATGCACAGGTGGGCGATGAGCTGACCCTGCGTCTGTCCCAAGGGGCGTGGCAGGCTAGGCTTACGCAGCGACTAAAGACGTAGACCGCTTTCAATTTACTCTGATGTAAGGGCTTTTTTGAGCGCAGATCCGAGTTGATTCGGGCGCAGAGGGCAGGCTGAAGGTGATCAGGCGGCGTCGCTATCGTACTCTTCGGCCAGGTTGTCGAAGCGGGTGTATTCGTTAAAGAAGCGGCAGCGCATCACGCCGGTGGGACCTGAGCGTTGCTTGCCGATGATGATCTCCGCGACGCCCTGATCGGCGCTCTCGCGGTTATACACTTCGTCGCGATAGATGAACAAAATGGTATCGGCGTCCTGCTCGATGGCGCCGGATTCGCGTAAGTCGGACAATTGCGGCCGTTTGTCCTTGTTGCCACGTGACTCTACGCCGCGGTTGAGCTGCGAGAGGGCAATCACGGGAATTTCGAGCTCTTTGGCCAGGGATTTGAGGAAACGGCTGATCTCGCTGATCTCCTGCTCGCGGCTTTCGTTGCGAAACCCGGATCGCATGAGCTGCAGATAGTCGACCACAATGAGTCCCAAGCCCGCCTCCGAGCGCAATCGGCGTGCTTTGGCGCGCAGCTCCATGATTGCGAGCGAAGGCGTATCGTCGATCCATACGGGAAGCTCACTGAGGACGCCGGCGGCGTTGGCAAGTTTGGGCCAGTCGTCGCGGGCGAGCTTCGCAGTGCGCAGTCGGGAGCCATCGACGCGGGCCTCGCTGCACAACATACGGCGTACCAGTTGATCCTTGGGCATCTCGAGGGAAAACACCGCGGTGGGGAGCTTGGTGTGATTGCAAGCGTTGATGGCAACATTGAGCGCGAAGGCGGTTTTGCCCATGCCGGGACGACCCGCGACAATGATGAGGTCGCCGGGGTGCATGCCTGCCGTCATTTGGTCGAGGCGATTGAAGCCCGTGGGTGTGCCGGTGATGTACTCTTCGCGCTGGGCCGCCTCGTTGATTTGCTTGAAGGTACGCAGCACGACCTGCTTGATGTGCTCATAGGGGTGACGCAGCCGCTGCTTCGCGACGCTAAACACCGCGCGCTCGGCGGCGTCGAGATACTCCTCGAGCTCGCCGTAGTTGCTGTATCCGCGCGCAGCCACCTCGTGACAGGCACTGATGAGCTTACGCACCACGGACTTTTCGCGGATGATTTGGGCGTGGGCCTCGATGTTGGAGACGGCCGGGATGGTATCGCTTAGGGAGAGCAAGTACTCGTCGCCGCCGATCAGTTTGAGCTGCTCGGTGCGGATGAGTTCTTCGCGCAGAGTTACGGTGTCAATGGGGGCGCTACGCTGAAACAGGTCTCTGATCGCCTGGTAGATGCGACCATTGGCATCACTGTAGAAATCTTCGGCATCCAAGGCATCCGCAACCACATTCATGGCTTCGTTTTGCAAAAGGATGCCGCCCAAAACCGCCTGCTCGGTTTCGAGGGTATGGGGGGGGATGCGAGCATTGAGCAAAGCGGGTGGCGCCGCCGTAGCAGGACGTGTCCCGCTGCGCTTGGTGGGTCGTTCCCAGCTTTGCATTGTGATGACAGAGGCTCTAGTTACTGAGCGCTGACGTCGATTTCAAAACTTGCGGTTACCTCAGGCGCGAGCTTAGCCGAGACGCTGTGCTTGCCAACCGTCTTGATGGATTCCTCGGGCATGATGATCTTGCGTCGATCGATGTCGTAACCCTTGGCCTGCAGCGCTGTAGCGATATCGATGGCTGTGACCGAACCAAAGAGTCGCCCTTCCTTTCCTGCTTGCTTGCGGATGGAAATGCTGACCTCGGTGAGTGCAGCGGCAATGCCCTGCGCATGTTTTTTGTTCTTCGCTGCGCGAAGGCGTGCGGCTTTTTGCTGCGATTCGATGATATCGATGGATTGACGCGTTGCGGGAATGGCAAGACCGCGAGGGATGAGGTAGTTGCGCGCATAACCGGGGCGAACGCGAACCAAATCCCCCACCTGGCCTAGGTGTTTTACGTCGTCGTGAAGAATCACTTGGATTGGGCTAGCCATGACTTACCTCAACTGGGTGTAGGGAAGGAGAGCAATGTTGCGGGCGCGGCGAATGGCGATGGTGACCTGGCGTTGTTGTTTGGCGGATAATCCACTGATACGCCGAGGTACGATCTTGCCGCGATCGGTTAAGAAGAACTTGAGCTGCTGTGGGTCTTTATAGTCGAACTCGAACTCGGGCTCTGACATGAAGTCGGGCGCGCGCTTTTTGCCGCCACGGCGTTTGTTAAGGCCAAGGGACTCTGCGTCGCTATTCGAGTCGCGCATTGCAGAGCCACCACGGGCACCTTCGTTGTCGTAGTCATCGACGGGCGCATAACAGATTGAGTGATTGAACATAATTAAGCCTCTTCTTCTTTACTGGTGTCACCGGTTTCGTCGGCCTTGCGCGTGTCGTCATCGCTGGAATCATCCTTGGATTCGCTATCGCTACTTTCTGAGGAGTCTGCGGCTTGGGCGCCTTCATCGCTGCTGTCTTCGCCGCTCTCATCCTTAGTTGCGTGACGGTAACTAACCATGCCCAGACGTTCTTCCAGGCTTAGCTCGCGCTGCTCTTCGACCTCGTCCTCAGGATGCGCGAAGGTGGTTTCCTCAGGGTCCACCGTGACTTGGTCTTTGTCTACGTGGTCACGCAGTTTGATCGTCTGATAACGAATCACCTCGTCCAACAAACGAAAGTTGCGCTCGAGTTCAGCGACCAGGTCGTTGTAACCGAGGTAACGAAGGTAGACGAAATGGCCACGCTGGTGTTTCTGAATGGGGTAGGCCAAACGACGGCGGCCCCAGTTGTCGACTTTGACGAGCTTGCCGTCCAGCTTTTCGATGATCCCGCTGACCCTGGACGCAACCTTGCTCGTGGCGTCTTGGTCGATATTGGGATTCATGATGTAAATCGTTTCGTATTCGCGGCTTTTAACGTATTGCGCTTGGGTCATGACACCTCTCGGGATAGGCCCTCACAAGCACGAAGCATGAGGGCGAGGTAAAAGAGGCCGTACTATGGTATGGCTTCAGAGGTGTGACAAGCGCTTTTTAGGGCTTTGCGCGCGTATGAAAGCGATTCATCACGGTCGCCACATCTTCGCTGAGCAATGCGTTTAGAATCTGCGTGCAGCTGATGATCAAGTCGTCGAGCTGAGACTGCTCATGGCGAGAAAAGTCATTGAGTACGTGGTTGTTAACCACGCCGCCTGCACGCGGGCGACCAATGCCCACGCGCAAACGTGTGAAGTGAGGACCACAATGCTGAACAATGGATTTTAACCCGTTGTGTCCTGCCGTTCCGCCGCCCTGCTTGATGCGCAGCATGCCAAAGTCTAAGTCGAGTTCATCGTGCACGACGATAAGCTGTTCCGGATCGCACTTGTAGTAGCTCAGCGCCTGCTGAATAGGCTGACCACTGCGGTTCATGTAGCTCATCGGTTTGATCAGCAGAGCATCCCATGCAGGTGTCTTGAGACGCAGTGTCTGACCCTGGAACTCGTTGCGCCACACGACGGGCTGCTGACTACTTGCGGCAAAACAGTCCAGCACCTTGAAACCAATGTTGTGCCGATGGTGCTGGTACTGGGCGCCGGGGTTGCCTAGGCCTGCGATTACACGCACAAATCAACCCCCAGACCGCCCTCGCTTTAACCTGATCCTGGCTTCGTCCGGCTGCCAAGCACAACGA
>CAYWAT010000142.1:0-6010 GCA_964456305.1 uncultured Polyangiales bacterium | reverse complement strand
TGTTTTCAGCTCAAAGCGATCCCCAAGCACAGGCGACTTGCTGTGCACCCAACGAGCGCGGTCGTAGTCATCGAGATTCTTGTTGAGCACCGCTTGGTAACAGGCGGAGTTGCCTTGCTCGGCCACGAGCGCTGACCAGGCCAAGAAAAGATGCCAAATGCGGAACCAGCGTTCGCCGTAAGCCTGCTTGACCTCCTTTTCATTGCGTAGCCAGTTGTCGTGCCAGCGACGAATGGTCCAGCCGTAATGAATGCTCACATTTTCGACGCTGTGTGCTTCGAAGCCCGATTTTTCCATGTGATCCAGCATGGCGGAAGGGCGCAAGCTAGCGTCAGCACCAGGGAAAATATACTTGTTCATGAACAAGCCCCAGATGAGGTCTTCGTTGCGGGCAAAGTCACGCAGTACGCCGCGGCGCAAGCCACACCACTGAATCAGCGCCAGGCCTTCATCGGCCAGTAGGCTGTTCACCTGGTCGTAGTAAACCTTCATGTTTTTGAGGCCCACATGCTCGACCATTTCGAGACTGACGATCTTGTCGTAACGGCTGGCGGGGATATCGCGGTAGTCCAAACAGAGCACGCGGGCTTTGTCTTGGAGCCCTGCTTTTTGAATGCGTGCATTGCCATAATCGGCCTGTTCACGGGCAATGGTCACGCCCGTGGCATCGACGCCGTAGTGCTCGGCGGCGAAACGCACGAGCGTGCCCCAGCCACAGCCAATATCCAAAAGCCTTTCGCCCTTCTTGAGCTGCAGCTTTTGGCAAACCAAATGCATTTTGTTGTCCTGGGCTTGCTCGAGGGTCTCGGAGGTGTTGTTGAAGAAACCCGAGGTGTACACCATGCGCTCGCCCAAAAACCACTCGAAGAAATCGTTTCCGCGGTCGTAATGCTCGCGCACGATACGCTGGTCTTGCTCCTTGGAGTGAATCACCACCTCGGGCAAAAAGTTGGTCATGGCCCACTGGAAGTGCTTAGGCGTGAGGTTGTAGGTGACGAGGTCATCTCGGTGGGCCAAGAACTCGTAAATATCCCCGGGGATATCGAGCTCTTCGTTAAAGTAAGCCTCATATAGGGTGGCCATGGGAATGCGCTTGTTAGCAAAGCGCTGCGCTAGTTTGGGATTCTTGAACTCTACGAAGTCTTGTAATCGAGCCATATATTTCTGCCTTTCGCATAGGGAGCTAGTGGGGTCTGTTTTCTAATCTCTCCCGTCGATCTCGCATCTCCTAAAACTCTCCCTGCTTCCGTAAAGGTCCTCAACGATGCGTGAGCATCACTTCATTGCCTTCTAAAATGCTTGAGATTTCCGTTAGATACAGTTTCTTGGTCCAAGACTTTGAAAAAAGACCCTAGACCATCAGCGATTGCCCTAGTGCTGTCAAACGAAAGGGCAAAAAATCAAGCCAGGGCGTACTGATTTGCGCGGCCCGACGCAGGTGCGTTTAGAAATGCAAGCGGCGTAGGATGAAGCGAGGTAGCCAGCGGACGATGCGCATAATCCAGCGCCATATCCATGGGGCGTAGACGACGGGGATGCCGCGATCGAGGGCGCGGACGATGCGGGGGGCAATGGCTTCGGGATAGCTGGCGAAAGGGGGAGCGCTCACGCCTTGGGTCATATCGGTGTGCACAAAGCCGGGTTTGACGCAGACCACTTTGAGGCCCTTGCGTCGATAGGCATGATCTAGGGCTTCGAGGTAGCAAGAGAGTCCGGCTTTCGTGGCGCCATAAATCGCGACAGGGGCACGGCCGCGATCGCCTGCCACAGAGCTGAACACACAGAGGGTGCCTCCGCCTTGGTCTAGTAAACGTCGTCGCGCCGCTTCGCAAAAAAGCACGCTGTGACTGAAGTTGATCTGCAGAAGTTGAGCGCAGCGTTGAGCGTCGTTGGCGAGCTCTGCTTGAGGCGCAAAGGTTGCCGCGCTGAGCACCACGCCGTCGACCCGTCCCAGCGATTGCCATGCGTGGGCCAGTGCGGGTTCGAACTGATCGGGATCGGCCAAGTCACATAGGGCGGTCTCGACTTGTTTAACATTGCCTCGTAGCTCGAGATCATTGGCGCTGCGTTGCAGTTCGTCGGCGTTGCGTCCCAATAAAAACAAACCATCGCCGCGATCGGCAAGGCGTCGTGCAAGCGCGCGTCCCATGCCTTTGGTCCCGCCTAAAATGACAAACTTCATGCTGGATCTCCTAGCAGTCGCACCGAGAGCGCACTGCGAATCTTGCGCTGTGGATCCCACGCATCGCGCAGCGCATTAAAGGCGGGCAAGCGCGGTTCCATAGCCCGAAAATGCTCGGGTCGTGTGAGAGCGTCTTTGGCCAGGTAAATGCGACCGCCTTCGTCGATAACTTGGCGATTGAGGGTGTCGACCAGAGCTTGCGTGGATGAGCGCATCGGGATGTCCAGGGCGATACTGATGCCGGCTCTTGGAAATGACAACATGCCTTCACCTTCGGGTCCGCAATCTTTGATCACACACAAAAAGGAGGCTCCGCCATGGCGCGTGAGTGTATCCAGCAAACGACGTGCTGCGCCTGCTTTGGCATCACGCGGTAAGACGCACTGATACTGCGTGAAACCCGCGCTGCCATACATACGGTTCCATTGGTGGATGGCATCGAGGGGGTAAAAGAAACGCTGTGGATGCACGATACCCTCGCGTGGCCGACGCGGATGTTTGCCGTAGTAGAGGGTGTTGAAAGCGCGAATGCTAAAGCGATTGAGTGCTAAGTTTGGCAGACGAAAAGGCATAGTGATACGCGTAAGATGAGGTGGTGCCTGAGCGGGTGCTTCATCGGCTGTGGCCCAACGCCCTGCCATTAATATGCCTCGTCCCATTGCTTTGCCGCGGGCGACGCAGTCGATCCATCCCATCGTATAAGGCCATTGCCCTGCGCTCTCGGCCAAGGCTTCTTCGAAGGCATCGATATCGGCAATGCGATAGCTGCGCGACCAAATCCAGGGCGATGGAATGCGTTGCATGTGCAGGATGACATCCAAGATATGCCCAGTGAGTCCCATGCCGCCCAGAGTGGCGCGAAAGAGTTCGGGATGCCTTTCGCGATCGCAAACAAGGATACGACCATCGGCTACGCGCATCCGCAGCGAGTGCACATGAGCGCCGATGCAGCCTTCGATGTGATGGTTTTTGCCATGGACGTCCGCGGCCACCATGCCGCCTAAGGTGACGTATTGGGTGCCCGGGCTGACAGGGATAAACCAGCCTTGGGGCAACCACAGTTGATTGATGCTTTGCAAATCAAGCCCCGCTTCAGCGCAGAGCTCGCCGCGATGGGGGTCCCAGGCCAGGATGCGATTGGCCCGGCAGGTATTGAGGGCGACCGGATGAGAGGCTGCCGGCAGCGATGCATCGCCGTAAGAGCGTGCCAAGCCTCGCGATAGGCTGGCTTCCATGCACGCTTGGGCGAGGTTTTCACTGAGGAGCTCGCGGCCCTGCACAGCAGTGCCTCCCCAGCCGCGCAGCGATTGTGACGACGATGACGCTGTCATGGAGTTTGGTCTCGCTGGACTTCGTGCCATACTGACGGGTTATGCAACAGTTGCTTTGTCTGTGGGCGCATCGCCGATCCTATCTTGGTCTGAAGCTTATCATGAGTGCGGCCGTCATGGCCCTGGGCGCCTGTAGTTCGGAGGACGAGACACCGCAGTTTGCCCTCAATACTTTTACGCCCAGTGAGTGCTGGTTCGATCAATCGGGCTTGCAGGATTACACCATCGAGTGTGGTTATGTGGGGGTTCAGGAGACCCATGGTGATCCCGAGAGCCCTTCCTTGGCGTTAGCGGTGGCTAAGGTGCAACGGCGTGATGCGCTGCCGCAGGGGACGCCTCTCATATGGCTTGAGGGTGGGCCAGGGGGGCCGAGCACTCCGCGTGTTCCCCTCTTCTTAGGGGCCTTTGGCGAGGCGCTGACCCAGGATAATGCCCTGGTTTTTTTCGATCAGCGCGGCGTGGCGAACTCCTGGCCGCGACTCGCTTGTTCGGTGAACCAAGAGGCGGAAACGCTGGAGCAGCTTTGGCAAAGCTGTGCGGCTGACTTCGAAAGGCGCGGTACCAACCTCAATGCCTATAACAGCGTTGAGAGCGCGGCCGATGTGGATGTCATTCGTCAGGCGCTGGGTTTCGATACGGTGCGAATCTACGGAGGCTCGTATGGTTCTTTGCTCGCTCAGCATGTGTTGCGCGATTTCCCGGAGCATATCGAAAGTGCGGTGCTCGATGGCATTGTGCCCATGGGTCAAAACTCCTTGGCGCAGTCGGCGCGCAATCGCGATGATACCTGGAGCGCTCTGTTTGAGTCCTGTGCGCAAGACGATATTTGTGCGCTTGGCTATGCCGATCTCGAGACGCGCTTCTTGCGAGTCATCGATGAACTCAAACAGGAACCCTTGCGTATCACGGCTAGTTTTGCGGGTGGTCAGACCCAGCTTGTCGAAATCACGGCCACGGATTTAGCGATCACATTGGGTTCAGATGCCATGATTTTTGGTGATGCAGCGCGGCGTATTCCTCAGTTTATCGAGTGGATTGAGCGCGCCCCCGACGATGCCGAAGCTGCGCAAGCCCTGGTGAATAACTTGGTAAGCAACAGTAGCAGTCAGCAGCAGAGCAGCGCTTCGATCACGACCGAGATGCATGTGGCGGTGCGCTGCACGGAGCTTGGGCGTTTTGCTTCTTTGACAGCGGATGCGACGGAGGTGCGCCCAGAGCTTTTCGATCTTTTTGAGCCCCGCAATGTGCTTTACACCACGGCTTGCCCAGTGCTGGATCTGGCGCCTCTGCGCGATAGCTCGGTGAGTTTGCCCATGGGGATTGATGTGCCCACGCTGATTTTATCAGGGCGTTTCGACCCGCGTACGCCACCTGGCAATGCGGCTGAGATTGTCGGCAACTTCAACAATGTCTTTGAATATGTGTTGCCTAAAGGAGGGCATGTGGTGATCGGGCAATCACGCTGCGCTCAAGACATGGTGGCCAACTTCTTGCGCAACCCAGGTGTATCGCCCCGCGAGGCCTGTCTTGACGATGACGATATTCGCTTTGTGACAGGGCTATAGATAAGGTTGACTTAGGCTCGGCGTAAAATATCAATGAGCTTTTTGGAAGCCTCTAATAAAACGTGACTTACGCCACTAAGCGAACCGCGACCTTCATAATGGTCAACATGGCGAAAATAATAGTTCATTGAGAGAATAAAGTTGAAGAAGGATTCATTGTTAAGCCGGCTGCTGCACAAATGGCATGTCAATTTATTCGGATGTTTGTAAATGTCCGGATTAAGATAAATATCGACATAGACATTGAAGAGTAAACTTCTGATCTTGCCTATAGATTCTCTCAGATTTGGAGCAATCTGGTGTAACTCGAGACCTGAGTAGCTGTAATCTTGATCTAACAGTACCTCATCGGTGCATACCGTATCGATAATATCCAGAAACTGTTTGATCTCGCGGGAGGGACGCTGCTCAAGACATTCTGCTGTTTGCGCATGTAAGCCGTCTTCATTATCGCCAAGCTCATTGCAAAGTTCGTCCAAATACTCAGCCATTGTCTGATGAAAGACACGTGGTAGCGTACCTGGATTCAGGTTGGCAGGAACGCTATTAGCCTTCAATTCTGGTGCTTGCTCTTCTTTTAATGAATGATTTTGATTGCTATCGCAGCTTAGTATCAAGCACGTAACTGCAACATTTATAATCACGTATATAAAGCAATATTTTTTTGATAAATCTAAGGTCATATAGTCTCATTACTTCTTTAAGAAATCTAAATAAGATGGAGCTCAATCAACTGCTCAAGCTGAAGCAGTCAATGCACCGATAAGCATACAATAGTTGCCCAATATTAATAAGACTAAGCGTGTCGGTCAAGGCTAGGCACTTGAGCGCGATAGTACCCAATGCGTTGGCCCAGCACGGGTACAGTGCTTCAAAATTCGAGTCTACAAAGAAAAGCCTGCAGGAGGTCGTTGATGACCTTAGCCAGGTGT
>CAYWAT010000141.1:0-6027 GCA_964456305.1 uncultured Polyangiales bacterium | reverse complement strand
ACCTTCTGACCGTAGCGCAGCGCGCTCGACAGTTCGTCGTAGTAGGCCCGCCCGTCGAAGTCGCTGCTCGAGAAAAATCTCGGACCAGCAACTACGCCGATGACGCCGAGGATCACGATAACGACAACCAGCTCGATTATCGTGTACCCCTGCTCACCGCACTGGGCAAGCCTCCGAGTCACTGCCTAGCAACCGTTGCCTGGATTTCGACCACCACACGATCACCCACGCGATGCGGGTCGTGGGTCTTGAGTTTAACCGTCGGTTTCGGCTTCGCGTTGGGAGCAGCTGCCGGGGTTTTAGAACCAGTTTTGGGCTGTTGCGCATGCCCAACCGCAGCAAGCAGAGCGATAACCGCAACCAGGCCTGTGCACAGAGTTCGCAGTGCGTACCTTTGCCACAGTAGACGAGGAATCATGCGCGAAATCCTCGCAAACGCTTTTGACGTAAACGAAAGAGCTCACTAATCGGACGCACACAGGACTGATCGGTGTACACCGTCACATAATCCAAACGCAGACGGCGGAACAAACGCTCACGGGCAGCGCGTTGCTGCATCGCTTCTTGCGCGTAGTGCGAGCGCACCTGAGGGTCACTCATATCCACTTCGAGGATCTCACCGCTCTCTAGATCTTCTACGGTCGCTAAGCCCATGGGTGGCAAAGTCTCTTCGCGCGGGTCGATGACTTGCACTGGAATGAGGTCATGCCGTGCCCCCGCTACGCGTAAAGCATGCTCGTAATCGGTATCGAGGAAGTCGCTGATCAGAAAAGCCACCGCCCGCCGTTTGGTCGCACTGGCAAAATGATCGAGAGCGCTGCGAATCGAGGTAGCGCGATGCTGGGGTTGAGCATTCAAAATCTCGGTCACAACCCGCATAACATGGCCGCGCCCTTTTTTGGGCGGCACGTAGCGCTCCACCTGATCGGTGAATGATACCAGTCCTACGCGGTCGTTGTTTTTGATGGCGCTAAAGGCGAGCAAGGCGGCAACCTCGGCGACGCACTCGCGCTTGGAACGCCCCACCGACATAAACCGCTCGCTGGCCGATCCATCTACCAGCAGCATCACCGTCATCTCTCGCTCTTCGGTGAAGAGCTTAACGTAAGCCTCGCTCATGCGGGCACTGACGTTCCAGTCGATAAAGCGCACGTCATCGCCGGGTTGGTACTGACGCACCTCGGAGAAAGCCATGCCTCGGCCCTTAAACACCGAGTGATAGCTGCCCGCCAACTGGTCGTTCGCTAGACGCGAGGTACGAATCTCGATGCCCCGCAGTCGTTTGATAAGCTCACGCGTCAACATACGCGTTAGGGAACCTCAACCGCGTCGAAGATCTTGCGAATGATCTGGTCGGTGCTCACATCTTCGGCTTCAGCCTCGTAACTGCGCCCAATGCGATGCCGCAATACATCTGGGCCCACCGCTTTGATGTCTTCGGGGGTCACGTAACCGCGATGGCGGATAAACGCATGCGCACGCGCGGCTAGGTTGAGTGCGATGGAGGCACGCGGCGACACGCCATGGGCGATCATATCCTTGAGCTCAGCAATGCCTGCCGCAGCGGGTTCACGGGTGGCAAACACCACATCGATGATGTAGCGCTTGATTTTATCGTCCACGTACACCTGCCCCACGATACCGCGTGCATCCAAAAGCTGCTTGGGTTGGGTCACGGCTTGCACCTGATTGCTCGAACTCCCTGCCGGCGACTCGCGTAGCGTGGATTCCACGGCACGCTCCATCACCTGATACTCCTCGTCGCGGGTGGGGTAATCCACCAGTACATGCATCATGAAACGGTCAAGCTGCGCTTCGGGCAAGGGATAGGTTCCCTCTTGCTCGATGGGGTTTTGGGTCGCCAAAACCATGAAAGGGCGATCCAAGCGATGGGTCTCATCGCCGATGGTTACCTGCAGCTCTTGCATTGCCTCGAGCAGCGCGCTTTGTACCTTGGCGGGCGCACGGTTGATCTCATCCGCCAGAATAAAGTTGGCAAAGATGGGCCCCTTCTTAGCGGAAAACTCGCCTTTCTGGGCATTGTAAATCACCGTCCCAATCACATCGGCAGGCAGCAAGTCCGGAGTGAACTGTACCCGTTGAAAGGATGCATCGATGGCTTGGCAGAGGGTGTTCACCGTCAGGGTTTTGGCCAACCCAGGCACACCTTCGAGCAGCACATGTCCCCCCGTAAGCAGACCGATGAGCATGCGCTCGATCATGGCATCTTGGCCGACGATCACCTTGCGCACTTCGTGCACGATCGCATCGACGAATGCACTCTCCTGCTGCACCATTTCGTTGATTGCCCGGACGTCATTGTACATAGTGGCTGACTCTTTCTTCTCACCGATGCCTCGGCGCTCTGCTGTGACTGACCAATAACGCTAAGATTCCAAGGCAACAACAGCGAAACGTATTTTATTCACCAAAAGCTATCATGACCTCAACACACCCTCGCTCTGCTCAACTTTACGACCACGCACGTCAATGGATGCCCGGGGGGGTGAACTCGCCCGTGCGCGCTTTTAATGCCGTCGGCAAGCATCCCATTTTCATGCGGCGCGGCCAAGGGGCCTGGCTTGAGAGCGTGGATGAGCAGCGTTACATCGATTTTGTGGGCTCCTGGGGTCCTCTTATTTTGGGCCATGCACACCCCCAGGTGGTGCATGCGGTTCAAGAGGCAGCCAGCAACAGTCTCACCTTTGGCACGGCAACAGCGCAAGAGACCTTGTTGGCCGAGCGTATTCATCAGGCCTTTCCCAGCATGCCCATGCTGCGCCTCACCTCCAGCGGCACCGAAGCGGTCATGGGAGCGCTGCGTGTCGCCCGCGGGTTCACCAAACGGGACCTGGTGGTCAAATGCGTTGGCAACTATCACGGTGGTGCGGACTATCTTTTGGTCAAAGCCGGCAGCGGTGCCGCGACACTAGGCGAACCCGACAGTGCTGGGGTTCCGGCAGCCATTGCCAACACGACGCGCCTCATTCCTTATAACGATATCGACGCTTTCAACGCTCTGATGCAGGCCGAAGGTGACCACATCGCAGCCATCATTCTTGAACCGATCGCGGGCAATATGGGCTGCGTTCCCGCGCACCCGGAGTGGCTGCAAGCCTTGCGCAGTCAGAGCGAGAAGCACGGCGCCCTTTTAGTCTTCGATGAGGTGATGACCGGTTTTCGTGTGGCCTATGGCGGCGCGCAATCGCTGCAACAGATCACCCCCGACCTCACCTGCCTAGGCAAGATCGTCGGCGGCGGCATGCCTCTCGCAGCCTATGGAGGCCGCGCCGAAATAATGCGCTGCGTCGCCCCCGACGGCCCCGTGTATCAGGCCGGCACCCTCAGCGGCAACCCCGTCGCCGTTGCTGCAGGGCTCAAAACCCTCGAGCTTCTGGGCCAACCTGGCGTGTACGATACCCTGGAGCAAATCTCGGCGCGGGTCGAAACCCTCTTGCGCAACCACATCAAAGAACACGCCCTCGCGCCTGCAACGCTACAACGCGTGGGCTCCATGCTCACCCTCTTCTTCCACCTCGGCCCCGTGCACAACTGGGACCAGGCCGCAGCGTGCAACACTCGGCAATTCGCCCAGTGGCATCGCACGCTGCTCAACGCTGGTATCTACTGGCCCCCATCACAATACGAAGCTGCCTTCATCTCCCTAGCACATGAAGACGTGCTGGATGAAGTGGGGCAACGATTAAGCCTTGCTCGGAACTAAGGGTTTAGAAATAAACCAAGGTTCCTAAGGTAAAGGCTGCTCCGACGCCGAGGCGTGAGGGTTCATCACCCGTGAGGGACTCTGGCGGGACATCGCCGAAGAGACGGTAGCGCACCAACATTTTGCCATCGAAGAAGAAAGAGAAGGTGGGGTTTAGACGCCACTCGAGGCCAAGACCGCCATTGACGAGTAGGTAACCCAGGTCTTCTTCGCGACGATTGTCGAGAATGCGCGCAAAGGAAAAGCCTGCACCAGCGATGCCGTAGACCTGGAAGTTACTGCCGGTGTTGAGGTATCCGAGGAAGTCGACCATAAAAGGAAATTCGATGCGATCATCATCGGTATCGCCCGAACCAAAAAGAAAACCGGTGTGAAAGGAAAGACCAAGCTGGGGCAAAGGACGCCATCGCAAGCCGATATCCAAGCCGCCCAAACTTACGTCCGTGGTACCGAGACCGACCAAGCCCCCCTGAATGGCAAAGTAAGTGGGCTCAGGTTCTTGCACTATTTCCATCTCATAACGACGAGACGCATCATAACGCGAATCTGGACGCTGCGGCTGAGCCGGAGGAGGCGCAGGCTGGGCCTGTGGCGCTTGGGTTTGTGCGGGCGGAGGCGTTGGTTGAGCTTGAGCCGCGGGTGGCGGCGGAGCAGGCTGCGCTTGTGTTGGTTCTGCCTGCGCCGGTGGAGCTGTAGTGCTTGTATCAGGAGCAGGCTGAGCCGATGGTGGAGCTGACTCGCTGCTTTGAGCCGGTGGAGGCGGAGCAGGCTCAGGGGCCGGTTGCGCGAGGGCAGGACTGATTGCCAATAGCGTTAATATGGCGAACAAAAAGCTAGGCCTTAAGTCATAGAGGTGATTGATCGGGCGGTTCATGCGGCTCTCCTTACGATGCGGTTAAGTCTTTACCTATAGGACACGGCTAAGTTTGCCTCAGGGCAAATCCATAGGCAATCCTAGCTGTATTTTACTGTATCCACCGCAGTCTGCGCATGAATCCATTCTAGATAAGCATCGCTGCCATCGATTACGGGCAACACCAAGAACTCAGGGACCTCAAATGGGTGTGCATCTTCTAACCAGGTACGCAACGCATTAAGACGATGCTGGGTGGTCTTGAGCAATAGTTGGCACTCATCGCTCGCCTCAATCTGCCCCTCCCAGCGATAAATGGAATGGGCGGCAGGCAAAAGCGTAACGCACGCTGCTAACCTCTGCTCGACAGCTGCACGCGCCAGTTGTTTGGCAACAGACAAAGAAGGAGCCGTTACAAAAACCATGCAGGTGCTGGGAGCAAGAGAGCCAGACATAAGCGCTTTATAGTGATGCTCTGACACTTGGCGAGTGGAGACGCTCAGAAGTCACATGGGATCCATCGCGATCATAGCGATCGCCTTGACCGAGCAAAGGAGTGCACCCAGGCTGGAGCCGCATGAGTGTTCAGCTATCGATCTCATCGTACTGGCACCAACAGGCATCGATACCGCTTCGGTATCAGTTCGACTTGGAGCGCGTGCGTATCGGCCGGGGAATGGATACCGATGTGCAGCTACCTCATGCCTCTGTAAGCCTGATCCACGCTTATATCGAACACGATGAGCGCGGCTATACCGTGATCGATCAGGGAGGCACCAACACGACGCGACTCAATGGCAAAGCCTTAGTTGCCTTTCAGCCCATCGCAATCAAATCGGGAGACCGGCTAACCATTAGCGGCTTCAATTTGGAATTGCACTGCGATGCCCTAGCTCGCCACCAAGATACCCAAGTTGCGCATATCCAAAGCTTGGCGCAGCATATGATGGACGCCTTATTATCTTTGGATGCGCCAGAGCAGGTGACGAAGCCTCATCTACTACGCGATGATCAGCATAAGGAAGAGGTCGCATTTGTACTCGATACTCAAGCATGCAGAGAGTGGCGCATCGGTCGAGATCCCGACTGTGAGTGGCCTGTCGCCCATGTGGATCTAGCGCCTCATCATGGCACCCTCACCTTTTGCGACACCTATTTCACCCTTAGCGATGCTGGCAGCAAGTTGGGCATCTATGTCAACGATGAGAAAATAAGTCATCAGCAGCTACAGCATGAGGATCGAATCCGAATGGGTCCCCTGGAATGGCAGTTTCGAGACCCTATGACGCAGCGGCTCAACTCCCTCATGGACAATGAGGATGAAACTCTAGATCCAGCATGGATCGACGCCATTGCTTCAGCAGCATCCGATAACACAGCACTGACGGAGCCAAAACAAAAAAAGGCATCCGTGACGATAAAACCGAAGAACCAAGAGAAAACGACACTG
>CAYWAT010000140.1:4126-6105 GCA_964456305.1 uncultured Polyangiales bacterium | reverse complement strand
CCCACTCAAGCGCAATTATTCATCCCCACACACCTTTCCAAGGCAAGACCTAGTGATGTTGGCGTTTGGTTGTCTTGGCAGGTATAGAGCTGTCGATCGCGCAAGCGAATCTCGTCTGCATCTACGGCTCCGGGACAGTCAGCGCCTGAACAGCTCTCGCTGCTTTCGTCTGAACAACCGCTTTCACTTAGAATTAAGAGAAGGGATAAAAGCAATGCAAAATACAAAGAACTCGTGCGCATGACAAAACTCACCGTCATTAGAAACATTATTGTGGGGCTGAAATATGAAGTGAGTTTGTAAAATGTAAAGGCTGCTTTGTGATTCAGTGGCCCTTAAATTGTGCTGGTCGTTTATTTAAAAAAGCATCCATGCCTTCGCGTTGATCGTGAGTTGCAAAACATCGCGCGAAGGCATCGATTTCCTGTGCTGCACGGGTTTCTGTGCGTGTACCACTTAGCGAGATGCTGAGGGTTTTGATCTGCTTCAATGCACAGGGTGCATGTTTGCTAAGGCCTGTGGCTATCGCTTGTGCGCGTGGCATGAGTTCGTCTTTGGGCAGGAGCTCATCGATGATGCCTAGCTGATGGGCACGTTGAGCATCGAACACCTCCGCAGATAGCATGAGTGCGCGGGCCCGCGCAAGACCCACTCGCTGCGCAAGGCGGAAGGTGCCGCCAAATCCAGGAATCACGCCGAGTGTCACCTCCGGCAGCCCTAACTTGGCCTCTTCAGCGGCGATGATCATATCGCAGGCTAAGGCGAGCTCTAATCCTCCTCCTAATGCAAAGCCGTTAATCGCAGCGATGACCGGATAAGGGGCCTCGGTTAGCATTTGCAATACTGCATGTCCTTGCTCAGCAAAGGCTTTGGCTTCTGCTGGATTCATGCTTTGCATGGCGCGTATATCACCACCCGCAACAAAGGCTTTGCCCTCTCCGGTGAGGATGAGTGCACGCGGAGTGTCGTGTTGAGCGAGTTCGCCTAGCTGTGCGTTGAGGGATGCAAGCATCCCGGCATTAAGCGCGTTGAGGGACTCGGGGCGATTGAGCGTGAGTGTCGCGATGTGCGCGTGGCGTTCGCATCGAATAAGGGGTGTTGCCTTCATGAGGTAGGGCTGCCTTGCAAATGTTCAAGATGGGCAATGCGATGCACCAAACGCACGCATTGCTGCAGGAGGTGTAGGCGTTGTTGGCGCAGGGCTTCATCCTCAACCATCACAAAAATGGACTCAAAAAATTGATGAATGGGAGCTTGTAGATGTTGGCTTAGTGCGTGCAATGCTGCGGGGTAATCGTGTTTTTCAATGCAGGTGTTGGTTTCAGTCTGCGCGTGTTGTAGCCCTTGCAGGAGTGCCTGTTCAGCTGTCTCGATGAGCTTGTCAGAACCGACCGCCGTATCGTAGGGGAGCTGCTTTGTGAGGTTGTGAGCGCGCTTAAACAGTTCTGCCAAGGCATGAAAGGAGGAATCTTGACGCAGGGTGTGCACTGCTTCGATACGTGCCTTGAGATCGGGCAAGGAATGGCCTTCCCAGCTAGCTAAGCAAGCCTCGGTGGCATCTGTTGCGTAGGTATCTGCATGCATGGCACGCAGGCGATTCTTCATGAACTCGGTGAGAGCATTGAGGGTATCTTGCTCTGAGCGCTCGAGGCGACCCGCATAAAGCGCGTAGGCCTTGGTGAAGAGTTGGCGCATATCGATATCCATGCCGCTGTCATGAGCGATGCGGATCAGGCCCAAGATTGCGCGTCGCAGCGCGAAGGGGTCGGCAGAGCCGGTGGGCGACAAGCCAATGCCAAAGCAACCCACCAAGGTGTCGGCGCGATCTGCACACGCAAGCGTGATGGCAACAGGTTCTGTGGGAAGGCGATCGCTGGCGCCTTGAGGCAAGTAGTGATCGCGAATGGCCTCAGCGACCTGCGGTTCATAGCCTTCATGCAGGGCGTAGGCATAGCCCATATGACCCTGCAGTTCGGGAA
>CAYWAT010000140.1:0-4112 GCA_964456305.1 uncultured Polyangiales bacterium | reverse complement strand
CGCCCACCATCAACGAAGCCAAGTCGGCTTTGCATAGCTGCGCTGCGCGTTGTCCAGCGTCGGCATGGGTTGGGGCATGCTGCTCTAAAAGATAAGCTTGCAGGGCTTGCAGACGTTCACACTTATCGTGAATGCTGCCGAGCTTCGCCTGGAAGGTCACTGTGCGCAATTGCGAAGCACGTACTGCCAAGCTGGTCTTGCGATCCTCGTCGAAAAAGAATTGCGCATCGGCCAAACGTGCTTGGAGCACGCGGTCGTTGCCACGCTGAATTTCTTCTGGAGCCTTTGCCGTATTAACCACTTGAAGATAGTGCGCGCTTAGTTTTCCCGAGGGGTCGCGCAAGGCAAAGTAACGCTGGTGGTCGCGCAGCACCGCAATGATGACCGGCTCGGGAAGTTGGAGAAAGTCATCTTTGAAGTTTCCAGGAAGCACATGCGGGTACTCCACCAGATGAGTGCATTCGCCGAGCAGAAAGTCGTCCTGCACCCAACTGCCTCCGAGTGCCTTGGCGTGTTGGTCGAGTTGGCTGCGGATGGCATCCTGACGTGCCTGGGCACTCACCATGACGTGAGCATGCTGCAGCGTCTCAACATAACGTTGGGCATTCTCAAGGGAGATTTCGCCTGGGGCTAAAAAGCGATGCCCTTGGCTTTTTGTGCCTGCAGTGCACTGCGCAAAGTTAAAGGGGATGGGAGTATGGCCCAATAAGGCCACTAACCACTGAACGGGGCGACCAAAGGCTGTGGATACATCCGCCCAGCGCATGGATTTAGGAAAGGGAATCTGGGTACACAATTGCGTGAGGATATCATCGAGCACGTCGGAACTGGCTTGACCTTCAAGATGATGGGTCAGTGCTACGTATTCTCCCTTGGGGGTGTCGATACGTGTGAGGGTCTCGACATCAACGCCATACTTCTTGGCAAAACCCTGCGCGACCTGGGTGGGTTGCTCTGCTTCATCAAAGGCGGCACGCACAGGAGGGCCAATGACCTCTTCGTTGAGATCCTCTTGGCGTAGTGGGAGTTCCTCGATGAGGAGGGCAAGACGGCGCGGCGTTCCCAGCGCGTGAATCGCGCCATGCGACAGTCGTGCTTGGCCTAAAAGATCGGTGGCGATGCCCGGCATGGCATCGAGGGCTCCTTGGACAAAGGAGGCGGGTAGTTCTTCGGTGCCGATTTCAAGTAATAGGGTGTCTTTCGCGACCATGAAGTGCACTCTGGCGCGAGCGATTCTAAAGCTCAAGGTCGATCAAGATCGTAAAAGTCGGCGTTTGAAACCTTGGCGCGTTCGCTTGAAGTCCTGGGCATCGCAGAGGCTATCGATGTTGTGCCATCGTCGCGGTATTTTGAAGTCGGCGAGTTGCCGCTTGAGCTGCTCTTTAATCTCATTTTCCCACTCGCTGTTGGGCTGAGAGGATTCGTTGAAGCCGAGCACTGCGGTGATGCTTTCGCCCCAGAGAGAATCGGGCAGCCCAAAGACGTAGGCCTCGCGCACATGGGGGAGTGTGAGGAGGGCTTGCTCAACCTCGCTGGGTTCTACTTTTTCGCCGCCGGTGATGATCACATCATCAGCCCGGCCAAGAACGTATAGGCGTCCTTGATTATCGAGATAGCCGCGATCGCCCGTCTGCAGCCATGGTTGTGTGTCTTTGAGACGTAGATCGATGCCTTGCCCAGAAATGCGCAGGTCGATGCTGGGTAGAGGATGCCCCACGCTACTCAGTGGGTCGTCTTCGCCTTGCAGGGTGACCATCGCACAGCTTTCCGTCATGCCGTAGCTGCTACGTGCGGGAATGCCACGCGAGCGGGCTTCGCTGAGCCAATCGCTGGGAGGATGTGCGCCACCGATAATCGCCAGGCGTAGAGAGCGCCAGGTTTGCGCTGGGCTTGGGTTATCTAGAATTTTGCGCAGCATAACGGGCACCCACGAGGTCAGGGTGACTCGATGCTCTGCAACCATGGTTGCGACCTGGGCGGCATCGAAAGGGCGTGTGTCGCAGAGGACAAGGGCTTTGCGGGCAATGAGGCATCGGATGAGTATCGAAAAACCGCCCACATGGGCGGGGGGCATGCACAAGAGCCAGCGATCGTCGTCATGCCAACCCATGACCTGGGCGCTGCGCTGGGCCGCGTCGAGAAAGGCTTGCCGGCTGAGCTCTACGAGCTTGGGCTGACCGCTGTTGCTTCCCGAGGTGTGCAAATAGGCAAGTGGATCGGTTTCGTCGATGACGGGCAATGCCGAGGGTGCGCTTAAACAAACGGGCAAGCGTTGATGGTGCCACGCATCGACGTAAAGGGCTACACCTTGCTCCTGCATCCACTGGCGTTGTTCTTGGTGACTGGCGCGTGGATGCAGCAAAAGCAACGGGATGCCTAGCTCTATGGCAGCGTAAGCCATGCATAGGCTTTGCCATTGCGGTCGTGCCATCCAGGCAAGTATTCCTTTGTTGCGTGTGTTCTCGCGGTCGAGGAGCCATTGCATTGCTTGGCGCACAGGCTCTTCGAGCTCGGCAAATGACCACTGGTTGTGGTGATCGATCAGGGCTGGAGTTTGCGCGGCTTCTTCACAGGCGCTGAGAAAGCTCAACAAAGACACGCCTTAATGAACGCCATCCGAGTTGTCGCTGGCAGCGTGCAAATAGTCGTCGCCTAAACCGGCGCTTGTGGTGAGCTTCAGTGCACGGGCTAGCCCCATACAAGCGTGGTAGCCAATCGGGCTTTCGAAGGTGTGGCTCACCGTGACTTGCATGCCTAGTTTGCGCGCCTCGGCGGCCAGATCCATGCAGGCCTTGATCCCGCCAAGTACCGTGGGTTTGAGTACCACAGCGCGATAACAGTCGAGCCATTGCACGTTTTGCATGACGCTGAGCGCATGATGTGGGGGGTGTAAGGACTCATCCAGCGCCAAGGGCGGAACCTTAGTTCTCGGGTGGATCCGGCGCCAGGTTTCTAAGAGGGCGATGGGGCAGGGCTCTTCAAGCCATTCTAGGTCGATGGTATTGAGCTCTTCAAAGACTTCATCGAGATGTTCTGCCTTGAGCTGTTGATTGGCATCCAGGCGCAGCGATATGGGGGGGATGAAGACACGCCATTGATCGATCACATGCCATTCTTGTGGCCATTTCCCCGGCCGGCCGATTTTCCACTTCATGTGGAACGCGCCTTGGGCAAAGGCGCTGTCAAAGCTCTCGACAAGCTCTTCGCTCGGATTTCCATTGAGCAATTTACAGAGGGGCACAGGGCGTGTGATGATGCCTGGGTTGAGCAGATGCGCCAAGGTAACGCGTATCTTATTCGCCATTGCGCTTAGATAGGCGGTTTCGAGAGCAAATCGCGCCGATGGGCTTTTGAAGTCCTGTGTTTCCAGCCACCGCCATAGTTCTTGGGGCGAAGTAAAATGGGGTAGCTCCTGACGGGTATAAGCGTGCAGTTCGCTCCAGGCTTCGTCGAGAGTGTCGGGGCTGTAGTTTGGCAAAGGCGACGCTTCGCCATGACCTTGATGCCCCTGATCGCTCAGGGTTACCATAATGCCTTGCCGCTCTGTCCAGGGCAGCAGACTGTCCCTGGATCGTGCGAGTTTTTGGTGCAGAGGTTCAACCTTCAGTGTTGCCATAGGTATTATTAGTGTCGGTTACATTGCTTAGGTAGTTGCGTATCCAGTCTAAAATTTCGTTGGCTAGCGCTGATTTGGGCATGCGTGGGAGTTCTTTGGATTGCTGCGAATCAACCAGCCATGCGTGGGAGACATCCGCATCAAGTGCATCAATAGGATTGGCTACGATGAGGTCGACCTGTTTTTTTTGCTGCTTGTGTTGTGCTGCTTGGACAAGGTGTTCGCTTTCCAAGGCAAAGCCCACCAAGACAGGCCTTTGCTGTTTACGTTGTTGGCCTAGCTCGGCTAAAATATCGGGGTTGGGGATCAGTTCGATGCGCCAGGGTTCATTGCTGCGTTTATGTTTATGTGCATGGCTAAGAAGGGGGCGATAATCGCTTACCGCGGCAGCCATGATCACGACATCGGCGGTTTTCGCCTGTTGATGCACCGCGTTGCGCATGCTCGCAGTGTCCGATGTATGGATGAGCTCAATGCCTGGCGCCGCCTTAAGTTG
>CAYWAT010000139.1:0-6310 GCA_964456305.1 uncultured Polyangiales bacterium | reverse complement strand
TGCTCTCGCTGCAGCCCGAGACCACCAAAATACCCAGCATCCCAGCCAAAAACCACGTCGCATCGCATCGTTGAACCGTCATCGTTACTCCCTTACGCAAATCCAGTTATCCAATCACATCAGGCCCACTTACAATGCCAGAGCCCAGGGCACTGATAGCACTGCAAGCTACGGGCCAGAGCCGCTTAAAGTGAGAGCGACCCCAAAGCAATCATAAGCAGTTTCAGCACAACCCCAGCGTCTTGAAATTGATCACCAACGTCGGGAAGCTGTTTACAGGTAATTTCAAGTCAGTCACCAGCGTCTTGAAATCGATCACAAGCACCCGGAAACCGTTCACAAGTAAACTGAAGCGATCACAACCCCAATGAAGCTCCGTTTTTCCTGTGACACGCCTTAATTACGTTGTGATTGGCTACAAATGCCCTGTGATGCCCTTATTCTCACCTGTGATCAGCCAGTCCTAGGTTGTGAACGGTTTTTTAAAGCTGTGATGGGTTTGTTAAGGCAACAACTCGTCGTGTAAACGCTACAACAAACTACCTGCCCTTCCGCGCACGCGGGTCGGATGCCACCAGGGTCAAAGCCACCACGATGGCAGGCAGCACCAAGGCTAATCGTAGGCCGGTGGTGTAGCCTCCCCACTGGTTTTCGGCCCATGCCAACCAGGAGGGTCCAATCGCGCTGCCGAAAACCATGCACATCATCTGAAAGCCGGCGATGGCACCTAGATGTGTTCGGCCAAAATAGGCAGGCAGCACTACAGTCGACATTGGTCCTAAAAAGCCATTGCTCAGACCGAGTCCCACAATCGCGGCGCCGTACCACACAGACTGTTCCCACTGCGACACCGCAATCATCGCTACAGTCTGCCCGGCCATCATCACGATGATCAGCCAACGAAAGGGAACCCGCGCCGATACCACGCCCACGGTATAGCCCGTGATGATACTCACCACCGCAGCGGGGACAAAAATGGCTAAGGTGTGCTCCTTCGACAAACCCGCAGCAGCACCGATGTCCACGACATGAAAAGTCACCCCAGTCATGATCAGCGCCTGAAAGCTTAGCGCTAAAGTGATGGACCAGAAGGCCAAGGTGCTAAGCGCCTGAGCGCGGTCATAGCTCGGTGTAGGGATGTCCGAATCCGATGCAGCCTGCGATGCTTGGCGATGTTCGTCACCGTCCATGCGCAGCCCGCATTCCTCGGGGTTATCGCGAAAAAACACCCATGCGAAAGTACCCATTCCCAGCCCCACCATGGCAGCCAGCACAAACCAAGCCCCCTGCCAGTCGAATGCATTAATCAAGGTGGCCAGCACTTTGGGTGCCGCCGAAAAACCGCAGGAGACAAAAACTCCGGAGATACCCGCCACCATGCCCCGGCGCCTGTCAAACCACTTGCCAAGCATGGTGCGGCTCGACAGCGTAAGCAGACCCTGGCCGCTAAAACGCAACAGCGTGAAACCGAGGATCATCACCATCCAGGGTCCAATAAAACTGATTCCGATCGGAAGAGCCTTCCTTAGAAGAGCACTAAGCAGGTCGCTCTGCGCCAAAAACACCAAGGCCAAAGCCAGCATCACACTGGCCAGCACGGCGCTCAAGCGCGCTCCCCACCGATCCAACCAACGCCCAGCCCAAGGCAGCATCAGGCTGCTTGCAATGGTGCCTGCTAAATAGGCATTGCTCAGCGACAAGCGCGATAAGCCTGTGGCGGTCAGCAAGCTGTCGGTAAACACGCTCACCCCCATCGTCTGCCCGGGGATGCTCATAAGAATGCCGAGGGTGGACCCCACCACAATCACCCAGCCGTAAAAAAAGGGCCATCGACGCGGATCAAAGGGACGTTGTGGGTGATTTAGAAAAGCCAACACGCGGTTGGCTATACCGACTTTTAAGAGCTATGGCGAATGCGATTCATGCCCCCACCTGCCCCTCATGCGCTCACCCGCCTGCTCATCGTCGATGACGAGACGCACTTACTGGAGGGACTGGCGATGAACTTCGAGCTGGAGGGCTACCAGGTGCATACGGCCGGCACCATTCGCGATGCGCGTAAACAGCTCAGCCAAGGGCAATTCGATGCCATCATTCTGGATGTCATGCTGCCCGACAATGACGGCTTTAGTTTTTGCCAAGAGCTGCGCAATCAAGGCAACCTAACGCCTATCCTTATGCTCACAGCTAAAGGCCTTACCGACGATCGCGTAACCGGCTTGAGCGTGGGCGCCGACGACTACCTGACCAAACCCTTTGAGCTCAGCGAGTTATTGGCCCGCGTGCACTCGCTGATCCGTCGCCAGCAGTGGAAACAAGAGCAAACAACAGCAACGCAGCATCAGTTCCGGCTTGGTGCGGCGCATATCAACATGAAGACTCACGAAATCACGCGTGCTGGCAAGCAGTCGCAGCTCACACATCTGGAGTACAACCTGCTACGCTACTTCATCGATCACCCTAATCGCATCATCCCGCGCGACGAGCTGCAGCAGCAGGTATGGCAGGTGCACCACGGCAATCAGGCTCGCATGGTGGATAACTTCGTGATGCGCCTGCGTCGTCATATCGAAGTCGAGCCTACACAGCCCAGCATTTTCATTGCGGTGCGTGGCCGAGGCTACAAATTCGTTCCCGACAATCAGTAACTGCAAAAGAGCATCTTCAAAGACTCAGCAATTTTTTTCGGGCAAATAGGAATATTAAATCGATTGGTTTCGTCTAACTTCATAGACATTCAAGGAGGTCACTATGAACTTGAGGAACACGAAACGCTCTACACAAACCATCGTCGCCATTATGGCGATTGCTGCATTTGCAGTTTTAACAAGCAGCATCACCGCTTTTGCTTGTCCCCATAAAAAAGGTCGCTCTCTCACCAAAACTCTTTTTGACGACACTCTCATCGCATCGCTTAATCTAAACAGCGCCCAAGCTCAGCAACTCGCGCTGCTCAAAACCGAAAGCCAACAGCTACGGCAAGATATGCGAGCACAGCGTCAAAGCATGCGCGCCAAGGTGCGACAAGAAATGGCTCAAGAGACGCCGGACCTAAGGGCAATCGCCAACGAAAAAATGGCGATGCATGATGCAAACCGCACTAAAAGACGTCAGTTCATGAATAATGCGTTGGACTTTTATGAGGCCCTTAGTGCCCAGCAGAAAAAGCAGGTCACGCAAGGAATGATCGCAAGAGCTCAAGAGCATCGCGACAACAAGCGGGGACATCACAAGCGCTCAAAGAGGCATCGCCAAGGCCATCGTCGCTAAACCCAACTCATCCATCACTCGCCTGCGTTGTGACGCAACACGCAACGTAGGCATTTTTAGTTAACACCATGGACAGCTCTCTACCCAAGCTCGTGATCCCGCTGCATGGTAAGATAAGAGCAATGAGCAATCGCAAAGCTAGAGCCCAAAAACGACGACACCATTATCAAGATTGGCCACTAAGGAAATTTGCTTTGGGGCAGGAACCTATGGTCGACCAACGCGATAATCGCCGCAGCGCCAAAGAACGCATCGAAGCTGTATGGGCCCTGTCGCTTCAACATTGGCAGCTTTCTGGGCGTCCTCTGCCAACATATTCGCGAGCCGAAATTCCAGGCAGGCTCATCAAAAAGGAACCGAGCAACAGCCTCTCACCTAAAGCAAAACATCCTTAGAGGCGTCAAAAACCAGCCCGCCCTTACCCTTCTCTGAGCAGTGGAAGATGACCTCTCGACGTTGAATCATCTGTCCCGAAGGCATGACCTGAAGCCAGCAATAAGGGTCTCGCAAATCAGGATGCATATTTGGCAAGTCGGTAACGACCGGCTGAGCCAGTCGCATCGCCAGATGACTCGCGAGCTCAATATGAAGGTCAACAACTAGACTCTTAGCTTCCAATTGGTCGATCGCTTGCTGGCTTAACATCACATCGATGGAAAAGGGAAAGTCCCCTGCACCAAGATCTGTAACTGCCAGACGAGTGTTATCTGACAACCAATACAGCACCGTGCTGTTCATATCCGACAAGGTGTCATCGACACTAAAGGCGGTACCTGTGCTCAGCGTTGTATCCAATACACCAATGCAATCCTCCACACTTGCAATCCGGGATACATAAAACCCTAAACGCTCGTAAACTGACTCAGTGCTGTGCATGACTCGAGTTTATAGACAAACGCCTAGCCAACACCGTTAACGGGCTTGAAACCATGCGCGGCGGCGTCTTACCGAACTGGCTTCTTTAACGGATGATTTCTGTGTGGGTTTCAAGCTGGATTCACGATAGCTTTGTCGCACACGGATGCGTCTGCGACCTGCAGGTGCGTTCTTGACCTTGACGGGACGGGCGCGAACGGGCGTGCTTTCTACACTGCCTTCGTAGTTGTTTTGCGGCTTTTTCTTGCGCGTTTCTCTGCGCTTGCGCACCAAGTCACGGCGTTTTTGTGCCCGAACCACGCGCTTGTCTGTGGTTTTGGAAAACCAACCGCCCGTGAGCACGTCGAGCAATGCGGTAAACTCGTCAACGCGCAGCATCAGCGCCTCACGTGCAAGCGGGTCACGCGGTGGACTGTTAAGGAAGCGAACAAACAACTGTTTGCGCAGATAATAAATACGGGTGGTCTCAAGCATCAAGTCGCGCTGCACACCGATTAGACCATACACTTGCACCTCTGCCGGGTTGAAGACCAGTTCACGCAAATCCCACACCGCACCCACCGAAAGGGTGTGTACCCGAGTTCCAGTACCTTCCGCCGTTAGCGACGTACCGTCACCCACAACGGTGCGGGACAAGTCCGCATTGGTACTGTCCAAACGATAACCTGCCGCCAAGGTTGGCAACAGCGCGCGCAAGTTAGCGGTTTTACGCAAGCGGTCGAAGTTACCGGGGTCGACGCGAAAATAACGCAAGGCTGCTTGCATGGTTTCGGATACGGCGGGCTCGTAGTTAAGTCGCAGCTTAGCATCTTCGAAGGAACGCTTGGCTTGAGCATGAGCGGCATAAGGCAAAGCAAATGTCGCCGCGACGATAAGCGATAGAGCAACAGTATAGAAACGAGATGTCATAGTTTAACCTTTCCTGGATCGGTGATCGCGACGACGCATCAATGGCTTACGCATCCAAATCTCAAGAATGGCTTCAAGCGCATCAACGCGATGTTTAAGAATGTCAGTTTGTACGGCGTCTGTTTCGCCCGAGGCGATGCGCCTCAAGATGCTAACCCGCTCATGCCAAGCATCTTCGGCAATAAAGCGCACCTGATGCTGAAGACCCGCAAAGGGGCGGCGAAAGTCGGGAAATTCAGCCATGGCAATCCCCAAGGGCTGCAAACGCCACATGCCTTGTAAAAATATTTCAAAGTTAACGCCTGGCCCGACGCTATCGATGACGCGCGGCTCGGGCAGTCGGCGGCTTACAAAGCGCGTGTTGCGATCATTGAACAACACATTGAAGGAGATGGTGGGCAGCCAGCCACGAATCTTGGAGCGATGCATCACTTCATCCAAGTCGCGGTTCGACATGTACACCCCTTTCAGCACCTGCTCGATGACCACATCGATGGGCGGTGTATTGTACAAACGCTTGAGGGCCCAAAGCACATCGTCGCGGCTACTTTGTTGAAGCCCATGATCGATGGGCGGCACGGTGGTCCAAATCTCACCTGCAGCCACCAACCACCAGCCCGGCTGAATGCCCATGCCTCCGGGGGAGGTCGCCATCTGCTTGAAGGCGCGTATGGTCAGGCCGTTAAAGAAAGGATGCCATGTCTTGCCCCGGTCATCGCTTGCGTAAATCCAGTCACGCATCAACACCGCGATGCGTTCTTGATCACCTTCACTGGGCCCTGCCAGCACCTGGCGAATGGCCTGACGCTCAAAGAGATTACGCGATAAGGCCTTCCATGACTTGCCTTGATCAAATGAAACGCGAATTCCATCGCGAGTCGCCATCCAAATCGCTCCTGACCGGGAAATATCAATCCAATCGATATCCGACCAAGGCGCGGTATCGCTGTTTTTAAAATCGGGATACAGCATCTGCAGTCCCGTATCGGCATCGGGATTGCCATACCAAAGACCCGATCCCCATGCGGCATAGATGTTAGAGGGCTCGCCCTCACCGGCCGAAACGGCTTGAATGGCCGTTGCCGGAGCTCCGGGCCAACCCACCAGCAACTGGTCGAAAGTCAGTCCACCATCGGTAGAACGATAGAGACCAAATCCTGTTGCAAGAAATACTTCGTTGGGATTATTGGGCGAGCAAACCACGTGCGACAAGTCGACACCGGGCAAACCAAAAAGGCGAACATAGGTCATCCCG
>CAYWAT010000138.1:0-6444 GCA_964456305.1 uncultured Polyangiales bacterium | reverse complement strand
CTGGATTCGCGCAATCAACAGGCGTTGAAGGGGCTCGAAGACATCTACGAAAAGAGGCGTGCCTGGCGTGCCTTGGTAGACGTGCTGGCGCAGCGGGCCCAATGCATCGACGACCCGCAGGAACGCATCCAGATTTTGGCCAAAGCCGCCACCCTTGCCAACGAAAAGATGAATCTGCCCCAGGATGCCATTGCCTTTTGGCAGCAGGTGCTGGATCTCGACCCCCACCACGCCGATGCCCTCGCCGCGGTGCAGCTTTTGGCGGTGCGCAGCAAGCAGTGGCCGGTATTGGCCAAGGTATTGACCCTGCGCCTCGAGGAGACGACGGAAGACGACGCGCGCGCGGCCTTGCTCGCGCAGTTAGCCAGCGTTTATCAGGACCATCTCTTGGATAACGAGAAGGCACTGGCCTCTTGGCTGGAGCTTTGTGAGTTGCAACCCACACATGTGCGGGCGCTGCGCGCGGTACGCGACCCCTTGATGGCAGATCAGCAGTGGGATACCTTGGCCTCCCTCTATGAAGCGGCGGGCGACTGGGCAGGCTTTGCCGAATGTTGCCTGCGGGCCGCCGATCGCAGCGATGATGCCGACGAAAAGGTGGAGCTCAATCTGCGCGCGGCTTCGATTTTTCAGCATCAACTCGAGTCCGAAAGCCGCGCCGTGCGTTGTTACGAGCGGGCCTTGGCCGTTGATCCCCAGCATTTGCCCACCCTCGAAGCCTTGCTGCTGATTTACGAAGCCCGTTCGGCTTGGCGCAAGGTTTTGTCCTTGCGCGAGGCGATGTTTGCCTGCCGCGAGGCCCTTTTTTCGCCAGCTGAGAAAATCGAGGCCCTAAACGAACTCTACCACCTTGCCTCGGAGCATCTGCGTCAACCCGACAAAGCCTTTCAGTATGCGTTACGCGTCTATCTGCTCGACCCCAGCGATGCGCATGGGTGGGATCGCGTGTTTAGCATCAGTCAACGCGGCGGCATGCATGCCGAATTGCTGCAGTCCTTGCAAAGCGCGGTGTCCAGCGCGGAGCCTGCAGACGCCTTGGTGCTGCAAGGACACATTGCCCTGCTTGCCGGCAAGCATTTGGAGCGCCCGGACCTGGCTATCGATGCGTTGCGCCACCTCATCGACGCTACCCCCGAGGATACCAAGGCCATCGCGATGCTGGAGCGCCTGTTAAGCCAAGAAGGACGGCTGGATGAGCTGCATCAGTGGTTGCTTGAGCGGCTGGAAGGTGTCTCCGCCGTGGATGAGGAGCGCCGCGTGCTCAGCGCCTTGGTTAAACTCGAAAAAAAGCGCGATCAGCCGGGCGACGCCTGTGCCTTTTTGCAGCGCTTAAGTGAGTTAGAGCCCGATAACCAGGCTTTGTTACGCGAGCAGATTGCATTAACCGAGAGCGTTGAGGCATGGCCCGCGCATATTGAGGCATTAGGCGCGCTGGCGGCGCGTAGCGAGACCCCAGCGGAGGCGCTCGACGCACGGATTCGCATGGCGCAGGTCTATTTGGAGCGCTGTGAGGATCGCGAGCAAGCCTTGGCGCTCTATCGGGATATTTTAGCGGACTATCCTCAGGATGTACGGGTGCTCACTGCCCTCGAAACTTTGGCTGCGGCCTGGCCTGAGCAAAAACAAGCCATCTATAGCCTGCTTGAGGAGGTCTACGACGCCGCGGCGGGCTATGCCCAACTGCTCACGATTCTGCAAGCACGGCTCAAAGACCCCGCAAGCTCGCCCGAGCAGCAGTATGCATGGCGTCTTCAGGCGGGAGAGCTGGCTTCTGTGAAGCTCAACCAGCCCGAGCAGGGTTTTGCCTTTCTGAGAGCGGCCTTTCTGCAGCATCCCGACCACGACGAACACTGGCCGATGCTGACCGACACCGCTCTTGCGGCCTCCCAGCAGGAGGCTTTGCTGCAAAGCTTCATGCAGGTGCTCGAAGCGCCCGAGACGCTGTCTAGCAGTCAACAGATAGACCTTTGTTTGCAAGCGGCGCAGCTCTGCGACAGCGATGGCGCGCATGCTGTTGAGGCGGTGTGGCTGTATCGCCGCGTATTAGACTGTGATCCCACACATACGGGGGCCTTTGAAACCCTGCGCCAGCTCTACACCCGCGCTGAGCAATGGGATGCCCTCAAAGCCCTCTACGAAACGCGCATTGCCGAGACCATCGACTCCGAGGTGCGCTTTGATTTGCTGGTGAGCCTCTGCTTTGTGCTCGAGGAGGTGGTGCGCGATTCCATGGCGGCGATGCATGTCTACGAGCAGGTACTGGAGATCGAGCCCACGCACCAGGATTCTCTCAACGCTTTGCTCAAACTCTACCAGGAGCATGCCCAGTGGGAGAAACTCATCGCCTTATTGCGCGGTCGTTTGGGTGCTGAGCCTGGCGATAAAGACACCGAGCTCCTCTATCAAATCGGGCAGATTTACGATCACGCTCTTAAGACGCCGCATGATGCGCTGCCTTGGTATCAGCAGCTGCTGCATAGCAGTCCCACACATCTTAAAACCCAAGCGGCCCTCGAAGCTCACTTGCAGAGCGAGGATTCGTCGCTGCGCGAGGGTGTATGCGAGGTGCTGAAGCCGGTTTACATGGCTCAAGGTGCCTGGCCCGAGTTGGTTCGCCTGCTGCGCTTGCAGCTGAGCGATGTCGATGCGCAGTCGACGCTGGCCATCGACCTTTTAAACGAGTTAGCCGATGTGCATCAGCATCGCTTGCATCAACCCGAGCCGGCCATCGATTATTTACGTCAGCTCTTGGCGCGAGATCCCGGCGATGAGGCGCTGCGTCAACGCTTAAGCGCCCTTGCCGAGGGCAAAGGCTTGCAAGCGCAGGAAGCGGCGGCGCTGGAAGAGCTGCTCGCCTCCATCGAAGCCACCTCGCATGAGCATCCTCAGTATGTGTATCGATTGGCTTCGCTGTATGCGGGCTCACTTGCCGATCCAGCGCGGGCAGAGCGTTTGTTTGCTTCCCTGATTGAGCATCCTGCCCTTGCCGAGGATCATCATCATCACGCGATTCAGTGGCTTAAGGAGCACTACCGGGGTCTTCCCGATTTACGCAAGTACAACGCTCTTTTAGAGGTGGAGATCGCGCAGGCAAGCAGTGACGAAAGGCGCATGTCCTTGCTGGCCAAGCGCGCCGAAATCTTGGAGCGGCTCGAAGCGCCGCACGAAGAACGCATCGAAAACTACGAAGCCTATCTCGCTCTCGATCCCGCGCGTCACTCGATTCGTCAATCGCTGGAGGGGCTTTACCAGCATACGCAGGAGTGGACCAAGCTCATCGATGTGTTGCAGGAGCAGGTGTCCGATTTGGCGCCCGAGGATGAAGCACGGCTGCCATTAATGCTTCGTATTGCCGATACCTACCTCAATGAGCTCAAAGATGTCGACCAAGCCATCCAGTGGTACGAGGATGCGCTGAGCCATTTTGGAACGCGCCTCGATGTGGTGGAAAAACTGGAGCAGCTTTATGCGCTGCAACAACGCTGGAGCTCGCTGCTGGATGTCTTGTCCATGCGGATGGCTCAAGTGCAGGAACCCGAGCAACAGCTGGCCTTGAAGTTGCGGGTGGCCTCGGTGGTGCGCTCCAAACTGCATGATGCACCCACGGCGGTGGAGCTCTACGCTGATATCCTCGAGGAATCCGGCTTTCAGCATGAGGCTGCGCAGCAGTTGGAGGGTTTTTGCGAGGCGGGCCATGATCTCGACATCGGGGTGCAGCGCTCCGCGGCCCATGCCTTGATGCGCTGCTATGAAATGCGGCGTGATCACCGTCGCCTGATCGGCGTCTTGCGCCGCCTTGCCCTCGTGGAGCCGCCTGCCCCGCGTTGGGAGTTGCTTGCGCGAGCCGCGCACATTGCCGAGCGGGAGCTCAACGACAGGGCCTTGGCCTTTGATATCTGGACCGAGGTCTGTGCCGGTGAAGTGCCTGCAGATCGTTGGGAGGCCTTGGTGAGCGACCTCTTTCGCCTGGGTGAACTCACGCATAACGCCCGCAAGGTGCTCGACGTGTTGGATCCCTGCATTACGCAGATCCCTAGCCACGCTCTGCAGGTGCGCGTCTTGCTGCAGCTGAGGGATCTCGCGCAGACCCAGCTGGGTGATGCACAGCGCGCTTATCATTTATGCGAGCGTGTTCTCGACGATGATCCCGCCCATCAAGACGCCTTGCGCCAAGCCCACCTTCTCGCCGTCGAACTTCGGCAGTATGACGATGCGCGGCGGCATCTCGAAACGCGCATTGAGGTCACCGCCGACAGTGCCGAGCGCTTAGCGTTGCTGCTTGAAAAAGCCGCCTTCTTGCAAGCCCATTGTGCAGGCGACCATGAGGCGATCATCGCGACCTATGAGCAGTTGGTGTACGACGAGCACTGCGATGACGTCGTCGATACCTTAGCGGCTATCTATAGTAAGCATGCGCAGTGGCCAGCCTTGGTGTCCCTCTACGAACGACGCCTCGAAAATCAGCCACAGCAGGTGGACACCGCCTATCAACTGGCCTGCATTCATTATCACCACTGTGATGATCCCGAGCAGGCCCTGCACTGCTTAAAACGGGTGCTCGCCCAAAGCCCCAACCATCGCGACGCCATTGCCTTGATCGAAGACATCATGCAGCGGCCCGAATTTCGGCAGACTTGCTCAGACATGCTGGAGCCGGTCTTCCTCGCGCAGATGAACTGGCAAAAAGTCTCTGCCATGCTGGAGGCGCGCTTGTCACAGGAGCAGGATCCGGTGCAGCGACGCAATTTGCTGCAGCGTTTTGCCAAACTCAATGAAGAGCATCTCGAAAACCTTGATGCGGCCTTTGAAGCCTATGGTTCAATGTTCAGAGACGACCCGTGGGATACCGCGATCTGGGATAAGCTGCAGCGCCTCGCGCGTATTCTCGAGCGTTGGCAGGATGTGACCGCCCTTTTTGATGTGGTGTTAAATGATGCGCAGCATGACGCCGCGTCATTGACGCCTCTGTTGCTGATCAATGCCGATATCAAGCGTTCCAAGCTGGGGCAGCTCGAGCAAGCCGCGCTTATTTACGAGGGCGTGCTCGAAAAGGACCCGACGCAGGAGAAAGTAATCACCAGTCTGGAAGCGATTTATCGCGATCTCGATAATTTCGACAAGCTGGTTGCGCTGGGTCGGCAGCAGCTCGACCATGCCCTCGATGATGCCGCCAAGATTCGCCTTCTGCATGCGATTGCCGACATTCAGGCATCCAAGCAGGACAATGCCCAAGCGGCGATAACCACCTACCGAGAGATTCTCAGCTTATCGCCCTTTGATGAAGAGGCGATTCAGCAGTGTCGCGATTTGCTGCGTGCCGAGCAGGATTGGCCTGCGCTCGAAGCGCATCTCAGTGCCAGCATCGATACCGTGGCCGGCGAATCCGAGGCGCAGGAGCTGCGGCTTGAGTTGGCGCAGCTTTATATGGAGGAATTGCAAAATCCCTCTGCTGCGCTTGATACGGTAGAGGAAATGCTGCGCGTGGAGCCCAATCTGCAAACCGCGGTGGGCCTTCTTGAAATGTGGTTGCCCCGTGAGCAGGAAGATAAGGTCCGCATCACCCACATGCTCGAGCCCGTCTATCGCGCCCATGATCAGTGGAAAAGGCTGGTTGCCATTTATGAAACCCGCGTTGCTTTGGTGGACGATCCCATCACGCGTCTCGAGCTTTTTGAGGCCATCGCCTATCTGCATGAGTCCCGCAACGCCGATAAAAAGTTTGCCATGCATGCCTATGCACGGGCGCTCAAGGAAGAGCCGTCGCCGGAGCGCTTAGAGATTCTCGAGTCCTATGCGATGGAGCTAGGAGGCTGGCAGTTTTTGGCGAAGACCCTCGAGGAACTGCCCTGTTTAGAGCAGGAGAGTGTCGACGAGGGCTTTGATTACCTCGAAGCGCTGGCGCGCATCTACCAAAGCCATCTCGATAACCCCAGCGCTGCGATTCAGTGTTACGAAACGCTGCTGGCCAGTGAGCGTCACCGTGATCAAGCCTGGGAAGCGCTGGCGACCTTATATCGCAAAGCATCTGAGTGGCCGTCGCTGGTGCGGGTATTGCGTGCGCGTGCAGAAGCTTCCTTGGATGAGCGCCTGCGTAGTCATTCTCTGCAAGAAGCGGCCAGAATTTGCCAAGATAAGCTGGATGATTCGGCGCAGGCCATCGCCTGCTTGTTCCCGGTTACCGAATTGCGAACGGGACGTGCCGTGGCCTTTTCGCAGCTTGAGTTCCTGCTGATGGAACAGGGGCGTCACCAAGAAGCCTACGAGATGCTTCTGGCGTGGATCGATCATGTGACCTCAGTGGGAGAGCGCATCGACTTGGAAATGCGTTTGGCACGGGTGGCCCTCGATCATCTGAAGGACAAAGACGCTGCGGTATCGGCTTATCGCCGTGTCCTCGAGCAGAGTCCCGATCATCGTGGCGCATTTGAGGCGTTGACGGCGATG
>CAYWAT010000137.1:0-6462 GCA_964456305.1 uncultured Polyangiales bacterium | reverse complement strand
GGATTGAACCGCCGACCCCTACCGTGTCAAGGTAGTGCTCTCCCACTGAGCTACGTGCCTCCACAATGTGGTGGAGCGCTACGATGAAGGCAAAGCGAGGCTCTGGCAATCGATTTGTCGTGGCACTTTGCATCTATCGAGCTCCCTGATAAGAGTTGCGACTATGGGGTCTGAGCAACCCATCGAAAAACAACCCGTCAACCACCGGCCTTTGTCCGACGTGGGGATGCCTTTATTGCGTCGTCAGCGTTATGCGATGCGCGGTAAGCGTGTGGTGAGCATGGCTCGGGTCGGGGTTGTCGCGGTTGCTGGCGCGGCGGGGGTGATCACCATTTACTCGCTGAGCACCGACGCCGATGCAGGTCCCCGAACAGATGAAACCCCCGTGGTGGATGCCTCTCTCGCGATGCCGCAAAAGGATGACAGCGCGCAGGTCGATACAGATGCTGTCGATCACGGCAAGATGGTGCAGCTACCCGACGATACCGAAATCGTCATCGAAGGTGAGCACTCTTTGCAGCGCGTTTATCAGTTCGGTCAGTCGCGAGGCTTTCGCTTTGCGTTGCTGGATGCGGGGCTTTCAACGCAGGACTGCGTGGCCATCGAAAATGCCCTGCGCCCGTTGATGGATTTTCGTCGTTGCCGTCCGCGAGACCGGTTTACCGTGGTGCGCGATAAGTCGCAGAAGCTACTGAGGTTCCGCTATCAGGCCAATTCCACCGAGTACCTCGAAGCCGTGCGCACGCCCCAAGGCGCTTTTGTGGGCTCAAAGCAAAAAGTTCCGGTGTCCCGCGAGCGCATTGCTCGTGGGGGGGTGGTGATGGCTTCTTTAGGCGATGCGCTCATGCGCGAGGGCTTCAGGCGCACCCTGGTGGGTGACTTTATCGACGTATTTCAAGGCCAGATTCGCTTTGATACCCAGGCGCGTGTCGGCGATGTGTTTAAGGTCCTGGTCGATGAGCGTTCTATCGATGGCAAGTTTTTAGATTATGGTCCGGTTTTGGCCATTGAATACCAAAGCCAAGTGGCTGGAACCTTGCGCGCTTTCTACTTTGAGGCAGGGGAAGAAAACAAAGGGTATTACAACGCAGAGGGAAGGGCGATGCACGGCAGTTGGATGGTTACACCGCTGCGTTATGAACGCATTTCGTCTCCCTTTGATCCCCATCGCATGCATCCCATCCTCAAGCGTCCGAAACCTCACTACGGCGTCGATTATGCCGCTCCAAGTGGTACGCCTGTATGGGCAGCTGCAAGCGGTCGTATTCGTTTTGCAGGGATGAAAGGTGCGAATGGTAACTTGATTGGGATTCGTCACGAGAACGGTTATGAGACCTATTATGCGCACCTGCTGCGTATTTCTTCGGGGATTCGCTCTGGCGTGCGCGTCAAACAGCGTCAGGTTATCGGCTACGTGGGCTCTACCGGTCGTTCGACAGGGCCGCATCTTCATTTTGGCTTGAAGCACCAGGGCCGCTTCATCGATCCTTTACGCGAGATGCACAGTCCAGGACGCGTGATGGCCCGCAAACACTTGCACGCATTCAAACGACAACGCAAGAAGATGCAACGCGCGATCGACGCGATTGTCGTTAACACAGCAGGTCAGGGCGCAGCGCATGTGGCGGGGCGTCCAACAGCTGTTGATTCCCATATGGATTAACGCTTAAGAACAGAAACGATGATGTCCGACTCCAACACCAATCCACCAGCAAAATCCAATCATGAGAGACGGCAGCATCAACGCTTTCCTACGATGATTTCTGTAGACTATTCAGACGGTGAAAACTTTCTCTTTTCTTATATTCATAATATCAGCGAAATGGGCATCTTTATCCGTTCAGAGCAACCTTTGCCGGTGGGAACAGAGCTGGAGTTGAAGTTTGGTTCTGAGGAACATGCCAGATTGCATTTACATGGCGAAGTTTCGTGGATTAACCCCATCCGTGAAGAGGGCGATAATCCAAATCCTGGTATGGGCGTGCGTTTTCGCGAGCTCACGCCACAGCAGCGCGAGCAAGTCGTCCACTTAGTTAAGACCGTGGCCTATATTCGCGGCACGAATTGATTGTTATGTTGCGTGGGGCAGCCAAAGACTCGGTTCGATCTCTAGATTAATCGCAAAGCACTCAAAGACTTTAGTCTGGATCTGCTTCGCAAAGCCGAGCAGTTCTTCACTACTGCCGTGGCCATGATGAACCAAGCAAAGGGCATGCTTCGAGGAGATGCCTACCGCGCCCTGGCGCTGACCTTTGTAAAAGCCGCTCTGCTCGATTAGCCATGCAGCGGACAGCTTGCTCTGTGTTTCGCTCACGGGCCATTGCGGTATGGTTGCGCCATGTGCTTCTTGCAGCGCCTGCACATGCTGTGTGGGAATAATGGGATTAACAAAAAAAGATCCCACCGAACGACGATTGGGGTCATCGCTACTGCGCAGCATGGATTTACTTTTTCTTAGTGCCAGCACCTGCTTGCGTATCTGTGCCAAAGGAAAAGAGGTCGTTGTCTTTGATGAACCTAGGGCTTGCTTGAGTTCTCTATAACTTATCGTGCTCGTTTCTTGCGCCCGTAGAGCGTAGGTCACCGAGGTAATAATCCAAGGATTGTTAGGTTGTTTAAAGCGACTCTGCCGATACGAGAACCCGCACTCCGATGCATCAAAACGCCTTGTCTCTAAAGTCTCGCGATGAATTGCTTCGAGGTGAGCCATGCACTGGGCAATGTCCTGACCGTAAGCGCCGATGTTTTGGATAGGTGCGGCGCCCACGCGTCCCGGAATCCCAGACAGGCACTCAATGCCTGCCAGATTGTGGGTCACGGCATACTCAACCAATGCGTCCCATGATTCACCAGCGGCTGCTTGAACGAAGATACGCCCCTCTGCCTCTTTATCGCTGACGATCCCCTTGAGACCTAGGCGCAGCACGAATGCAGGAACACCTTCATCAGCGACGATAATGTTCGAGCCATCGCCAAGAATCTGCAGCGCAACGTGATGGTTATGCGCCCAACGAAGAGCTTCGTGCAGTTCATCGAGGGAGTGAATGTCGGCAAAGTAACGGGCCTTACCGCCAAGCTCCAAGGTGGTCAGTGGGGCTAGAGGATGATCGCGCTGAGGACTAAACACCGGCAGTGATCACATCGCGGTTGCGCATATAAGGCTGCAGCACCGAAGGAATGCGAACGCTCCCGTTCGCTTGCTGGTTTTGCTCCAAGATGGCAACAACGGTTCTGCCGATCGCGAGGCCAGAGCCGTTGAGGGTATGCACAAACTGCGGCTTTTTCCCTTTGGCGCTGCGATAGCGTATGTTGGCTCGCCGCGCCTGAAAATCGCCGAACCAAGAGCAGCTGGAGATCTCGCGATAGGCTTCTTGTCCCGGCAACCACACCTCGAGGTCGAAGGTCTTGCAGGCGCTGAAGCCCAAATCTCCCGCGCAGAGTTCCACAACGCGATAGTGCAGGTCGAGCTTTTGCAAGATAGCCTCGGCATGTGCGCGTAAGGTTATCAGGCGCTCCTCCGCCTCATCGGGACGAACGAACTGAACCAGCTCCACCTTGTCGAACTGATGCTGGCGAATCATCCCGCGGGTATCTTTGCCATAGCTCCCCGCTTCGCTGCGAAAACACGGGCTATAGGCAACATAGGCAAGCGCTAGGGAATCCTCGGCTAGGATTTCATCGGCGTGCATGTTGGTGACCGATACCTCCGCGGTGGGCGCAAGGTAGAGCCTGCGTGCATCGCCCTCGTTTGCGGCAATGGCAAAGGCATCGTCGGCAAACTTGGGCAGCTGCCCGGTCCCTTGCATAGCGCTGTCTTGCACAAGGGCGGGAGGCCATAACTCCTGATAGCCGTGCTCATAAACGTGGGTATCCAGCATCCATTGCATGAGGGCTCGCTCGAGTTGAGCGCCAGCACCCTGCAAAAAGACAAAGCGCGCTCCCGATACTTTGGCGGCACGGGCAAAATCAAGGATGCCAAGTGCCTCGCCAAGTGCGACATGGTCTTGAGGCTTGAAGTCAAAGAGGGGTTTGTCGCCCCAGTGGTGCAAGACGGGGTTGTGCTCTTCATTTGCCCCCTCGGGGGTGCTGTCACTGGGCAGATTAGGCAGATTTAGCAAGATTTGCTGCAGCTCCTGCTCTATCTCCGCATGCTGGCTTTCGAGTGCTTTGAGCTCCGCGCCCAAGCTGCGCATCGCCTCGCGCGCACTGGCAAACTCAGGTGACTGCTTGTCGACGGTGGCGAGGGCTTGACTTGTTTGGTTGCGCTTGGCTTGCAAACTCTCGATGGCGATGATGCCTTCTCGCCGCTTGGTCGCCAAGGAAGCAAGGCTGCTGAATGCTGCTTCATCGACAGGGCCACGCCGAGCCATCTGTTGCTTCACTTCATCGAGGCGATCGATGACATCGCGTAATGCTAACATGCCTCAACTACTAACTATTGAAGCAGCGCGCGTCGAGGGGATAGCCAATCAACGCGCACAAGATTGGCATTGCCGCGCTGTAGAACTTCGCAGGCGGAGCCAAAAAACTTGAGCTCGCTACGGTCGCTTTTGACTTCCCAGCCGTGGGTGGTGTTGCGCTCGATGGTTTTGCCATCGAGATAGACGCCCTCAAGCTTGAAGTTATCGGGGATGTCGCTGAGCTCAAAGCGGCAGTTGGCTGCACTTAGGCTAAGGCCCTTGAGCGCTTTGGCGATTTCGTCTTGGGAGCGCACATCGTAAAAGCGCCTTGCCTTATCATTGGACTTTTCAGCGTGATCAGCTCGCGCCCGAAGAACACGATGGCGAGCACCGCGGCGGCGGCGACCAGCATCTGGAGCGGACGCAGGCGCGAGACGGATGTCGGAGCAGGTCCGGACGCGGCGCCCGAAGCACGACCGCCGCTCCTGTGCTGCTCGAGCAGCGCTTCGAAACCGGGCGTGAGGCCTGCATCCTCGCTCGCAGCCGACATCGCCCGACCCAGGTCCTCCTGCTCTTCGGTCGCGACCACGTCCAGCTCCCGAGACAGGCGCTGAAGGTCGTCCAAGCGTTCACGACACGCCGCGCACTCGGCCAGATGACCCTGTACCTCAGGCGAGCGGAGCCGGTCCTCGTCGAGGAAGGCCTCTTCCAGGATGTGCTCGTGCAGGGTCATGCCTCGAGCTCCTTGGGAGAGGGCTTGGAAACGTCCTTGCCGCCGTCGTGCTGACTGCGCCGCTCGCGGAGGAAGGCCTCGAGCTGGCTCATGCCGCGGTAGTAGCGCGTCTTGGCCGTGTTGCTGGAGATGTTCATGCGACGCCCGACCTCGTCGAACGTCATGCCTTCGAAGTGCTTGAGCCGCACTACGGCGGCTTCCGCGTTCGGCAGCGTCTCGATGCCGCGATGGACATCTTCGTACGACGGCGACGACGACGGCTCGGGCTCCGGAACGTCCGGATGCACTTCCGCCATCGCGTGGCGTCCTTGTCGACGAATGCAGTTCATCAGCTCGTAGCGGCAGATGCGATAGGCCCAGGCCTCGAAGGGGCGCTGGCCATCGTAGCTCTCGAGCTTGCGCCAGATGATCAGGAAGACGTCTTGGGCCAGATCGTCGAGGGACTGCTCGCGAACGGGCGCACCGAGCCTCGCGTTCTGCGCCCGCAGGATCCTGGGGATCAAGCGCAGACGCCGGAGCAGCTCGTCGACGTCCGCGGCCTTCCCTTGCTGGGCTCTCTCAATCAACTGCAGGTCAGCCTCGTAGAGGGGGAACTGCTCCCCTTCGTTGGGACTGCCTGCCAGAGTTCTGGGATCCGCCATCAATTGCCCGGAGTCACGGGCGGACCAGTCTAGCTGGCGCACCGACCCGGGTTTCACCTTGATCCTGCTTCGCAGAACCCTGGACACGACGCTCGACGTCTACCCGTGACGAGAGATTGTCGGGCCAGCGCTGCGGGTCGCCAGCCTTCCGAGAGGGTTGCGCTATGGTCCACGGCGACCGCTCGCGATGGCGCACATCGGCGCCCATGGAGCTGGCCCGACGCTCGCTGATGCGTGGCCTGACGAAGGCTCGACCCCAACGGGAGGAACGCTCCGTTCCGTGCAACGCAAACGAGCCGCAGCTGCCCGGCGGCAGACGACGGCTCGACGATCCGAATCGCGGGGAGTCGCGCTCCCCCGACTCGCTAGTTGAAGTCGTAGATGTACGACAGGCGCGCCTTGTTGAGGATCGCGTAGGGCAGATCCTCGAGCAGCGCCAGGTCCTCGTCCTCGCTCGTGCTGAAGCCACGCACCTTGGGATCCTTCATGATGAAGAAGCGGCGCGTGACGCGGTCGTCGGCTTCGTACGCCCCCGGGCGCACCTCGCCGGCCAGCTCGACGTTGAGCGCACCGGTGTAGAACACGCGCACCCGGTGCAGCGTGTTGTCGGTGGCCATCTCGGCCCGCTTCTGGTCGCCGGCGCCGTCGATGGACTCGTGGGCCAGCAGGATCTCGTCGACGTTGACGT
>CAYWAT010000136.1:0-6501 GCA_964456305.1 uncultured Polyangiales bacterium | reverse complement strand
GCTACCCTCCATCAGCTTGGCTGGGGGCTTCAATCCTGAGGCGCTACCCTCCATCGGCTTGGCTGAGGGCTTCAATCCTGAGGCGCTACCCTTCATCCGCGCGGTCGAGGGCGTCAAACCGTAGTCGATACCCTTCATCACGTTGGTCAACGGCGATAATTTCTTGGTCGGACCCCTTAATCGTTTGGCTGGAGGCGATAATTTTCTCGGCGAACCCCTTAATCGTTGAGTCGACGGCGATATTCGTTGAGTCGGACCCCTTAATCGTCGAGTCGGTGGCGATAATTTTTGAGTCGATGGGCTTAACTAGCCAGAAGCAGGCGATTTTCTCGAGGGCCTATGCGCTAAAGCGTATACCTTACATCCATACGCTCAGGCGTACACGACGAAATCGTCGATACCACGCATAGATCCAGTGCCGAGAGCGGGACTCGAACCCGCAAGTAGTTTCCTACGGAAGATTTTAAGTCTCCTGCGTTTGCCATTTCGCCACCTCGGCGGAGGTGCATATCTCAAGACGGGGGTGTCGTGATGCGGTTATGGGCATCGACCAGCACCACCGTGGGCCTATGCTGACTGGCCTGGACATACTCCATTTCGCCAAAGCATGCCAGAATAACCATATCGCCGGTCTGGTTGAGGTGCGCGCCGGCCCCGTTGATGCAAATCGTACCGCTGTTCGCCGCCGCAGGGATGGCGTAGGTCACCAGGCGGGTGCCTCGCGTGATGTTCCAGATGTGCACTTCTTCGTAGGGCAGCATGCCACAGGCCTGCATCAGGGCTTCAACGATACTCACACTGCCTTCATAATGCAGGTTGGCGTCGGTCACGGTGGCGCGATGGATTTTCCCTAAGAACATGCGTCGGCGCATAGTCCGCACACTGACTCGGTCTTCAGGGAGAAGCTACTGCTTTTCATCGAAGCGCAGGCCCATCAGCCAACCATCCTTGAGCTGCCGACTCCATACCACCTGCGCATGGCGCTCGTAGCTCCCCCCCTCGGGAGGCGAGATCTGCACTACACAGGGTTTGTCCTCCGGCAAGGGGAGGTCCATGGCGACGCGAATCCCACCCTCGCTAATATTCAGGGCAAAGCCGCGCACCTCAAAGGGCTTCAGCACCCTAACGGTGGCCTGTAGAGGCCAGCGCTTGGCTTGGCGTCCAGGATGCGATGAAGAAGGCTCATACGAAGAAGGAGGCAAGCTAGAAATATGAACAGTCACATAACAAGTTTACACCAAGCTTATACCGATAGCGAGGCCTAGGGAAAAAAGGTCCAGACCGTTGCCTTTCAAATGCAGGTTGCTAGTCGCTAAGGACTATGGCTCTTTCTGTCGGTATTGTGGGCTTGCCTAACGTGGGCAAATCGACCTTATTCAACGCCTTATCCGCCAAACAACAGGCGGAGGCTGCCAACTATGCCTTTTGCACCATCGATCCCAATGTGGGTGTGGTGGAGGTCCCCGATGCACGCCAAGATGCCTTGGTGGAGGTCTTCAAAGCCCCCAAGGTGGTGAGCGCGACGGTGGAGTTCGTCGATATTGCCGGTCTGGTGCGCGGGGCGGCGCAGGGAGAGGGCAAGGGCAATGCCTTTCTGAGCCATATTCGCGAGGTGGATGCCATCGCCCATGTGGTGCGCTGCTTTGAAGATGAGAACGTACTGCATGTGGAAAACCGGGTCAGCCCCGTCGACGATGTGGCCATCATCGAAACCGAGTTGGTGCTGCGCGATTTAGAGACGGTGCAGAAGCGGGTCCAAAAAGCCAGCAAAGCCGCCAAGGGAGGACAGGCGCGCGAAGCGAAAATGCTCACCCTCGGCGATCAACTGCTCGCCCTTCTCGATGCGGGCAAGCGAGCGGCGGAGTTGGACCTGAGCAAAGCCGACGACGAGACCTTATCTCTCTTTCGTGAGCTTTGCTTGCTCACCGCCAAGCCCTGTTTTTATGTGGCCAACGTCAAAGAAGAACAGCTGGCCGATGCTGACAATGACGCCTTGGTCAACCAGGTGCGCAGCATGGCCGACGAACGCGGCGCCCCCTGTGTGCTTATTTGCGCGGCCATCGAAGCGGAGATCATGGCCTTGCCCCCCGAGGACCGACCCGACTTTTTAGCCTCGCTTGGCCTCAGCGAGCCGGGGCTGCACCGGGTGATTCGCACCGGCTATGCGATGCTTGAGTTGATCACCTTCTTTACCGCCGGCCCCAAGGAGGTGCACGCCTGGACCCTGCGTCGCGGCGGCAAAGCACCCCAAGCGGCAGGATGCATCCACTCCGATTTTGAGAAAGGTTTCATCCGCGCCGAAGTCATGCGCTGCGATGACCTCATCAAGCTGAAAAGCGAAGCCGCGGTCAAAGCCGCCGGCAACATGAGCGTCGAAGGCAAAGACTACGTCGTGCAAGACGGCGATGTGCTGCACGTGCGCTTTAACGTCTGAGCTTATTCCTTGAACTCGGGGCACCCCCCAGATCAGCCTGCTCCCATTCATTTAACCAACGGCACTCTTCATCATCTGTGGCGAGCAAACGCTGATAACGCTCCGCCGCTGCTCTCAAAACGCGCCGCTTGATTTCGCTGGGAGTCGCTTTCTTTGTCGAGGCCATAAAGGTCAGTTTAGAGCGGATAGGTTGTTTAGGGAAAGCAGAGCCTCAACGCCGGGTGACGCGGATGCGTTTGGGCGAGAGCTCGAGCACGGAGATGGTGGCGGGCTTTTCCACCACGCGTAGGGGCACGCTACCGCTGCGGCGCTTGGGATCGAGCTCGCTCAGGTCGGGGGATACCACCAGGGTCTTGGCATCCAGTTGATCGAGGTGCCGCTGCGGCCCACGCAGTCGCAATCGTACGGACTCTGTGCTGCTGCGAAGCTCCTCGGGCAAGCGAATGGCCCAGGCGTTGAGCACCCGATCGATGATGATATGCTTGATTTCAAAGCTCACCCTCACCAGGGTGCCGGTCACCTGCTGCGTATGCGGCGGCGGATGCTCCAACTGCACCCAACGCTCATAAGCCTTGGCCCCCAAGCCGCGGATATCAATGCCCTCCGTGAGCATCACCCGAATGGACTGCACCTCATCCTCAGGCCCCCGCACCATAATCTCGGAGGGATCGATTTGCACCGGCAGGTCCACATACAAACCATCCCGGGGCGTGCCCACCAAACGTGCCTCGATGCCCACATTGCGCTCGATGCGTGTCGCCCAGGATAGGGGCACCGTATCGGGGGTAATGCGCACGATGCTCAGTCCCTGCGGGATATCAAAAGCCACCGGGTCGAAGGCATAAAAACGCATGTCGGTGTTGCGCAAATCCATCTTGATGGGATCGAGGGTTTGCTCGCTGGCAGAACGCAGGAGAGAACGGTTGCCACGCAGCGTCACTTTGACACGCTCGGGCACCTCGCTGATAAGCACACGGGCCGAGGACTCGGGAGCATGAATGGGCACCACCTCCACAAAGATGGAGCGCTGTACATCGTCGGCGCCGCTGAAAATCGCGAAGAGGGCAATGCCGCTAAGCAAGGAGATGACCTTAAGACCCAGGTTGTGGGTGAGCCACGGCAGTATCACCCGCAACGCACTGCGACGACTGCCCGCCATGCTTAGTTCTCCTCCGAGGACTGCAGGGTCGAGGCCAATTGCTTCGGCGTGGCTGGGATGGTGGGCTCGGCGGCCAGGTCCAGGGTACTGACCTCGCTGCTCTTGCTCGAGGCTCCCTCTTTGCGACTCGCACGAATGCGCAGCAATCCATTGAGGGCCAAGCGCAATGATTCGCCATCGAGGTTACGCACGATGTTGCTATTGAAACACAAGCTGATGGCGCCGCGTTCTTCGCTCACCACCACCACCACCGCATCGGTTTCTTCGGAAAGACCCAGAGCCGCACGGTGACGGGTGCCTAGGTTGCGGTCCAAGTCGGGATTGCTGGTGAGAGGCAAAAAAGCCCCGGCTTGAGCAAGGCGCCCTTCGCGGATAATCGCCGCGCCGTCGTGCAGAGGGTTCTCGTAACTGGGCACAAACATGCTGTAGAGCAGCTCTTTGTTAACTTCGGCGTCGATCATCACGCCCGGCTCGATGAACTCGTCGAGAATGGCATCGCGCTCAAACACCACCAAGGCGCCAATTCGTTTTTGGGCTAGCGAGGTGGCTGCACGCACCACCGCATCGACGATGTTGGAGGCTTTGGCGCCCCGAGGACCGATGAGAAAACTGGCGCCCCCCATGCGCATGAGCGCGCGGCGAATGTCATTTTGAAAGAGGATCACCACAATCAAGACGATGTAGGTGATCAAACCATCGAGGATGCTCCACAAAGTCATGAAGCCGATGCGCCGGGCTGCGTAATAGACGGCAAAAATGAGGGCGAGGCCGATACCGGTCTGCATGGCGCGGGTCCCCTTGAGGAGGGCGAGGACACGGTAGATAAGAAAGCTGACAACCAGAATGTCGCAGAGGTCAAGTGCCACCAACAGGGCATTGCGCGCGAAGAAGCCGACGACGGTATGCAGCAGGTCTTGAATCACGGTAGGTCGTCGGGGTCAAAAGGCACGTTAGATCGGGACGATGACGAGGTGCAGGTCAAAGCCTGCAGCAAGGTCAGCGCTTGCGCATGCTCGGCCACGTCGTGCACCCGCAAGGCATGGGCGCCTTGGTGGGCAGCCCATATCGCACTGGCAAGAGAGGCGCCTAAACGCTGGTCGGGAGGGGCGAATGCTGCTGTGTTGCCCTTTGTTGCATGCGCCAAAAAGGACTTTCGTGATGCGCCCACCAAAACCCGATACCCCCTGCCAGTAAAGTACCGCAGCTCCGCCAAGATGTGTAAAGAATCCTCGGCATTTTTTGCGAAGCCTAAGCCCGGGTCGACCCAGATGCGCTCAGACGAGATGCCTGCCTGCAGAGCGCTATCGATGGCGACCTCAAGTTCCTGCCAGCTCTCTTGCACACAATGTGCATAGTGAGCATTGGCCCCGCTGGTCTGTCCCTGCGCGCGGTTGTGCATGAGCACGATCTGCGCCTCGGCCTGCGCGACCTGGGCAAGCAGTTCGGGATGGCGACCGCAGGAGGTATCGTTGATGTACAGAGCCCCCGCATCCAGACAAGCCCGCGCAAGAGAGGGGGTGGTGGTATCCACCGAAACTCGGACACCCTGCTGACAAAGGCTGCGCACCACAGGCAAGACGCGCTGCCTTTCATCCTCTGGGCTGACCCGCGCCGCACCCGCGCCATAGTCACGACCAGCCGGGCGAGTCGACTGACCACCGACATCGATGCAGTGCGCACCCTCGGCCACCATCTGCTGCGCACGCGCCACCGCGCGATTGGGATCGAGGTAGAGCCCCCCATCACTGAAGGAGTCCGGCGTGACATTAAGGATGCCCCACAGCTCGGGGGCCGTGGGATATGACAAGAGGGCTTAGCTTGAGGCCGAGGGGATTTCGCTAGGACGTGGCTGAAAGATGGAGCTTTTACTGCTCTCCTGTTCTTTGGCCTGGCGCTGCTTCTCAGAATAGGTGGGGATCACAATACGGGTACGGGGTGGCAAGGGCCGCCCTTCCATCACGGCTTCGATTTCCTGACGGTCGAGGGTTTCTCGCTCGAGCAATGCCTCAGCAACGGCATCAAGCTTGTCCCGGTGCTGCGTGAGCAGTTCTTTGCTGCGCGCATACTGCTGCTGGATGATCTCCCGCACTTCCTTATCGATGGCATTGGCAGTTTGCTCGGAGTACTCCTTGCTCTGCATGCCACCACCAAACAAAAAGGGCGATTCCTCTCGCTCTGAGGTGTAGGACATGGGCCCTAAGGCGTCGCTCATGCCCCATTCGGTGACCATCGAGCGTGCGAGCTGCGTGGCTTTGCGAAAATCGTCCGAGGCTCCCGTGGTGAGCTGCTCGAAGACCAATTCTTCGGCGATGCGCCCGGCTAACGCCATAGCGATGCGGTCCACCACCCATTCGCGCGAGTAACTTTGTCGGTCCTCTTCGGGCAACGCCATGGTCACCCCCAGGGCGGGACCACGGGGAATGATGGTGACTTTGTGGACGGGGTCGTGATTGGGCAGCAACCAGGCCACAACGGTATGGCCAGCTTCATGCCACGCAGTCACGCGCTTTTCTTTCTCGCTGATCACCATCGAACGACGTTCCGAGCCCATCATGACCTTGTCTTTGGCTTCCTCGAAGTCGGGCATCGCCACATGGTCTTTGTCCTGGCGTGCAGCCAATAGTGCAGCCTCGTTAACGAGGTTTTCGAGGTCCGCACCGGAAAAGCCGGGGGTGCCACGGGCTAGGAGCTCGAGGTCAACACCCGCTTCGGTGGGGACTTTGCGGGTGTGCACGGCCAAAATACCCACGCGACCCTTAAGATCGGGACGCGGCACCACGATACGACGATCAAAACGGCCGGGCCTTAAGATAGCCGGGTCGAGCACATCGGGGCGATTGGTGGCAGCGATGATAATTACCCCTTCGGAGGACTCAAAGCCGTCCATCTCCACCAGGAGCTGGTTGAG
>CAYWAT010000135.1:0-6700 GCA_964456305.1 uncultured Polyangiales bacterium | reverse complement strand
TTCATCCCTCCCGCCGGCACCAATACAACAAATCGACTTAGAGAGCTTCCATCCACATCATTCCCCTTACAAAGCAAAGCAGAAAAAGCATGTCGAGGTCGTATTTGGAGTTTTTCACAGCGCTTCGACGATTATGGCAATCCCATCGATTGGCATCGCGATCCGCGTACCGGCTTTTCCTGGCCGAAGCACGCACCATGGCGGCAAGCACTTGTAGCCGGAGCGGGAAAACAAGACATCAAACTTATTTGGGAGCTAGGACGCTTCCCTCAGGCCTACTACCTGACTCGGGCTGCTTCTTGCAATCCAGAACGCCGAGACGAATATGCACACACACTGTGGCAACACATACAGAGTTTTACCGAGGAAAACCTGGTTGGGTTAGGTGTACACTGGGCATCAGGGCAGGAAATTGTTTTTCGCTTAGTGGCTTGGACTTTTGCTTACCAGCATCTTCTAAGGCGCTCTGAAAAAGAAAAATCCAAAGCACACGACCTCCTCGGCGAAGCACTTTATGTTGGGGCTAGACATGTGCGAACGCACATCGAATACGCCCACCGTGCAGTTTACAATAATCACATCTTAGCCGAGGCTTTTTTGCTCTATTGGGTAGGAGGACTGTTTGACACTTGTGAAGCACAGAAGTGGCGCACTATAGGGCGCAAGCTTTTTGATTACCATGTGCAGCGTCAGTTTTATCAAGATGGTGGCTATATCCAGCTGTCCCACAACTACCACCGCGTTGCATTGCAGATCCTTATGTGGGCGATGCTGGTGGCTAAGCAACGCAAGGACGATAGCACAGAATGGCAACTTGCTCTCAGTCGCTCGGTCAAATTTCTGGTGACACAACAGGATCCAGCAAGTGGGTGGTTGCCAAACTACGGCGCAAACGATGGTGCGCTTCCTGCTGTTCTAAGCGATTGTGCGTATCCCGATTTTAGACCTACCTTACAAGCTGCCAGTCTTATGTCCTCAGGCACACGCCTTTATGCCAAAGGCCCCTGGGACGAGGAAACCTATTGGCTGCTTGGACCCAAAGCTCTTGAGGCCCCTAAAGCACAATCCGTACAACGTTCCATCGCATTCAACCATACAGGAATACAAGTGCTACGTAGCAAAAGCACTCAGAGTAGTTTTTGCACGCTGCGTTGCGGCTCACTGCGCAATCGTTTCTCGCAAATTGACATGCTGCATGTAGATTTATGGTGGCAAGGACAAAACGTGCTCGTCGACGGCGGCAGCTACCATTACAACGGGCACTCTCAGTGGCACCGGCATTTCATGAGCGGAGCAAGTCACAACACCGTCACATTCGACGAAACCGACCAGATGAAACACTTGCGTCAATTCAAAGTGGTTCACTGGACGCAGGCCAACTGCCGAGAATTTACGGACAATGGTGAAGCACAGATTATCACTGGAGAGCATTACGGATTCATGCGTACCCTCCAATGCATTCACCGACGCTCACTAGCAATGTGGCAAGACGATACCTGGATAATTGCAGATACGCTTTTTCATCCCCAAAAGCATTGTCATCACCTCGAACAAAAAGCGCAACTGCACTGGCTCTGTGGTGATTTTGACTACGACAAACTGCATTACCCTCACGAAAAAAATCAGGTCGGAATCGCACTCAAAACTCCGCAAGGCAATTTTTACTTGCAGGTCATAGGACTCATACAGCGCTGCAAAATTAACCACGGCTTAACAAATCCCATCGATGGTTGGTATTCACGTCATTATGCACACAAACATCCCTGTCCCGCTCTACGCGTTGAAACAAGGGCTTCTCTGCCATTGACTTGGCTCACCGTGGCATCGGCACAACAGTGGGATATTCAGGTAACAGAATGCGATTACAACCTAATATCAGGGCAGCAAAAACTTAGATTCCAGCTTAGCAACGGGCACTTGCGAGAGTTATCTACATGCGCATCTTAGTTATCCACCAACATTACCTTATGCCCGGCGCTCCTGGCGGGTCGCGCTTTAACGAGTTCGCGCAATTTTGGAGCGACGCGGGGCACCATATCGACGTGGTTGCTTGCGCAGCGGATTATAACAGCGGTTACATCACAAAAACCAACAAGTATCGTTTATATACGCGGGAGCAAAACGGCTCGGTGAATGTGTATCGCTGTTATGTGCCACCAGTGTATGGTCAAGGTTATGTAGGTAGGGCAGTAGGCTTTGCTGGTTTTGCGATATCGGCCAGTTTGGTCGCGAGGATATTACCCAGACCCGATGTAATTGTGGCTTCTTCACCACCGCTTACCGTTGCAACTAGCGGTTGGTTTGCGGCGCGCGCTCGCCTCAAAACGGTGCCCTGGATCTTTGAAGTACGTGACCTTTGGCCAGAAAGCGCAGTTACAACGGGTGTAATTTCAGAAACAGGCTTATTGACGAAAACGCTCTATGGACTCGAAGCGTTAGCCTATAAATATGCAACGTGTGTCAATGTGCTCACGCCTGCATTTGAAGAAGACATTAAACGACGTCGACTCGCTGCATCAAGCAAGATCACATTTGTGCCTAACGGCGCCGACTTACGCATGTTTTCTCCCCAACCTAAAGACCAACAGTTGCGACAGCAGCTTGGCTGGGGAGACAAGCATGTGTTCCTTTATGCAGGTGCCCATGGACGTGCCAATGCACTTGGCCAACTAGTGGATACAGCTGAACAACTACGTCATCGCAATGACCTTCTCATTGCCTGTGTAGGTGATGGTCCCGAGCGTACGGCACTTAGTCAGCGTGTTCGGAAAGCAAAGCTAAACAACATCGTCTTTCATGGTCCTGTGTCTAAATCAGAAATGCCTAAAGTGGTAGCCTCGGCAGACGCAGGACTTGCCGTGCTCGCTAATAACCCTACGTTTCGCACAGTTTATCCTAACAAAGTTTTTGACTATATGGCTTGCGAGCGCCCCACAGTGCTCGCCATCGATGGCGCTGCGCGCAAACTCGTGTGCGACGATGCCCAGGCCGGAGTTTTCGCCAAGCCTGAAAATGCCGAAGACTTGGCCCGCGTGATCGGGGAACTTGCCGACAGCCCTAGCAAACAGAAAAAGCTAGGAGAGCAAGGGCGCTCATGGGTTGAACAACATGCAAGTCGCGAAATGCTCGCTAAGCGGTACCTAAATATCATGCAAAAAATCGTCAAAGGATAGAAATAAAGCTTATGAAAATCATTCATGTGGCGGGTGCCCGTCCTAATTTTATGAAGATTGCTCCTATCATGAAAGAGCTCGATACATATTCAGAGCACGATCAACTTTTGGTGCACACAGGTCAGCATTACGACGCCAATATGTCACAGGTGTTTTTTGACGACCTAGGTATGCGCACGCCAGATATTCATCTGAATATAGGCTCGGGATCGCATGCGCAACAAACAGCCGCGGTGATGATAGCTTTCGAAAAAGTGTGCATCGAACACAAACCTGATGCGGTGTTAGTTGTCGGTGATGTGAACTCCACAGTCGCAGCATCCTTAGTATGCGCAAAACTGTGGATTCCTTGCGTGCATGTCGAAGCCGGCTTGCGTTCACGCGATTTGAAAATGCCCGAGGAAATTAACCGCTTGGTTACGGACCGACTCGCAGATCTCTTGCTGACGCCCTCACCTGATGGCGATGAGAATCTACTCGCAGAGGGAGTTGCCGCCGAGAAAATCCTCTGTGTAGGCAATATTATGATCGATACTCTACTCGATAACTGTTCAAGAGCTCAACAACAGCATCCCGTGTCACAATGGCAGGTCAAGCCCGATGAATATGCCGTGCTTACGCTTCATCGCCCATCCAATGTCGATGATCCCGAAACCTTCGGACAAATCATCGCTGCAATTCAAGAGCTAAGCGCAAATATTCCCATGGTGTTCCCCGTTCATCCGAGAACGCGCAGTAAGTTAGAGTCATTTGCTCTTGATACTAAACTCATTCAAACACCCGGCGTTAAGATAATAGAGCCTCTTGGATACCTACCTTTCATGTCTCTTACCTCCCAAGCCAAGCTTGTGCTTACTGATTCAGGAGGACTCCAAGAAGAAACGACCGCATTGGGTATTCCCTGTATTACAATACGCGAGAATACCGAACGACCGATTACTGTGTCGGAGGGAACAAACGTACTAACAGGAGCAAACCCTCAACATATTATCGCAGAAGCGAAGCAAGTGCTTGAAGGTAATAAGAAAAAAGGAAGTGTACCAAAGTTATGGGATGGCAAAACTGCACAACGGATTGTTGCTGCCTTGATCCGGCGTTACTCGACGACAGTGGCTTAGATATTGCCTTCTCCCACTCCCCTCCGCGCTGCTCTTCTGCATTGGTACGATACCAATGCGCGGGATTTGCCATGGCGGCAGACGCGTGATCCGTATCATATTTGGGTCTCCGAGGTGATGTTGCAGCAAACGCAGGTTGCGACGGTGATCCCTTATTATCAGCGATTCACACAGCGTTTTCCCACCTTGCAAAGTTTAGCCGAGGCGCCTGAGGATGAGGTAATGGCGCAGTGGAGCGGGCTTGGTTATTACCGCCGCGCGCGGCTTTTACACCAAGGGGTGCGTGAGGCACTTGCAACCTATGCGGGCAAGGTTCCCGAGGAGGCAACACAGAGACGCAGTTTGCCAGGCATCGGTGCTTACACGGCGGGCGCCATTGGTAGCATTGCGTTCGATCAACCCGAGCCAGCGGTGGACGGCAATGTGATGCGGGTGCTTTGTCGTTTATACGATATCGACAGCTCTTTAGGCCTCAGCCAAACGCAAAAACAGCTCTGGAAAATCGCAGCGGATTTAGTGCAAGGGGAGCGTCCAGGGGCTTTCAATCAGGCACTGATGGAGCTGGGTGCGACGCTATGCACGCCCCGTAATCCCCGATGTGAGCAGTGTCCGCTGCAATCGCATTGTCAGGCCTATAAAAACAACACTGTCGCTCAACGTCCGGTGCCTAAGCCTCGCCCTGTGGTGCGTGACATGCATTGTCTTGCCCTTGTGATCCACAGTCAGGATCGCGAGCAGGTGTGGCTAACGCGCAGCGAAAAAGCACTGTTTGGTGGCTTATGGCATCCCCCGCTACTGCAGCTCTCGCAGCAGCATCAAGCGCGTCCCAAGGCGCGCGGCTTAGCACGAGAACTGGAGCTCGATATTCCGCGCCTCAGCTATGTGAAAACACCCGTGCAACATACGCTGTCTCATCGCCAGATGAACATCACCGTAGCTCACGGAAGCGCTCGCAGCAGCATCAAGCATTCCAAACTACGAGCCTTTACCCACACGCAGCTAGCCCAGGTAGGCATCGCCACGCTCACGCGCAAGCTATTATCGAGCGTTGAGCCCATGAGCAACCAGCGGTAGGCCTGTAACAACCTCAGCAGCAACGAAGTGCCCCGTGTGTGGGTACGACTTAGGTTTCATGCCATGGGAGCACGACTCACCAAGTGATGAGATATGCCCCAGTTGTGGCATCCAGTTCGGTTATGATGATGCGACTCCCGGGGGAGAAAGCCGTCGGCGTGAGATTTACAAAGAATGGCGAACCAAGTGGATAACCAAGGGCCGCCCATGGTGGAGCTCTAGTCGTCACCCTGAGGACAAGTGACTTAATTCCCCAGAGTGCATGAGCACCTGCACCCACAGGGGCGCTTTTTGATGTCAGCAAGCCTCAACAAGAAAATCTAAGCTGTTGATTTTATTTGCAGCCTTTATTGGCTTGTGACTTGCATCTATGTTTTTGCACATGCTTGCTGTTTTAACATCGCGTCGCAGAAAGACAGGGATGAGGCATTTGCTTCTAGGGATCGTCCTCTTTGGCATGTTGGGGCTACTGCAATGTTCCGACGGAGGCACGAGCAGCAGTGAGCAGGTTGCCTCCTGCGAAGGGATCGACTGCTTTATTGGCCGCGAGGACCGCGCCTGTAAGTGCGAAGGCGAGCAATGTCGCTGTTCGGTAAATTTTGACGCCCAGTTTCTCAACCCCGTGAGCACGGATATCACCTTTGTCATCGACATGTCTGGCTCGATGACCACCAACCCCTTTCCAGATGAGTGTTCAAGCAGCAATCGCTGGGATGCCGTACGCGATGCGCTCAAAACCTTGCTACCCAACCTCCAAAAGCACGGCCACAACTACAGCCTCATTGCCTTTCCTATTAATGTGAAGGCCTCTTTTATCACCCGATACGGCAGACAGCTCTGCGGTCGACGATCTGACGTCGAAGACGCACCCGCATCGCCGGCGAACCATACCTGCGAGGTTCCAGCAGAACCGCAAATCATTCACGGCGCGAATCTTCCCAACGAAGAGGTGACCGCTTGGTTAGATGAAACCGAGCCCGATCCACTGGGTCATACGCCCATCTACCAAGCCCTAGAAGTCGCCAAGACACACCTACAAAACAATGCGCAATTCTCGCGACCACAGCTCTTGGTCCTCATGCTCGATGGCAGCTCCAATTGTGGCTATGCCCCCGAACGCGTGGCTGGACTCATCGCCCAAATTCGCGGCGAATCGGGTATCGATACGGCGGTCTTAGGCATTGAGAGCGATGGATTCCAAGTTATCGACAATCAAGCCCAAACCCTTAGGACCCAGCTCAACCTCTATGCTCAGGCAGGCGGCAGAGAGTTTCATGACCCTGAAAAGTCCAATGATAAGGCAAGGCGCTTTTACGATGTGCGCTCCCAAGACGA
>CAYWAT010000134.1:4462-6743 GCA_964456305.1 uncultured Polyangiales bacterium | reverse complement strand
AGGGATTCGCTACATCAAACGTGGGCACACCCTCAGCTGGCAACCGCAGCCCGCCAAGGACATCCAGGTCTTCTCCCCCCAGGTATCTTGGTTGGTCATGGATATGTTGGCCGATCCTAACGCGCGATTGCCGATGTTCGGCATGGATATCGCTGCCGATCTGCCCTACCCGGTAGCGGTCAAAACAGGCACTGCCCAAGGCTTTGCCGATACGGTTGCCTTTTTTGTGACGCGCGAGTTCATCGTGGGCGCCTGGGTGGGGCGTCTTGATGGGGCGCCCATGCAGGGTCTTTTCGCCATGGCCGGCGCCGGGGAGCTTGCCCGCGCCGCCTTAATGGCCGCCAGCAAGGGCAAGGACCTAAGCCTGCCCCCACGCCCATCGCAAGGTCTGCGGCGCATCGCACTCTGCCCCATATCCGGGCAGGCCCCCGGCAAACACTGCCCCCACCGCAAGCTGGAGTACACCTTGGCCCAGCATCCTCCCCTCAAGACCTGCGATTGGCATGTGCCCCAGGGCGATGGCGTAAGACTGCGCTATCCCGCAGTGCTGCGCGGCTGGCAACGGCGGCATGGGCAGTATCACAAAGGCCACGATGACATCACACACGCGCCCTAACCCCTAAACCGCCCTCACTTCACGCTGATCCTGGCTACAGCCGGCTGCCAGATATGGAGACGACTGCCAAGCGCTGGGCAGAGCGAAAGATTTTGCTTTAGACCGCTATCACTTTACTCTGATCCTGGCTTACATCCGGTCCTCACGACGCGTGCGAGCGGAGTGAGCGCCTGCGAAAGCAGGGCAGCGGAGTGCGGTGGAGTTGGAGCTCAAGGTATCTATACATACATCATCGTTCCTGCGGTCCGGGTGCACTCAGGCTCAAAGCAAATTGAGAGCGGTCTAGTGAGGCTTTTGTCGTACCTGCCTTGGCTATTTCATATTTGCAGGCTATATTTATAATGCTTGGTATGCATAGCGAGGAGCTGTTTGTACCAGCGCTTTCTTAATCTATACTAAATACTTGTGACTTGATCATAACTAAAACCGATAGGAGAACCACATGACAAAACGATATCTACTCACCACACTCGTGACGAGCGCCTGCTTGTTATGGATAACCGCCTGCAGCGACAGCGAGAGCAGCGGTCCTCAAGGCCTGGAGCTTTACGCAGATTCCGACTGGTACGAAATTACCAGCCTCGAGCTCGTAGATCCATTGACCGACGAGAGCGCCATCAACACCGCGATTAGTGCAGCCTTCAATGGCCTCAGCGGACTGATGATCGGCCGCCACACCAGTGCGGATGCTGTCGATCCCACTCAAGCAGACACCTTGGTGGTATTTGCTGGCGTCTGCGACAGCAACGGTTGCCGTAACGACCAAAAGCCCGAGAACAGCTTTATCGTGGCACCACTCACCAGCGAAGCGACGGATAGCTGTGCACCGGACACCACCGATCTCGACAGCAGCGCAACCCTAAACGATCCCATGGGCCCCTGTTTCAGCGCGACACCTGGCGCCTCAAGCAGCAGCCTCGACGTTAACCTGGTTGAGGGAGCGACCTTCAAGCTACAGGCACCCACCATTGCAGGAAGCGACCCCGCAAGCGATGGAAGCATCAGCGACGGCGTCATGTCGGGCTTTGTCAGCAAGACCGACCTAGACGCGATCACCGATGCTATCGAAGCGCAATTAAGTGTGACCCTGCCCGATCCTATCTTCCCCGACGATACCAAAGACATGCGTGACGGCGAAGAAGGGTGGACCATGTTCTTTAACTTCGAGGCCGAGGCCCGCGCAACCGTGGACATCGAGAACTAATACGCGCTACAGCGCATGAAAGCGCGGGTGAGCTTGCTTTAAGCAGGCCCTATCGCGCCAACCTTGGCAGCCCCCTCGCCCTTTTGGGTCAGGGGGCTTTTTCTTTGGGTCGACGGCGATATTTTTTGGGTCAGGGGTAATAATTTTTGGGTCGACGGCGTCAAACCTTAGTTGGGACCCTCCATCCGCACGGTCGACGCCTTCAATTCTTAGTCGGTACCCTCCATCCGCGTGGTCGATGGCTTCAAACCGTAGTCGGTACCCTCCATCCGCGTGGTCGATGGCTTCAAACCGTAGTCGCTACCCTTCATCGCTTTGACTGGAGGCGATAATTTCTTGGTCGGACCCCTTAATCGCTGGGTCGCTGGCGATAATTTTCCGGTCGGACCCCTTAATCGTCGAGTCGCTGGCGATATTTTTCTCGGCGGACCCCTTAATCGTCGAGTCACTGGCGATATTTT
>CAYWAT010000134.1:0-4362 GCA_964456305.1 uncultured Polyangiales bacterium | reverse complement strand
TCTCGGCGGACCCCTTAATCGTCGAGTCACTGGCGATATTTTTCTCGGCGGACCCTTTAATCGTTTGGCTGGAGGCGATAATTTTCTAGCTGGACCCTTTAATCGTTTGGCTGGAGGCGATAATTGTCTCGGCAGACCTCTTAATCGTTGAGTCGCTGGCGATAAATTTCTAGTTGGACCCCTTAATCGTCGAGGCGGTGGTGATAATTTCTTAGTCGACCCTGTAATTGCTCAGAACCACTCCCTCAGAGCTACTTGGAGACTCGATCACGCCACCTTGAGAGCCAAGAAGAGCGCAAGCGTGGCCACGATCCCTTAGTCTACCCAAGCAAAGCTAAGGCTGGATACAGGCATAACCTAAACTCTTTTTGCCATCATAAGGGTGGAAGTGCGCCATAAGATGCGCTAGGGCTTGCCCTCCTTATGAACATTCACGAGTACCAAGCCAAAGAGATCTATCGTCGGTACGGCATCCCTGTGCCCCAGGGACATGCGGCCTTTAGCGCCGAGGAGATCGGCAAACACGCGAAGTCCCTCATCGACGCCACAGGCAGCGAGACCGTGGTGGTCAAAGCCCAGATTCACGCCGGGGGTCGCGGCAAAGCGGGCGGGGTCAAGGTGGTCAAAGGCGCCGCCGCTGCTCAAGAAGCGGCGGCAGGACTGCTGGGCAGCACCCTGGTCACCCATCAAACCGGACCGCAGGGCAAGGTGGTCAAGCGCCTCCTGGTGGAACAAGGGTTGGACATCGCCCGTGAACTCTACGTCGCCCTCACCGTCGATCGCGAAACCCGCTGCGTCTCCCTCATGGCCTCCAGTGAAGGCGGGGTCGACATCGAAGAGGTCGCGGCCCACTCCCCCGAAAAGATCCTGCGCTGCACCGTCCATCCGGTGGCCGGTCTCATGCCTTATCAAGCCCGTAACATCGCCTTTGCCCTGGGCCTCGAAGGCAAGACCGTTAACGCCTTTGCCAAAGTCCTGGGCGCCCTTGCGAAGATGTTCGACAACGAAGATTGCTCCATCGTCGAAGTCAATCCCCTCATCATCACCGGCGATGGCCAGGTGATGGCCCTCGATGCCAAGGTCAACTTCGACGAAAACGCCACCTTCCGCCATCGCAACTGGCAGGAAATGCGCGACCTCGACGAGGAAGAGCCCACCGAGATCGAAGCCACCGAAGCAGGCCTAAGCTACATCCAGCTGGACGGCAACATCGGCTGTCTGGTCAATGGCGCCGGCTTAGCCATGGCCACCATGGATATCATCAAGCACTACGGCGGCGAACCCGCCAACTTCCTCGACGTAGGCGGCGGTGCCACTAAAGAAGCGGTCACCAAGGCCTTTCAGATCATCCTGCAGTCCCCCAAGGTTAAGGGCATCTTCGTTAACATCTTCGGCGGCATCATGAAGTGCGACATCATCGCCGAAGGCATCTTAGCCGCCACCCAAGAACTGGGCCTCAAGGTGCCCTTGGTGGTGCGCCTCGAAGGCACCCATGTGGAGCAGGGCCGCGCTATCTTGGCCAACTCCGGATTGGCGATTACCCCCGCCGCCACCATGGCTGAGGGCGCGCAAACCATCGTGAAGCAGGTGCAAGGAGGAGCTCAGTAATGGCGATTTTAGTCGATGCCAACACCCGTCTTATCGTTCAGGGCATTACCGGCAGTGCCGGCAGCTTTCATGCGGAGCAGATGCTCGCATACGGCACCAAGCTCGTCGGTGGCGTGACCCCCGGGCGTGCCGGCGAGTCCTTCCAGGGCAAAGTTCCTGTCTTCAACACCGTCGCTGATGCAGTCACGCAAACCCAGGCCAATGCCACCTGCATTTTTGTGCCCCCTCCCTTCGCTGCCGATGCCATCCTCGAGGCTGTCGACGCGGGGATTGAGCTTATCATCTGCATCACCGAAGGCATTCCGGTCACCGACATGATTCGCGTGCGCCACGTGCTCGACGGTCAGAGCCGCTCACGCCTTATCGGACCCAACTGCCCTGGGGTGATCACCCCCGGTGCCTGCAAAATCGGCATCATGCCCGGACACATCCACCAGCAGGGCAATATCGGCGTGGTCTCGCGCAGCGGTACCCTCACCTACGAAGCTGTCGGTCAGCTCAGCGCTCTGGGCATCGGCCAAAGCACCTGCGTGGGCATTGGTGGCGATCCGGTCAACGGCACTGACTTCGTGGATGTGCTCAAGCTCTTCAAGGACGACAAGGACACCCACGGCATCATTCTCATTGGCGAAATCGGCGGTACCGCCGAGGAACAAGCCGCGGCCTACATTAAGGATCACTTCAAGAAGCCCGTCGCCGCCTTCATTGCTGGGACCACCGCACCTCCAGGCAAGCGCATGGGACATGCGGGCGCCATCATCTCCGGTGGCAAAGGCACCGCCGAAACCAAAATCAAGGCGCTTACCGAGGCCGGTGTCAAAATCGCACCCACGCCCTCGGATATGGGCCAGACCCTCAAGCAACTTCTCTAAGGAAACACACTCATCATGGCTATTGAACGCACCCTTTCCATCATCAAACCCGACGCAGTTGAAAAGCACTCCATCGGCGATATCGTCGCCATGATCGAAGGCGCTGGCCTCACCATTAAAGGCATGCACATGATGCATCTAACATTGCCCCAAGCGCAGGGTTTTTATGCCGAGCATAAAGAACGCCCCTTCTTTGGCGAGCTGGTCGAGTTCATGACCCGCAGCGCAGTTGTGGTCATGGTGCTGGAAGGCGACAACGCCATCACAACCTACCGCACCCTTATGGGTGCCACCGACCCGGCCAAAGCCGACGCCAACACCATCCGCAAAAAGCATGGCGGCAGCATCGGCGAGAATGCCGTGCATGGCTCGGACTCCGCAGCCTCGGCGCAACGGGAAGTGACCTACTTCTTTCCCGGCTACGCGCTGAACTAAACCAAGACAGGTCTTAAAACTACCGTGCTTACCTCTAAAATCCGTAACGTGGCGATTATCGCCCACGTTGACCACGGCAAAACCACCTTGGTGGACGCCATGCTCAAGCAGGCAGGCGTCTTTCGCCAACACGAAGAGGTGCAAGACCGGGTCATGGACTCCAATGACTTGGAGCGTGAGCGCGGGATTACCATCCTGGCCAAGCAATGCTCGATTCGCTGGCAGGATTATCTGATCAACATCATCGATACCCCCGGGCACGCCGATTTTGGCGGCGAGGTGGAGCGCACCCTGCTCATGGCCGATGGGGCCGTACTGTTGGTGGACGCCGCCGAAGGACCCTTGCCGCAAACGCGCTTTGTGCTCTCCAAGGCCATTGGATTGGGCATGCCCATTTTGGTGGTCATCAACAAGGTGGACCGTCAGGATGCGCGCCCCGACGAGGTGCTCACCGAGGCCTTTGATCTCTTCTGCGATCTCGACGCCAGCGACGAGCAAACCGATTTCCCTGCCCTCTACGCCATTGGCAAAGAAGGCGTCGCATCCAGTGACGTCAACAATCTTGGCGATAGTCTCACGCCGCTTTTTGATTTGATTGTCGACCGCGTCCCGGCCCCTGCCGGCGATCCCGACAAACCCCTGCAAATGCTCATCACCGATATCAACCACGACGATTACGTGGGGCGTCTTGCCATCGGCCGAGTCAATCACGGTCAGATGCGCGAGGGCGATAGCGTGATACTCATGCAGGAATCCACGCAGGTGCAGCAGCGAATCACCAGCCTATGGGGCTACGAAGGCAACAAGCGGGTGCGCATCGAGCATGCCCAGGCGGGCCAAATCGTCGCCCTCTCCGGATTCGAAGAGGCCTACATCGGCGATACCTTAGCCAGCAGCGAATCACCGGAGGCCCTGCCCCGCATCGAAGTCGAGGAGCCCACGCTCAAGATCCAGTTCTTGGTCAACAGTTCGCCCATGGCCGGACAAGTGGGCAAGTTCGTCACCTCAAGGCAAATCCGTGATCGTCTTATGCGCGAGACCAAGCGCAACCTGGCCCTGCGGGTGGAAGATGACCCCAACGAGTCCGATCGCTTCACGGTCTTCGGCCGCGGCGAGTTGATGATTGCCGTTTTGGCCGAAACCATGCGCCGCGAAGGCTATGAGTTCGCCCTGGCCATGCCGGAAGTGGTTACCCAAGAGGTGGACGGTCAAAAAATGGAACCCCTGGAGACGGTGGTGATCGACATCCCCGAGCAATTCGTGGGCACTGTCACCACCTTGCTGGGGGAGAGGCGCGGCAAAATGACCAAGATGAATCAGGTCGGAACCGCCCGCACCCGCTTGGAGTTCGAGGTGCCCTCACGGGGTCTCATCGGCTTCCGCTCTCTTTTCCTCACCGAAACCCGCGGCACTGGACTGCTCAATACCCTCTTTGCAGGCTGGCAAC
>CAYWAT010000133.1:0-6797 GCA_964456305.1 uncultured Polyangiales bacterium | reverse complement strand
CTAGCCAAAAGGCATAGTCATCATTAGTCTAGAACCCACGCATGCCTCAGGAGTCGCCCCTTCATCCCCCTGCACCACGCTTGGCAACGCTGTTGCGAATGGTGATCTACGGCTTGTCAGGAGCCGCCGCCGCATGGCCTCTGACGGCTCCCTCGGTGGTGATCACCACGGCTTTAGGGGCTGCCCTAGGCGTTGCCCTCGCCCGTCTTGTCACGCCTCTGCCCGCACGCGACAGATTGGTCATCCTTGGCAGCGCTTTGCTCGCCTTACTGAGCGGCACCCTTGGCTGGTTCATCACCCAACACAGCTGGCTCAGCAGCCTGAGCAGTCCCCAGCAGGCCTTCCTCATCGCCGAAGCCATTGCCTGGGGCGGTTCGGCGCTGGCGATCAGCATTGGCTTGCGCACGCTGGTGGCTCGGCATGCCTGGCTAGCACCGCTGGAGATCATCGCAGTCGCCCTGGCCTTTGCCCAACTGGTGGTGGCGCACCGCCAAGGCGCCATCAACCGGCCTTATACCCTCACCGACCCACTCATCGCCTACGGCTATGACCCCACCTGGATTTTCTTGAGCCTGGGCGCCATCGCCTGCTTGCTGATGGTGCTACTGCTCTTGCGCGAGTCGCGACTCAAGCGACTGCTCGTGCACCTGGCACTGATCATCGCCGCCATGGTGGGCATTACCTTAGTGGTGCAGCAGACGGGCTTGCCCTCGGGCTTCAAACACAAGGACTCTCTCGGCCTACGCGGCAAGGCGAAGCAATCCCAAGGCAAGGGCAAGAAGGGAGGCAACAAGGCAAAACGCGATGACGCCCTCTCCTTTCGCGACGATTACAACGATGCCAGCAAGCAAATCCCCGTTGCCATCGTACTGCTGCATGACGACTACATCCCGCCCACCTCGGTGTATTACTTTCGCCAAGGGGCCTTCAGTCAATTCAATGGCAATCGCCTCATCAGCACCACCGAAGAGGGTATCGACCAAGACATCGCCGAGGGCTTCCCAGCGCCTCTCATCGAGGTGCGCCAAACGCCCCCCAGTGCGCTATCAACCCGGGGCAAGCACCGCAGCACCGTCGCGCTGCTCACCGAGCATACCCGTCCTTTTGGCCTCGAGTCGCCTCTGCAATTCAAAGCCAAGCCCAACCCGGGTGACCGCCGCTTCAAGCGGGTCTACGAGGTCATCTCCCTGGCCTTCGAAAACACCTATGTGAAACTGGTTACGCAACCCGCGGGCAATCCCGACTGGAGTCCCAGCACCTGGAAGCACTACACCCAGTACCCTGACGATGATCGCTATGCCGAACTGGCCGAACGCATCGTAAACGAGCTCCTTCCGGAGCACCTCAAAGACAGCGCACTCGCCCGTGCTCTGGCCTTGACCGCATGGTTGGGCGACAACTCCACCTATAGCCTCAAAAGCAAGCATGCCAGCGCCGAGGATCCCACAGCGCATTTTCTCTTTGGCAACCGCACCGGTTACTGCGTGCACCTAGCGCATGCCACCGCGTACCTGCTGCGGGCACTGGGACTGCCCAGCCGAGTGGCCACGGGCTATGCCGCGGAGGAATCCACCCGGCAGGGAGGCTCGGCGTTATTGCTCGCCGGCAAGGATGCCCACGCCTGGGCCGAGATTTACCTGGAGGGTCATGGCTGGCTGCCCATGGATGTCACGCCCCAACGCGTGCTCGACCCGCCGCCGCCCCCTGTGGATCCCGAACTACAACGCCTGCTTGCGGAAATGCTGCGCGGTCAACCCCTGGTCCCCGAGTCAATGGCCCACGAGCAGTACCCCTGGGTGGCCAAACTGGGGACATGGACCCGCGCCGCACTGTGGGTCTTGGCGGCGCTTGCGGTGGCGCTGCTGCTGCTCTTGTTCTGCATCAAAATCCTGCGCCGCCTTGGACATCGTTGGGTGCCCGCGCAGCAGCAATTGCGCTGGGCCTACCGGGCCTGTCTCGACAGCCTCAGCGAACTCAACTGCAGACGGGCGGAGGGCGAATCCCATCAGGCCTTTGCCCAACGTCTACAAGGCGAGTTGCCCAGCCTCACCCCGCTCACCCAGTGGCAGCTGCGCCAGCGCTTTGCCGATCCCATAACGCCCCAGCCCACCTCAAGTGACCAACAGAAAACAGCACTGCGGCAATGCTTACAAGCCCTGCGCCAGGAACGACGGCGGCGCTTTGCCTGGTGGCGCCGCTTTGTGGGTTTACTTATTCCGTGGTCTTGGTTAGGCACTCGCTAATGACTCAGCCCTTGCTTCACCCCGATCTTCAGCATGCCTACAGCGCGATGCAAACGGTGCAGGCGCGTCTGCAACAGGTCATCCGCGGCCGGGATGCGGTGATCGCGCAGGTGGTCATCGCCCTTTTTGCCGACGGGCATGTCTTGCTGGAAGACTACCCAGGCTCGGGCAAAACTACCCTCGCGAAAGCCCTGGGCGATGCGCTTGATCAAGGCGAAGGCGTGCACGACGCGGCCATCCTTCCCTTCAGGCGCATTCAGTTTACCCCCGACCTCCTGCCCAGCGATATCACCGGCACCACCATCTTCGATGTCGAGAGTCGCCAGTTCGCCTTTCATCGCGGCCCCCTCTTCGCCCACATCGTGCTGGCCGATGAAATCAACCGCACCTCGCCCAAGGTTCAGGCCGCCATGCTGGAGGCGATGGCCGAAAAGCAGGTCACCGTCGATACCGTCAGCTATCCCCTCGATGAACTCTTCTTTGTCATCGCGACCCAAAACCCGATGGACCTCAACGGCACCTACCCCCTGCCGAAGCCACAGCTGGACCGCTTTTTGTTCAAGATCTGCATGACTCCCATCGCTCCCGCGGCCGAGCTGGAGGTCTTGGCGCAATACCCGCAGTCCATTCTCAGCCTTGCGCAACGATTGCCGCAAATCTCACGCGACACCCTGCTGCAGGCACGCCAGAGCATTCGCAGCCAGGTGTATATCGCCCCGGCGATCAAAGAGAGTCTGGTCAACTTCTCCCACAGCCTACGGCAAGACGCTCGCATCGCGCAGGGCAACTCCACCCGCTCCCTCATCTTGATGCTTGCAGCCCTACAGACGCACGCCCTGCTGCAAGGCCGTGACTTTGTGTCGCCGGCGGATATCGAGGCCCTGGTTCCTGTGGTGCTGGGCCATCGCATCGTGACCGAGGCCCAGATTCAAGAGCCCATGGCCCTGATTCGCGAGTGCATCGCCCCCCATATTGACGCATTGGCGAAGCACACGCTGCAGCGTGAGAACGCAGCGCATCACGCCTATGCCTGAGGTGCTGGATTGACGACCTCATCGCGGTACCTTTGCGCAACCTTCGTATGGGTGCTGTTGCAGACTGCATCTGCCCAGGCGCAAAAGCCAAAGCCCACCGATAGTCCGGCCATCGCCAAGCTGCTCGACCAAAGCGAGTCCCTCAAAGCCTGGGCGCTGATTCGAGACAACAAGCCCATCGAAGCCCGCGAGCTGGCCGAACGCATCGTACGCAAGCAGCCCAAGGATTTCATCGCGCAGCTGGTGCTGGGCCATGTGCATCACTACCAAGAGGCCAACTTTCCAAGAGCCCTGTTTCATGTGCGTCGAGCCCTGCAGAGCTTCGAAGGCAAGCACGGCAGCACACCCGATGACGCGCCGCATTGGCTGTGGCATGCCCGCATCCTGCAAGAGCTGAGCGCGGTGCACGGCGAGCTGGAAAACTACCAGCGCAACCTGCGCATCATGATGCGTTACAACAGCCTTTATGACCCCGACATGATTGCCGAGCGGGCGTGGACGCTGATGAAAATGCGCGCCTTCGACAAGGCGAGGAAAGCGGCCCAAGAGGGGATGGCATCGGGGGATCCCAGTCAGGTGGGCATTGCGCTCAACGCCCTGTGTGCCGTCGAGTTCGAAGCAGGCAATACGCTGAAAAGCTATCACTACTGCAAGCAGGCCATCGAGCATTCACGCCAGCAGCTGGGCCGTCTACGGGTGGTGGACCTCACCAACTTCGCCGAGGCATCGCGCTCGGTGTTCAAGCTGGACGAAGCCGAGCGAGTGCTGCACCAGGCCACGCGGGCCAGTGTGTCTTGGTATGGCAATCCTTGGATGGACTTGGGGTCCTTGTACGTTCGCCAAGCTCGCTTTCCCGAAGCCTTGGCCGCCCTCAAGGAGATCAATCGCTATCGCGCCTCCCGCCCACCGCATGTGCAGAACTCCGATCACAATGAGATACAACGTGTGCTAGCGGCTTTTTTGCTCAATGTGGGCGAAGCCAAGGCGGCGATGGAGATCACCCGCAAAGCCATGGTGGTGCCCGACCGTCATGGTCACAATAGCCGCGATGCTGCCCAAGACCGCATCGTCATGGCCCTGCTCAACCGGCAAGCGCATCACAACAGCGCGGCGCTGCTACGCGAAGAACACTGCGCCCACCCTTGGTACACCCGCATCTGGGTCAGCCTCAAGGCAAACTGGCTGCAGTTCAAAGGCTGGATGAGCGGGCAACAGGCGGAAAAAGACCTCATCAACCGCAAGGCCATCAAAGGCACCCTCAAAATCGGCAGCGCCACCAGCGCGATCATGCCGCCCTGGCTGGTGGGAGACCTGAGCGAGGTGATTGGCCCCGGTCCCTTGCAGGTGGCTTTGCAGCAGGCCCGGCGCGACGATAAGCGTCCCAAAGCCCAGGCCTATTATAACGCCTTCGCGGTCACCCTCGCCTTTGCGGAGGGCAACGACGCTGCGGTGTTAAGCCGTGGCAAGCAGGCCCTCGCCGAGCTTCCCCCTAGCGAAACCTTGCTGCGTGGACGCATCCATGCGCTGATGGCGCATACGCTTTTTTACGACCGCCATCAGCCGGCTCAAGCGCTCACGCATTATCAACGGGTCTTCGAAGTCGACCCCGGGGTGTTGCGCCGCTTGGACCTCGAGCTACCCGTGCAGCCCCTCTACGCCGAAGGAGAGCTCAACGACGACCTGGCAGACGCCTTCGAGCGCTCGCCCCGCTTTGCAACCAACGCGCAGGGCTTGCAGCTGCGCATTCGTAGCGGCGCGCAAAACAGCCAGAGCTGCCTTACGATGCCGGATGGCTCACAGCTGGTCTGTGCCGAGACCCCGCGGGGAAAGCAGAGCCACGACGACTGGCTGTACAACGCCGTGGCGGACTTTCACCAACAGGCCTTTCGCCCACCCCTCGACCTATCGCAAAGCGACATCCATTCTCTCAACAGCTCCAACAACGTCTCGCGCAACCCCTTCCAACAGCAAGGGCCTTAAGGATACAAACCACCCTAAGTCTTCCTTTTGACAGTCAGACGTTAAGCCACTAAGGCTCGGCATCCACAGCGCTTTTGCTGTGATTACCAACCTAAAGGAGTCTTCGTATGGTTAAGAATCTCTCTTATAAACTCGTCGCTTTACTCTTAATTTCTACCCTGGCTTTGAGCAGCTGTAGCCCTGAAACATCAGGCACTGAACTTGAGAACCAAGCCAGTGCAGAGAACAAACAAACTGGAGTTCTTGAGCTACCCGCAACCGCCGCTTTAGCGCTTCTAATTATATTCGGTGCTGTTTACGTAGACGAAGCCCACGGATTCCGACTTGTATCACGCAGCAGAAATGCTTTCATCAATACCTTTGTGGATTTGGCCAATAAATCAGCAATCAAAGTCAATTCATGGTGGGACTGGTTTTCTGTCAAACTCAATGTCACTTCCACTCAAGCATGGGACGCCATCAATCAAGTCAACATGGAAGATTCTCATAGCGAAGAAATGGCAAAAAGCATCAATGAAAGATTAGAAGAATGCTTCGATCTAGAGAACGCTCCAGTTCATGATGCAGAGTGTCAATATCCAGATGAATTATGTATGGGAGTTACAACTCGATCAGAAGACTCTCCACTCAAATGGTGCAAGTGCACATTCCATTACAAATGGAACTGTAACGAGAATTACAAACTAATTGGCCTTGGTTACAAAGCATTTGAAGGAGTTAGAAGGCTATACAATTGGTTTCTATAAGTATCTCCTTCAAATAGCCTAACCCTTCACCAAGCCCAAGTGCCTCACGCCTTGGGCTTTTTTAATTTAAGCAAGTCAGCGAAGACACAGCACGCAGTCGTTCGAAGGGCTGGCGGCAAACTCGCGTCAGAAAAGGCTGTTGATCTCGATGTAACGCAGCAGGGGCTTGAATCTCGGGGTCCTCTTCTCTGATAATCGTAGCCATGGCTGCGACACGCTCCCACTCCCACGCACAGGCGTCTCCATGCCCATGGACCAAGCGCGCGCCGCGTCTCAGCCACGGTGAGAAAAGCGCCTGCGGCGTCGCTTGCATTGCCGACTTACAAGGCCACGCCTCACAGCGCATCGTCGACGATGCCCTCAGCATGGTGCACCGCATGAAACACCGCGGCGGCATCGGCCAAGACCCTCGCACCGGCGATGGCGCCGGCATCATGCTGCATATCCCGCACACCCTTTATGCCGAATGCTGCGCCAGCCAGGGCATCCGCTTGCCCGCCAAAGGACAGTACGCGCTGCTCATGCTCTTCGACATGAGCGATAACGCTCAGCCGCTGCAGCAAAGCGTGAGCGAGACCATCCACGCCTTGCAGCTGCACGAACTCGGCTGGCGCGACGTCCCCACTCAGCCCCATGTCTTGGGCCGCAGCGGTCGTGAAACCATGCCCGCCGTGCGCCAACTCTTTATCACCTGGCCGCCATCCTGGTCCGACCAGGTCATCGAAGACACCCTCTTCAGCCTGCGCTGTCGACTAGAGCAACGCTGGCACCAAGAGGAAATCGCAGCCTACCTG